>JACQWK010000169.1 GCA_016209525.1 Verrucomicrobiota bacterium
GAGCAATGATGTTGGATCGCATGGAGGAAGAAGATGCCCGTCGTCAACAGGGGTGAGGTCTGGTCGGTCGATTTCGGGATGACGGCCAAGGTTCGTCCTGCGCTGCTTCTCACGGGCAATCCCGCGGACGACGAACTCGATCTGGTCACGGTGATCCTTCACACCACTTCTTTGCGCGGCAACCGTTGGGAATTGAGCATCCCGAAACCGTTTCTACATCCCGGCGCCTTTCACCTGCAACAGATTCAAACCGTCTCTACGGTCAAACTCGAACGCCGGCTCGGCGCGTTATCCAAGACCGAGATGGATCGTGTTTTGGATGCGCTCGCGGACCGACTCGGCGTGTGAGGAGAGTGGGTAAAGAATGGGAGCGGTTTGGTCCACCCCCGGTCTCGGAATAGCGGTCGGGTCGAAGCCAAAACCATACCCCCCGCTTCTAACTCGAAAGCGTCGGCAGACTCGTAGCCTGCCACAACAGGCCAGCGGCCTGTTCCTCACAACAGGCATCTTTCTGACACCTAAAGGGATCTGCCATTTTCTCCGCGACACCTTCCCTCGAATTTGCCAACTTTGGCGCGATGCAGACTCGACCGCTAGGCAACACGGGCCTCCAAGTTCCCCTTCTCAGCTTTGGCGCGTCCTCGCTTGGACAAGAATTCCGACGCGTGACGCTCGACGAGGCGATCCGCTCCGTTCACGTCGCACTCGAATGCGGACTCAACTTCATCGACACTTCGCCGTTTTATGGCCGCGGCATGTCGGAAGTCTTGTTGGGCCTCGCCCTCCGTGAGTTGCCGCGCGACCGCTATCTCATCGGAACCAAGCTGGGCCGCTATGATCTGCAACATTTCGATTTCTCCGCCAAACGCGTCGTCGAGAGCGTCGATGTCAGTTTGCACCGGTTGGGGGTTGATCATCTCGATATCTGTCTTTGCCACGACATCGAGTTCGTCCCCATGCAGCAAATTGTCGATGAAACCCTGCCCGCGCTGCGCAAAGTCCGCGACCAAGGCAAAGTCCGTTTCATTGGCTTCAGCGGCTACCCGATGAAGATTTTCAAGTTCGTCCTCGATCAAACCGAGGTGGACGTGATCCTTTCCTACAACCAGTACACGTTGCAGAACACGCGCTTGGCCGAGTTGATCCCGTTTCTGAAGCGGAAAGGTATTGGGATTATCAATGCCGGTCCATTCTCGGCGCGCTTGCTGTCGAACGCGCCCTTGCCGAAATGGCTGAAGGAGCCGGAAGATGTCAAGGCGGCGGCGCGAAAAGCAGCCGAGCATTGCGCCCGGAAGGGCGTTGACCTCACTCAACTCGCGCTCCAATTTTCAGTCGCCAATCCCGACATTGCCACAACCGTGGCAGGATCGGCGAATCCGGAGAACATCCGCAAGTGGGCGAAGTGGATTGCCGAACCGCTCGACAGGGCGCTCTTGTCGGAGGTGCTCAAGATTTTTGAGCCGGTGAAAAATATCGGTCACGTGGAAGGGTTGGCGGAAAATAACTGATTCCCGCAGTGTCCTAACTTGGTGGCGGCGGCTCTGCCGCACCCACCTGGTTGAAATCAGGACATAACGCGGATCTCATTCCGGGACGAGCCGATAGAATCGTGTGGGCGTCTGACCGACGCCCAGCCGTCCGTTTTGACCAAAGTCACGAATGAGCGATGTGCTCGCCGCATGGTTGGTCAGCACATCCACGAGTTGCCAGTAGGGAGCGCTCAGCGTGTCGGTGGATTCAACGCGCCAGATGCTGTTTGTGGGAACGGTAATTTCCAACGCTACTTCCTCGACACTCTTGCGGACACCGGGTTTGCGTTTTCTGCCCCGTCACCGTTGAGGTCCGCAATGATCGGACTGGAGACCTGAGACGAGAAAACTGCGGTCGTAGGAAGATTCGGAATGAAGCCGCCGTCGCTCGACCCCTGAACTGTCTGCAAGCATGTTGCCGGCTTGCCATTCGGGTTCGGAGCCGCTCTACTGACGCGCCGTTGTGACGCCGCGAAAACCAGCCTTGGCTTTTATCTTTGTGACGCTCGCTCTCGATATTCTCGGGATCGGCTTGATCATTCCGATTTTGCCCAGACTGGTCGAGCACTTCGAAGGGGGAAACGTTGCGGCCGCTTCCCACACCGTCGGACTGCTGGCCGCGCTTTACTCGTTGATGCAGTTTCTCTGCGCCCCGCTTTTGGGAAACCTGTCGGATCGATTTGGCCGTCGTCCCGTGATCCTTGCCTCGCTCTTCGGCTCCGGGTTGGACTACTTTCTTTTGGCGTATGCGCCGAATCTGGGATGGTTCTACGCCGGACGCATCATCGCCGGAGTGACCGGCGCCAATTTCGCCGCCGCTACCGCCTACATTGCCGATGTGAGTCCGCCGGAGGAACGGGCGGCGAACTTCGGGCTGATCGGCGCGGCGTTCGGCCTGGGATTTATTCTCGGCCCGGCGCTGGGCGGTTTGCTTGGAAACGTCGGCCTCCGCGTTCCTTTCATGGTGGCTGGCGGGCTGACGATTTTGAATTGGCTCTACGGACTGTTCGTGCTTCCTGAATCCCTCGGCCGGGAAAACCGGCGCGTGTTCGGTTGGGGGCGGTCGAATCCGGTCGGATCGCTGCTCGATCTGCGCCGATATCCGCTCGTTTTGGGACTCACCGCAACGTTCTTCCTAATTCACCTGGCGCATCAAGTGTTGCCGAGCACCTGGGTGCTTTACACGAGCTATCGCTATCAGTGGACCGTCGGTCAAACCGGCCTCTCGCTTGCCATCGTGGGACTGACGGCGGCGATTGTGCAAGGAGGACTGACGCGCGTCATTGTCCCGCGGTTGGGCGAGGAAAAGGCGACGATCGTCGGCCTTTCCATCGCGGCGGCCAGCTATGCCGGTTACGGCCTTGCGACGGAGGGCTGGATGATATATGCGGTCCTGATCGCCGGTTCGCTCGCGGGCATTACCGGACCCGCCGTGCAAGGGCTCATTTCGCGCAGCGTCGGCGCGGACGAACAGGGAGGGGTTCAGGGTTCATTGACGAGCCTGGCCAGCGTGGCCGGCATTGCCGGGCCGCCGATTGCGACAGGCCTGTTCGGCCATTTCATCGGCAAGACCACGACCGTTCATCTTCCAGGCGCGGCGTTTTTCTTCAGCGCCGTCTTGGTGGTCGCGGCGTTGCTGCTTGCCTTGCGTTCATTTCGAAATAACGGCCGGGACATAGCTGTCTCCGAAACATCAGGGTCAGCCCTTAAATATTAAACTGGGCTCTACGCGACGGTGACTTCGTTGCTCCGGTACACGTCTTGGATTGCGTTGAGCAGCGCGATGCCTTCTTTCATTGGGCGCTGGAAGGCTTTGCGGCCTGAGATCAGCCCCATGCCGCCGGCGCGCTTGTTGATCACGGCTGTGGCGACCGCATTCTCGAGATCTTTCGCGCCTTTCGATTCGCCGCCGCTATTGATCAGCCCGGCACGCCCCATGTAACAGTTGGCCACCTGATAACGGCAAAGGTCGATGGGATGTTCGCTTGTGAGTTCGGTGTAGATGCGTTCATCCAATTTGCCATAGCTGGAGCCGCCGGTGTTCAGGGCTTTGAAACCGCCGTTGTTCTCGGGAAGTTTCTGCTTGATGATGTCCGTCTGGATCGTGACGCCCAAATGATTCGCCTGGCCTGTCAGATCGGCGGCAACGTGATAGTCTTTGTCCTTCTTGAAAGCGCTGTTCCGCAGGTAGCACCACAGCACGGTCGCCAATCCCAATTCATGCGCCATCGCGAACGCTTGAGCCACTTCGACGATCTGCCGTCCACTTTGGTCGGAGCCGAAATAAATCGTCGCGCCGACCGCCGCCGCGCCCATGTCCGCCGCCTGCTTCACGGTGCCAAACATGATTTGGTCGAACTTGTTCGGATACGTGAGCAGTTCATTGTGGTTGATCTTTACGATGAACGGAATTCGGTGCGCGTAATTGCGGGCCACGGCGCCGAGCACTCCGTAGGTGGAGGCAACGGCGTTGCAGCCGCCTTCGAGGGCCAGTGTCACGATGTTCTCGGCGTCGAAGTAATCCGGGTTTTTGGCAAAGCTGGCTCCGCCGGAGTGCTCGATGCCTTGGTCCACCGGGAGGATCGAAAGATAGCCTGTGCCGCCCAGCCGGCCATGAGCGAAGAGACGCTGCAAACTGCCGAGCACGCGGTTGTTGCGGTCGGAGCCGGCAAAGACTCGGTCCACGAAATCGGGGCCGGGAAGATGGATGCGTTCTTTGGGAATTCTCGGATTCTTAAATCCCAGCAGATCCTCGGCTCGATCACCGAGGAGGTGTGTGATCGTCGTCATAGTTCGGTTCCAGTTTCAATTTCAGTCATTGTGCAACGCTGCAGGCAGCCTTGACTCGGACAGGGGTTGCCATTTCCAATCCTTACGCACCAGCAACCAGCGGAACTCACCCAGCCGAGCGGACCTACCGCTCCTAACATTATCAGGCCTCGGTCCTGCGCGCCACTTGGAATCCCGCGTTCTTCCAAGATATACCCGCGGCTACTTCACCTCATTATCTTCGTTTGAGGGTAACAGATTGTGGTTTGGCAAAGCCGGATGAACCTGGCGCACGCTGCAGGATTGATCCTCTGGAGGATTTCCCTCGTCTGGTGAGTTGTGACGTGTTAAATGGGGAGCCTCATGAACCGCCATTCCTCTGCAATTCGGGTCTGGCTGAGTCTGCTTTTCCTTCCGAACTTCGGTCAGGCACGGGTGGCGGCGGCCGATTCGAATTCTCCGGTGGATTCGAATGTGCTTCGCCTTGCCTTGTTGCGTGCGGTGCCCAAGAAGTGGGACTTGGACGCGAATTTCGCGGCTTTCCTCCAAGGCCTCGAGATCTCGGTCGAGAAAAAGGCCGCTCTCTTCCTCACCCCGGAATGCTGGCTGGATGGCTATGCCAGCCCGGACAAAGCATCGACGCCGGAAAAGATCCGCGGCATTGCGCAGGATTTGGATTCGAGCCCCTACTTGAAGCAAGTCGCGACGAAGGCCAAAGAACACGGAATGGCGATTTGCTTCGGCTTCACTTCTCTGGAAAACGGCCAGGCTTACAACACCGCAGGCCTTTGGGACAAGACCGGCAAGCGCCTTGGTGTGTATCACAAGACGCACCTGCAGGCGCACGACCTGCAATACGCGTCGGGCGACGCTCTGCCAGTGTGGCCAACACCGTGGGGTCCCGTAGGGATCATGATTTGCGCTGACCGCCGATGGCCCGAAACCGCGCGCGCTCTGCGGCTGCAAGGGGCCAGGCTGATTCTGAATCCGACCTACGGGTTCCACAATGACCTGAACGAAGCGATGATGCGCACGCGGGCTTACGAGAATCAGTGCTTCATCGCGTTCGCCCACCCCCAACAAAGCCTTGTCACCGCTCCCAACGGAAAGGTTATCGCCAAGGAAAACTCGGTTGACGAATCCTCCGGCGCTCCCCGGGTTATGATTTGTGACATCGATCTCTCCCAGGCCAAGGACGACAACCATCTCCGCGACCGACGGCCGGAGATTTATCGCTCGCTTACGGAAGGCAGGTCGCCGAAAGGCACGACACGCGGCCACGAAACGCCTGCACCGGCACAACTCAAGTAACGCAGCGCGGCGAAGCCGCAACCCAATCCGGTGGGGCGAGACTCCGTCGAGCACTGGCATCATTTCGGGGCAATGAAGTCAGGGCTCGACAGGAGTCTCACCCCACCAATCGACAGGTTCATGATTTATCTTTCGCCACTTCGCGGCTGCCTTATGATTGGTGTTCAACACCTGATTTGCGCCCGGCTCGCTGTTCCAGTCAGATACTTCGCGAAATTGTTGGTAGTAACGGCATCGATCAGTCTCTTCGCGCAACTATCGCCTCAAGCCAATGAACCAGTTTCCAGCGTGGCCGAACCGCAGTTCAGTGTCTCCCGCGGCTTTTTCGAGGCACCGTTCACGCTCTCGATCACATCCGCAACGGCCGGCGCCGTGATTTTCTACTCGCTGGATTGCAGCGAACCTCAGCCCGGCCAGGCACCTCCATACACGCGCCCAATTTCGATCACGAATAGCACGGTCGTCCGCGCCCGCGCGTTCAAAGCCGGCTTTTCCCCTTCCTCAGTGCAGACGCACACTTTTATCTTTCTCTCGGACGCGCTCCACCAATCACCGGATGGCAAAGCGCCGCGTTATTTCCCGGAGTCGTGGGGCGCGAACAAAGTCGATTACGGGATGGACCCTGAGGTGATCTCGCGCTACTCGGCCGCGGAGTGGCATGAGGCGCTGACGCAGATTCCTTCGGTCTCCCTCGTCTGCGAAATGAAGCATTTGTTCGATCCGGCCGCGGGCATTTACGCGAATGCCCTCCAGCATGGACAAGCCTGGGAACGTCCCGCGTCGCTCGAACTGCTCGATCCGGCGAAGAATCCGCAGGAACGCTTCCAAGAGAATTGCGGCGTGCGCATCCGCGGGGGCTATAGTCGGAACCCGCAATATGCCAAGCACGCTTTCCGAATCTTTTTTCGCCGCGATTACGGAGTCCCCAAGCTTGGGTATCCGCTCTTCGATGACGGCGGGGCGGATGAATTTGACACGTTTGACCTCCGCACAAGCCAGAATTATTCCTGGGGCATCGACGCCGTGGATGGGCGGTTCGACACGATGGTTCAGGATGCGTTCTGTCGCGAAACCCTCGGTGCCATGGGCCAGCCGGCCACGCGCTCGCGCTCCTGCCATCTCTACTTGAACGGACAGTATTGGGGGCTCTACGAAATCCAGGAACGGCCTGAGAAGGCGTACGGCTCGACCTATTTCGGAGGCCGGAAGGAAGATTACGATGTGGTCAAAAGCGCGAATCACATCGGCGCGTTTGTCACCGAAGCCGCGGATGGCAATTTAGACGCGTTCCGCTCGCTCTGGGAAAAGGCCCGCGCCGTGGCAGCCAATCCGGCCAATTCCAATTACTACGCCGTCCTGGGGCGAAACGCCGACGGCACGCGCAACCCGTCGCTGGCTGTGCTTCTCGAAGTGGATAATCTCATCGACTACATGCTGGCCATTTTTTACACCGGCGATGGCGACGCGCCGCTCTCCTATTTCCTGAACTACGAGAGATCGAACAATTGGTTCGGCCTGCGCAATCGGAAGAATCCGGAGCGAGGCTTCCATTTTTTCAACCACGACGCGGAACACACGCTCGGGGCGCCGTTCAGCCAAGTGGACCGGACCGGCCCTTATCTGAGTCCAAACCAAAACAACTTCACCTACGCCAACCCGCAGTGGATCCACCAAGACTTAGCCGCAAACGCGGAGTATCGGCAGCGCTTTGCGGACCACGCCCAGCGCCACCTTTTCGGCGGAGGCGCCCTGACTGCGGATGCCGCGACTAACCGCATCCTGCGCAAAGCGGCGCAGATCGACAAGGCGATCCGCGCTTATTCGGCCCGCTGGGGTGACACGGTGCGAGAGCCGCCCTACGGTGAGAGCGACTGGCGCGAGACGATTGATCGCATGACCAGCGCTTGGTTTCCCGCGAGAACGAGCGTTGTGCTGGATCAACTCAGGAAGGCCGGCCTTTACCCAGAGCTCTCAGCTCCTGTGATCCGATTCGAACTCGACACGAATCGGCTCGCCGCGATGAGAACTCCTCCCGGCATCACCACCCAGCGGGAAGAGCCAAGCCGACCACAGGCAAATTCAGTTCCCCGCCTGGGAGGAGATCAGAGTGGATTCACGCCGAGCGACTCGCCGGGAAACACGGCGCCGGGTTACGTCCTCCTGCTGACGCATGACAATGAGTTCGGGGCTGCGTATTTTACGACCGATGGCACAGATCCCCGCTTGGTGGGAGGGGCGACATCAGCCAGTGCCCAGCGTTACGCTAGGCCAGTGTCAATCTCCGCCGCTACACGAGTTCTGGCCCGGGTGCTCAGGGGGACAAATTGGAGCGCGCTCGTCGAGGCCCAACTCCCGCCGCCTCAAAGTCCGCCAACCATCCCCCGGTTCAGCATCCGCCGCGTGGACAACACTGTGGCTTTGCGCTTCGCCATGGCTTCGAGTGCCACTAATGGCTACACGGTGGAGTACATCGAGAACATTTCCAATCCTTCGTGGGGCGCACTCACGAATCTTGCTTCGGGACCGATCGCACGAGTTGTGGAAATCTTTGATACCATCAACGCTGCTTCGCGCTTTTATCGAGTACGACAATTGCCTTAGAGCCTGTCTGAAAAATGGGTGGCGCGGGCAACCTGCCCGCCCCGGTCGGCAA
>JACQWK010000173.1 GCA_016209525.1 Verrucomicrobiota bacterium
AACTGAAACCAAAGGCGGCCTCCAGCCCCTGGAACTCGACTGAGGCGTCGGGTTCGCCATCGACAAAGAACATTTCGTTCGCGTCAACCGGATAATTGTCGCGACCGGGAAGGCGGATGCTGACGTTCCATCCAATGAACTTCCCTCTTCCCTTCGCCTCCAGCGCCACGTAATCGCGCCGCCCCAAGAGCAATCCCTCTTGTCGCCAACTGGCGTGGAAGTATCCCGTGTCTTCGGGGATCTGATGCGTCGTTCGATACATCACGTAACTGTAACACGGCATCATCTTCCAAAGCTCCTCGCCCGGTTCCAACGGACCGTCATAGAGAAGCTCGACCTTAGCCGAGCGCCGAAAAGGCATCGGGAAATAGGCGTTGAAGCCGCGACGCTTGTTGACAAAGGCCGAATTCACTTCTTCGCGCGACCCGGCCGGATCGCAAAAGAAATCCACCAACGGCACCTCCACGCTGGGCGATGACTCACCGTCCCAATACATGCGGAGCAGCACGTCGCGGTTCAACTTGAGCGTTTGGGGCATGGCGAAGTGGATCATGGTGATCGTGGCGGGACCTTTCAAATCGGCCACCACAACCTGTTTGGAGCTGTTGAATCTCGCGCTCAGAGGATTCTCGATCCACAGGGCGTTTTCGGCCCGCGTTCGCCCGGTCATCAGCTTGGACAGATCTTCAAGGCCGCCGGGCTGCCCGAGACATCCGAGCGACGTGGCAGCCAGAACCACCAGCGCAGTTCCGAAGTTCCTGAACCAGAAGTGCGCGGTTGGAATTGGGGAGCACTTGCGCCCTATCGCAACAGGGTAGTTGAGGCTCGCGGCCTGTCCCACGGGACAGCCTACACCGCTTGGCCAGGAGACGTCGTGTTCCCCCTCACCCTGCCCCTCTCCCTCGTGCGTGTTTAGTGTGCGGTGTCTCGTAACGCAGACTTGCAGTCTGCCGTATCGCCGACTTGAAGTCGGCAGGGCGACGAAAATTCCGGCACGCGCGTTCCGTTCGTCGCCGATGCAGAATCTAATTCTGCGACACGGCAGATTGAAAATCTGCGCTACGCTCAACAGATACTCTCCCTCAGGGAGAGGGAAAGCCGCGGCCCGTGCATGGGCTGACCTAGCGTGCTTGACTGGTCCAAGGTCGGCGCATGGTTCTCCCTCTCCCGTGGGGAGAGGGCCGGGGTGAAGGGAAAGGAAAGGTGGTCCATCCTGCGTTCTGCTCAGTGAGAGGAGTGGGCCGAGAATACGTCGTGGTTTCGCTTTCAAGATCATTGAACCATTGCACCGATCCCCCGAAATTCGGCGTTGATTCAGATCAAACGAACCTAACGGAACATCCACCACAACGCTGCGACCAAGAGGAAGAGGCAGATCATCCAAAGGCCGGCGAGACGAAGGTCGTGCGCAGATTCGCCTTCTCCCTGGCTCCACGAAAAGGCAAACGTTCCAGCGAGTACCTCGTCCCGAGGCGGCGCCGTGAAAAGGCTCACTGCGATCAGTGCAACGAAACTGACCGCCGCGCAAAGAAAGGAACGATGCAGGAATGAATTGAGATAAGGATGCCTCAAGAAAGAGAACAAGCCGCCCGTCGTGTGGCTATCGACAAGCAAGAGAGCACTGGCCAGCACGCCTATGACGACGGCCGCCACTGCGCCGAGCCGATTCACACGGCGAATGAATACGCCGCTCAATCCTACGACCGCGAATGGAACCGAAAAATAGGCGCTTACCTCCTGCAGGTATTCCCAGAGGTGCTTATACTTGCCGATCAGCGGTGTGGCCATGATCCCGCCGATCATCACCATCACGAGGGCGGCCTGGCCAATGAGGATCTGCATTCGCGCCGAAGTTTCTGGCTTGAAGCGCGCCACCAAATCTCGCGCCACCAAGGTCGAAGCTGAATTGAACATGGAACTAATAGACGACATCAAGGCGGCGAGCAAGGCGGCCAGGACGATACCCTTCAGCCCTGCCGGCAACAGTGTCTGCACCAGGACACTATAGGTCCGGTTGTAATCCTGGACGCCGTTTGAGTCCCGAATATCGAGATTGAGAGCCGCGGCCGCCACGCCCGGCAGCACGAGAATGAAGACCGGCAAAATCTTGAGGAAGCCGGCAAAAACAGCACCCAGCCTTGCTTCCCGAACATTTTTGGCGCCCAGCACGCGTTGCACGTTCACCTGGTCCATGCACCAATAGAACATTCCGCCGATGAGGAAATTCCCCAAAAGAAAGCCGCTGAAGGGAAGCTCCGAGCCGGGCCCTTTGACCATGGAAAGAAGTTCAGGTTTCCCGATGGCTTGGAGCTTCGCCGTGAGGCCAGACCACCCGCCGGCCTCGTCTAGCGCCAGGCTCGTCAGCAGCATAGACCCTCCCATCAAAATGATCGCCTGCAATGCGTCCGTGTAAACCACCGCCGCCAAGCCGCCAGCCATTGTGTAAAGGGCGGTCACGATTCCGATCCCCCACATGACAGTCTGAAAATCCCAACCGGTGAGATCCGACAAGACCCGGGTCCCGGAGTAGAGCGCGACGGAAGTCTTCGTGAGCACGATCATGGCCAGAAAGTAGATCGTGAGCAGGACGCGTGCTTCGAGACCGTAGCGCTTTTCGAAGAATTCCGGGATGGTGAATACTCTGTGCCTCAGATATTGCGGCGCGAAGACGCCCGCCAGCATCAAAAGACAATAGCTGGCAATCCACTCATAACCGCCTTGAACCAGTCCTTCTCGGTGGCCACCGGCCGCCAGCCCGACGAAATGTTCCGTCGAAATGTTGGTGGCAAAAAGCGAGAGGCCGATCAAAGGCCAAGTCAAGCTTCGCCCGGCCAGGAAATAGTCTTCCGATCCTTTCCACTTGCGCGCGAAATACAGTCCCAGCGCGACGGTCAGGATGAAATAAGCCGCGATGATCGCGTAATCGATGGGGCCCAGCATCGATCATTCTTTCGTCAAGCTGGTCGTTCGCTCCGACAGCCAGATCATGTCCTTGTTATTCGCCGAAGCCACATTGAGCTGGAGTTGATTGTTGTTGCGGACGGGGGGTCTGGTGCGCGGGTCCGCCCACTTCTTGATCTCCGAATGGCCGTCCATGAAGGTGATGCCACCCGCGCCGTTGTGGTAACTGGCCGGAAAATCGATGATTCGCGCCGAACCCGGATTTTCCACCATTTGATTCGCGAATCCGCCAGCATTGATGCTGTCGGGATGCTCGTCCAAGAGGCAGTACACCTGCGCTGGCGAAGGCTTGGTGATCTCAGCCAACTTTCGGAAGACCTTGTATTTCGGCGCCGGCAACCAGGATCCCTGGCAATTGAACGCCTGGCTCATCCCCATGCTTCGAACCCGGGAATGCCGCCTCCCGCCGATAAGGACCCAGCTTTGATCCGCCGGACAATGATAGACCGTCGGTGTCGAGATGTACGGCGCGAACAAGGACCATCTCGCGTCGGTCAGATAAAGAATGTTTGTGTTCACTTGATTGCCCGACGCGAAATCGAGCCAGCCAAAGACCCACGCTGGATTGTTATCGTCACCGGATGGCGCCAGCTTGTCGTTGTTGTCCTCGGGATACAACAAGCCCGCCAATTGAATCTGCTTCAGATTACTCATGCACGAAATGCCTTGCGCCTTGGTCTTCGATTTCGAGAGCGCCGGCAGCAGCATGGCGGCCAAGATGGCAATGATCGCGATGACAACCAGCAATTCGATTAAGGTGAACCCTGTCGCTCTGATCGCACTGGGCCGCGTTGGGAGAAGGGTGGCCGTCTTCATGGTAATGGGTCGGTTGATTGGTGATTGGTCTCTAGCCGCCAAGTTAGGCGTTAAAGCTTCCAAGTCAACTCTCCACCTGTCGCAGCAATTCGATTAATCAGTTCATAATCGCGCATTGGGACCATGAACCCGCCCCACCTTTAGGTTCATGGAGAGGCTATCCGAACCGCTTGTTTCTGCATTTGCTGGCCGAGACTTTTCCGCTTAGAATACAGCTTAACCATGAAGCAGCCTCTTCGCTCACGTGGAGCTTTCACGCTCATTGAACTGTTGGTCGTCATCGCCATCATTGGTATCCTCGCCAGCCTGCTGCTGCCGGTGCTCGGACGGTCCAAGGCGGAGGGGCGCGGCGCCTGGTGCAAGTCGAATTTGCGGCAACTCACTTTCGCCACGATTTTTTACTCGGACGAACATGGCGAAAAGGTGCTGCCCGTGCTCGGACCGGGCAAACCGTATTGGTTCCATGCCATCGCTCCGTACATGGGTGACCAGCGTTACGCGCAGGATCCGCAAGCGGCCTATGAGGGCGTCATGAAGACGATCGTTTGTCCATCGACGCGCAAACGGTCGCCGGGCGCCAAGGGCGGGTACCCGCGTGGCGACAATCTCATGAATTGGAGCTTCTATTGGGGCGATTTCGGCAAGAGCTACGCCGAGGGCAGCTACGTGATTAATGCCTGGATGCAGTCGCCCAAAGGATCTTATTACGAGCCGCCCCCCAACCACTCGGACTGGAACAGGTACTTTCAGCTCTATTCCAAAGCCGGTGCCGAAGTGCCTCTCTACGGCGATGGCAACTGGGTTGATGCCTGGCCGGATGCCAATGATCCGCCTCCGCCTGATTACTCCGGCAAACACACTGATAACGGCATGCGCCGTTTCTTCGTGGATCGGCATTTGAAGGCCATCAACCTTGGTTATGTGGATGGACACATCGCCAAAGCGAAGCTCAAGGATCTTTGGGTCCAACTCTGGCATCAAGGGTTTGTGCCCAACCGTTCCGTGAAGTTGCCGCCCGACCGGCGCTAGCTAGCCCAAATGCTGGCCTCCGCAGCGCGTCGGCACTGCGGGGACACTGCGACTGGTGCTTCGCGCACGGCCGCGACCCGAAAGATCGTCACCGCATGCAACGATTTAGACACATCCTGATCTCACGCCGCATTCTCAGGAGCGCCGTGGCAATCTCCACTGCCATCTGCGGAGTTGGTGCGTTGCGCACGATTGCAGAACCGAATTCACTGGCGACACCACGCTTGAGTCAACACGATGTGATTCCCATCTTTCTCCGGCATTGCACAGCGTGCCATGGGGCGCAGCAACAGGAGGCGAAACTCGACCTGCGCTCGAAATTGTCGATGCTGAAGGGGGGAAAGTCCGGGCCCGCCCTCGTGCCGGGCAACCCCGCCACGAGTCGCATAGTCCAACGCATTCAGTCCGGCGAATGCCCGCCCAGCAAACGATTGGTGGAAGCCAGCGTCAAACCCGTCGCACCGTCCTCTTTGGCGAAGTTGACGGAATGGATCGAAGCAGGCGCCCCGGAGACGCCGGAAGAACCCGACCTCGCAGGCACGCCAGACGATCCACTCGTCCGTGAGAAAGACCGAGAGTTCTGGTCGTTCCAACCGCCCAAGTTCGTGTTGCCGCCGCCGGTACGACAGATGAACCTGCTGCGAAACCCGATCGACGCCTTCATCCTGCACAAGCTCGAGGAGAAGGAATTGACCTTCGCGCCGGAAGCGGCCAGAGCCACTTTGCTTCGCCGAGTGTGTTTCGATCTCACAGGGCTTCCCCCAAGCCCGGAGGAAACCACGGCGTTTCTGTCGGATCACAGCCCGGACGCTTACGAGAGACTGATCGATCGCCTGCTCGCTTCTCCGCGTTACGGTGAGCGCTGGGGCCGGCACTGGCTTGATGTCGCCGGGTATTCTGACGTTGAAGGCAGGCGTGAACAGCATTTGCCTCGGCCTTTCGCCTACCGATACCGCGATTACGTCATCCAGGCTTTCAATGCCGACAAGCCATACGACCGATTCCTTTTGGAACAGATCGCCGGCGACGAGTTGGCCGATTACGCACACAATCCGACCATCACCCAAGAGATATACGACAATCTTGTCGCCACGGGCTTTTTGCGCATGGGACCCGATCCCACGTGGGCGAATATCACCGGATTTGTGCCCGATCGCCTGGAGGTCATCTCCGATGCCATCGATGTGTTCGGTTCCGGAGTGCTTGGGCTAACGCTGAAGTGCGCGCGCTGCCACGATCACAAGTTCGATCCGATCCCGCAACGGGATTACTATCGGCTGGCTGATCTCTTCAAAGGCGCGTACGATGAGTACAATTGGCTTAAGCCGGACCTGCGTCCGTATGGCGGCGCGGTGAACGTTGGCAAGCTGGGCGAACGCTCGCTGCCGTTCGTGCTTCCGGAAGAACGAAAAACTTGGGAGGCGCATCAGCAGAAGGACAAGAAGATCCCGCAACCTCGCGTCGCCGCTCTTTGGGATCGGGGGGATCCGTCGCCCACCTACATCTATCGGCGCGGTGAATACGAACGGACCAGCGCCTGGGTCAAGGGGGGCGTCCCGGCCGTGCTGACGGACAACTATGCTCGGTTCGAAGTTCGCGTGCCTTGGCCCGGTGCTGAGACCACCGGACGCCGCTTGGCATTGGCTCGATGGCTCACCAACCCGAAGCACCCGTTGACAAGTCGAGTGTTTGTCAACCGCATTTGGCGGCATCACTTTGGCCACGGTCTGGTGAAAAGTTTGGGCAATTTCGGCAGAACGGGAGCCCTTCCGACACATCCGGAGCTGCTCGATTGGCTGGCCAACGAATTTGTCCGCGACGGCTGCCGCATGAAGCCGTTGCACCGGCTCATTCTCACCTCACGCACCTACCGACAGAGTTCTGCCGTTTCGGCCGGCTTGCTCAATGCAGACCCCGACAACGAATTGTTTTCCCGAGTGCCGCTGCGACGGCTGGAAGCGGAGGCGCTCTGGGACAGCCTAGTCTCGGTGTCGGGCCGTTTGGTCGAAGTCCGATTCGGCCCTCCGGTCCCCGTGGAAGTTCGCACCAACGGCGTGGTGCTTCCAGGAAAAGCCGGCGGAGGATGGCGTCGCAGTATCTACGGTCAACAACTCCGCAAGGATCTTCCAACCGTGATGGACGTGTTCGATGCTCCAGCGATGAATCCGAATTGCCTTGAGCGCAGCGAATCAATCTCAGCGCCACAAGCCTTGCACCTGACGAACGACGAAACTTTGCGCGAACTCGCCACGTCCTTCGCACACCGCGTTCGAGTAGAAGCCGGCAGCGAGCCGGGGCGGCAAATCGAGCGCGCTTTTCTCATAGCCTTCGCCAGGGCCCCGTCCGAAGACGAACAATCGGCGGCGCTTCAGACATTGCAGCAGCTTCAGGCGGCTTGGATCGAGCTGCGAACACAACACGGCCTCCGAAACGCTGGGAAGGACGACGAAATGCTTTCCAGGAGCCGTGGCGCGCTGACGACGTTCTGCCATGCTTTGTTGAACTCAGCCGAGTTCCTTTACGTCGATTGATCGAATGACCTTTCGCGGGCAGCCGCTTTCTGGGTCGGAGTGGCCATCGGATACAGTCCCGGACAACAGCCGAACGTTTCGTGAAACGCCTGGCTGAAATGGCTTAGGCTTAAATAACCCACCTCCAACGCGGCTTCGGTGACATTGAATTTTCCCGACCGCAACAGTTCAGCGGCGCGATCCATGCGGAGCTGCCGGAGGTATTGCGAAATCGTCATCCCCATCTCCTTGGTAAAAGTCCGGCTCAAGTAGAATGGGCTGCAGCCTGCGGCCCGGCCGATCTCCTCTAAACTCGGAGGTTCTGCGAGGTTGCTCTTCAACAAGGCCACGACGCGCGCCACCCGCTCCTGCGCCAGGCGTTTCTGGCGCATGCAGAATAACTCTTCTTCAGGAGGCGGTTGATAGAGGACGGACGCCGCGATTTCTAAGGCTTTACTGTGGTACCACAACTCTTGTGCCGAGAGAAAGACTGGAGGCCGCTGCAAGCTTGAGATCAGGGAGCGTTGCTCGCCCGTCATCCGTAAGATCGAGCCTACCCCCACCAATTTTGACCGTCCTTCTACCAATGATCGGATCAGCGGGTGGAGGCCTTCCGACCTCCCGGCCAAATGTTGAGCGAGGAATTCCAAGGAAAACTCGACGGTAATGAACTGATGCCGTTCGCCCGCCCGCCGAGTAGCGGTGAGTTTCAGATCGCGCTGGCAGTAAAAGCTCGCGGTTTCCGGCACGATTTCGATTCTCTCGCTTCCACTGCTGACGACGCCCTCGCCGGAAAGGTTCAAGCAAATCTCCAGACTGCCGGGATGAAAGCTTCTCGACCAATCGAACTCCTCGCCGCACTCGAAGTCGTGCCATTCAAAACTGACGCCCAGCCTCGCAAAACTGCCGTGGAGTTGGCGCCACGTGGCGCCCACCGACTGCCAGAGCGACGATTCCCCTAAGGATTCCGGAAGGCGCGTGTTCCTCGAAGAGACAGACGCCAAATCGACCGAGGTTTTGCGAACCGGACGCATGGAAGCGTTCAATGGAATTGACTATAGTGATACTGAGTCTCAAGTGCAAGGTTTCCTTGACGAATTGCCTGAACGAGCTTCAATCACGCCTTGGGACCATGCACCTCGCAGTTGGAAGGCCGGTCGCCGACGCGGCGCGCTGGAGCGATTCGTGCCCCACGGAATCTCCCCGGATCGGCGACCGGCGCTCCAGTTCATGAAAAGTCGCTTCACAGCGTCATCGCTTCCCGACTTGCCCTCGCAGGAACTCTGGCTCATTCTGCTTTCCATGAACGAACCGCGTCTCTCTCGACGCGCCTGGTTTGAGCGCATGGCCGGAGGGCTTTATGGAGCAGCTCTCGCTTCCTTGTTTCGAGGTGACTCTGGGCCGACAACCAGGACGTTGGCCTCCGAGGTCGTTGAGACAAAGCCCACGGGCGTTGCCCACCCTTCTGCTAACCTGAAGCCTCGTTTACCCCATTTCCCAGCCAACGCAAGAGCCGTCATTCAACTCTTCATGAACGGCGGGCCAAGCCAGGTCGATCTGTTCGACCCAAAGCCGATGCTCGATAAGCATCATGGGGAGCCTTACTTCGAGAAGATCGCAGGCGAAGTCGAGAACGTGAATGCGGCGGGTTCAATCCTGCGCAGTCCATTCAAATTCTCCCAACATGGCCGCTCGGGCATTTGGATGAGCGAATTGCTTCCTTGTCTCGCTCATCAAGCTGATGAACTCGCGGTCATCCGGTCAATGTTCACGGCCAACCTCACCCACGAGCCAGCGCTCTATTTGATCCACAGCGGGCAAATGCGATCAGGTTTTCCGTGCCTGGGATCTTGGGTCGCCTACGGTTTGGGGACAGAAAACCAAAACCTTCCGGCGTATGTCGTATTGGATGATCCCGCGGGACTGCCAGTCAACGGGGTCGAAAATTGGGCTTCAGGTTTTCTTCCACCGGTGTTCCAGGGAACTCGCTTCCGTTCCAAAGGCACCCCGGTCCTCAACCTGCATCCCGACCAGGAAGATCCTCCTGCTGTGTCGCCTCTTGCAAGAGATTTCCTGAGCCGCTTGGATCGGATGCACCGGGACGCTCGTCCGCATCAACCCCAATTGGAGGCGCGTCTCTCCAGTTACGAACTTGCGGCACGGATGCAATTGGCCGCGGCGGAAGCATTGGAGATTTCAAAGGAACCATCCACGACACGGCAGCTTTACGGCATCGACCGGGAACCGACCGATTCCTACGGACGCCGCTGTTTGCTGGCGCGTCGGCTGGTCGAACGCGGGGTGCGTTTCGTTCAAATCTTTATCAACGGCCAGATTTGGGACCACCACACAGGCATCGTTTCGGGATTGCGGTCGGCCTGCCAAAAGACCGATCAACCCATCGCCGCTCTCCTTCAGGATCTCAAGCAGCGAGGTTTGCTCGAAAGCACGCTGGTGGTTTGGGGCGGTGAATTTGGACGCCTCCCGATTGCCCAGTTACCTGAGGACAAAAGCGAAGCAAACGCCGGCCGGGACCACAACAAAAATGCTTTCACGACCTGGATGGCGGGCGCAGGTATCAAAGGAGGAGCGGTGGTGGGGACGACAGACGATCTGGGATTTGCGGCCGTCGGGCACAAGGTCAGCGTGCCCGACTGGCACGCAACCATCCTCCATTTGATCGGATTGAACTACGAAGATTTGTTCTACGCACGGAACGGTCTAAAAGAACGCCTGACCGGTGTCGCAGAGGCAAAGGTCATCCGAGAAATCCTCGCCTGACCCTGATTCTTCACACGGTTTTTGTAGCGCAGACTTCCGAGTCTATCAGAATCGGCTGGCACCGTCGCAGGCCGCACGGATTCTTAGGTGGGGCGAGACTCCCGTCGGGCCCTGACTTTCTTGCCGGGAAGAATTCCAGGACCCGACAGAGTCTCGCCCCACCGGACTTGGTTGCGGCTTCGCCGTGCCGGGCTGAGCCGCGGGTTTCCAGGGCCGCCAAGGCCCGGACGATTCTAGCGCGCTGACGATTTGTATAGCGGCGACACACCAGGCTGGAAAACCGCTTTCAGCCCAAGGTTGACCTGGAAATGAAAAGATGGCTTATTTAGAACCATGAAAACACGGCGACTTAACTCCACGGAATGTGTCCATCCCTCCCGCAAGGGCAGCGGGTTTACTCTAATCGAATTGCTGGTGGTGATTGCCATTATCGCGATTCTCGCGGGCATGCTCCTTCCGGCCTTGGCGCGGGCCAAGGAAAAGGCCAATCAGACAGCCTGCTTCAACAACCTCAAGCAGCTCGGCATCGCTTTCGCCATGTACCTCGACGACAACGCGGACACTTTTCCCGGCGTCGCGTCGCGCGGAGCCTACAGCGTGATGCAGGAAGATTGGATTTTCTGGAATGTCAACCGCGCCGGAGTCGGGACTTTCACGCGCGATCAGGTTAACGATCCGAGAAACAGTGCAATCGGCAGGTACATCGGCAATTTCACGACGAATCTGTTCCGTTGCCCCTCGGACAAGGACTGGGATGCGCGGCGCAAGTTGGATTCCAACCCGTACATTTACAGCTACACGATGATCAGCTATGTCCCAGGCGCCAATCACGGACCCGGTTCGCTTTTTCCGTTTCCCCCCGGCTCTGCAGCTAACCTGCCGTTCAAAATGACGCAAATCAAACTCCCGACGCAGAAAATGGTGCTCGTTGATGAAAACGGAGATCCCAAGAATGGCCAGCCTCTGATCAACGACGGCCGCTGCGCGCCTCCCGGCGACGTGCTCGCGGCGCGCCACAAGTATTTCCGAGGTAGCCGAGTCAGCACGACCGATTATTTTCGAAGCGGCAGGGCCTCCGTCCTGAACGCGGACTGGCACGTCGAGTCTTACACTCCGGAGCAGGGCCGCACGCAGAAATACTACGATACGCAATACGACCGCAATTAGTCACCTCTCGCCCAGAACACGGGGAGGCTTGCCGTGAACAACCCGTTCGTCGCCGCCGAGGTCAAGAGGCGGACCCGCGTAAATCGTAATTCGTAAACCGTAATTCGTGATTTTGAGTCCGCCTTTTTGCGTCGGCGGCTGCAGTTGATCCTCCCAAAACACACTGGATCAGTCTGGAGGCTCTCGATGAATCCTGAATTTCAATCCGACGAAGTGACCCAGCGACAACTGTGGTTCAGACCGCTTCTTGGGTTGGCGCTCCTGCTCACTGTCACGCCGATCATCGCGGAAACGACTATCAATGGCCGCCATTCGCTCGTTCTTGAGAACGAGTCCGCCCGGCTGATTGTGGACCTCGCAGGCGGCTCAATCTCTGATTTCCACCTGAACAATCACGGGCTGAATCCACTCCAATGGGAATCAAAGGGCGGGAAGACCGAAGCCCGTCCCATGGGTCACTTCCTTTGCCTCGACCGATGGGGCGCTCCCTCGGACGAGGAACGGAAAAACGGCATGCCTTTCCACGGCGAAGCCGCCCGCGTCGATTGGCAAGTTCTTCTAGAGCCGCGTTCCAACGAAAACAAGTTCGAGGCTGAGATGGCCGCGGCCTTGCCGCTCGCCGGTCTCAAGGTGAAACGCCGCATCGAACTCTTGCCCCATTCGCCTTGCTTCGTCGTGCGAGAAGAGGTCACAAACCTCAATAAACTGGGGCGCCTTTACAACATGGTCCAGCATCCAACCATCGGCCCGCCGTTTCTGGACGAGTCCACTCTCGTGGACGCGAACGCGGGCCGCGGTTTCATGCAGAGCAGTCCTTTGCCCAATCCAGAGGAGCCCGCTGTCCGATGGCCAGAGGCGCTCAAGAAGGGCCGGCCGGTGGACATCCGCCGGTTGACCGACGACCACGATCCGAACGTCGTCTCTTACACGATCAACGAGGATTACGGCTGGGCCACAGCCAGCAGTCCCAACCGCGGATTATTGATCGGGTACATCTGGAGGAAGTCAGAGTATCCGTGGTTCAATGTCTGGCGGCATGTCGAAAACGGTAAGCCATCGGCCCGCGGTCTCGAATTCGGCACGACCGGCCTCCATCAACCCTTTCCCATCCTCGTGGCGAAAGGAAGGATCTTCGACACGCCCATCTACGAATATCTTGATGCCGGTGCGACCGCCTCCAAGACCTACGCCTGTTTCCTCTTCAGGGTTCCGAACGACTACAAGGGTGTCGGACGTCTCTCTTACGATGGCCAGCGATTGGTTCTCCACGAGCGCGAAAGCGGACCCGATCATGATCTGCGGATGGACGTCGGCCAGCTCTTCCGCTGAATCAGAACCCCGGGTCACGTCCAACGCCAGGCCTCACGCATGGGCCGGAGCGCCAGCCGGCGATTCGCCTCGTCGTCTTTAATAAACCGCTCGTCCTCGGGACTCCAAAGGAGTTTCCGGTTCATCCGCGTCGCGATGTCGCTAACGTGACATAGAATGTCGGCATGCACGGCCTCTTCGATGGGGCAGATGGCTTGGCCGCGACTTTTCACCGCGTCGAGGAAATTCCGCGCATGGCTGCGGCTCACCGTTAGCGGCTTGTCGCTTGGACCCAATTTCTCTTCCACCAGTTTATTCGGAGAGGTGTGCAGGCCGCCTCGATGGACCATGACCCAGCCTTCGCTACCTTCAAAAGCCGTCCCGTGGTCCGCCTCCTTGCCATATTTTTGATACCATGGCCGCAGATCATTCATTTCGTTCACCTCATCGAAACCATTGCGAACGCCTTTGAAGCTCATGCGCACTCCGTCCGCAAACGCAAAGTTGACATCCCAAGCGACCGCCGTGTTGCAGACGCCTTCGATCGGGAAGATGGCCTTTCCTTCAAGGTCGAACGGCGCGTTCATCATGGAGGGATGCCCCCAATATGCGATGTCCAACGGATGCACTCCCCAACCGGCGATGAAACCAAGCGCGTAATCGTAGATGAACCACCAGGTCTTCCAAGAGCCGGGCGGATCGTTGTCAAAGCACTTGCCGTCCGTGTAAGGACGGTCCGGGGCAGGCCCCAACCACCGGTCGTAGTCCAGTCCGGGCGGCACCGGCGCCGGTTTGGCCGAACCGCCCGGTCGGCTGGCCGAGCACCAAACGTTGATTTGTTTCAACTGGCCAATCCGTCCGTTGCGCACCAACTCGCAGGCCCGTCTGAACTCTTGGCTGGACCGCTGCTGGGTGCCGAATTGCAACACTCGCTTTCCTTCTTGCACCGCCTTCCGCAGCAGTTGGTCTTCGGCGACGGACAAGCCCATCGGTTTCTCCAGATAAATGTCCTTGCCGGCTTTGGCCGCAGCGACGGCCACCGGAACGTGCCAATGATCTGGCGTGGCGATCAACACGGCGTCAATGTCCTTTCGCGCCAGCAATTCACGATAATCGCCGCAGGTCGCGCAGTCGTTGTTCTGGTACTTCTGATTCACCTGGTTGCGGGCCGGATCGAGGTTTTGCTTGGCGACATCGCAAAGGGCCACGACTTGAGCGTCGGATTCCCGGAGAAATCCTCCCATATCTCCCCTGCCCTGCGGCCCGACCCCGATGCACCCAAGTGCGACGCGATTGCTGGGGGCCGATCGATTCTCCGCACCCAGCACCGAGGCGGGAACGATCGTTGGAACTGCCGCCGCGCCCAGCGCAGCAGCCATGCCGGCTCGGACGAAAAGACGGCGACTGACTCTCGCATCTGCGAGCGCGTCGATCGATGCTCCCCTCCCTCGGAGGGGTACGGGGGTGGGTTCAAGGTTTCTGAGCAAAACAAGAGAACGATCGGCTGTTTTCATGAACCGATCAAAACACGAATCGGGGGGCTGCTCCTTTGATGTCGGTCAAGGCCGCTCGGCCGCACTCGGGGAAGACTGCCGGCGTCCGTACGGGTCCCTTCGGCTGACAAAGACCGCGGGTTGAAGCGGGCGAGGGGTATCTCAGAATTATTCGTAGCGCAGACTTGAAGTAGATCAGTATCGGTCGAAATCGTCGCAGGCTGCGTCGATCTCTCATGGCGCAAAGACAGTTCAAAGAAAGGAAGAATGATTATGCGTTTGCTGACAGGAATACTCATCGGTGTGGTGGCGTGGATGTTCACGCCTGAAATGCAAGCTGCCCAGACCGCGCAAAAGATCAAAGTGTTGCTCGTGACCGGCGACGATGTGGCTCCGGCCCACAATTGGCTGCAAGTCTCCTCAGCCACCCGCGACATTTTGGCTTCCTCAGGAAAGTTCGACGTAAAAGTGTGTGAAGACGCCGGTATCCTCGACTCTGCCGTGAATTTGACGCGTTACGATCTGGTCTATTTGGCGATGTATAACGCGAAAACACCGACCTTGTCAGACTCGGCAAAAGAGAATCTTCTGAATTTCGTCAAAGGTGGAAAAGGATTTGTCGTGGCGCACTTGGCCAGCGCCTCCTTCAAGGAATGGACCGAGTTTCGGCAAATGTGCGGCCGGTATTGGGTCATGGGATCTTCCGGACATGGGCCGCGCGGCAAGTTTATGGTCAAGATCTCGAATAAGAGCCATCCGATCACCCAAGGGCTGGATGACTTCGAAGCTGACGACGAGCTCTATGCCAAACTGCAAGGCGACGCGCCGATCCATGTCCTGGCCGAGGCGGACTCGGCCTGGAGCAAGAAGACCGAACCTCTCGTCTTCACTCTGAACTGCGGCAAGGGCCGCGTGTTCCATGAGACTTTTGGCCATGATGTCAAGGCCCTGGAACATCCGAGCGTTCGCAAAATCATTCAGCGCGGCTGTGAATGGGCAGCCACCGGCGACGTGAAGTGACGGCTCTGGGGAGCGTTTGAATTGCCGGTCCGCCAACGTCGGGCAGGCTTCCAGCCTCCCAGAGCGATCATGTATTTGCAGGAACCGGCGGGTTTGATGTTGAGAATGGACATGGTTGTTTCCCTTCATGGAAGGTTTATTGCCTGGAAGGGTTAGTTCTCCCCTCCTGAGAAATCAAACGAAAATGGCGGCCCTCGCGGGTTTCCTGAGTCCGGCGCTGGTCGATCGGGAAACCACGGATGGACACAGCCGGCGCAGCCGCATCCGAAATCCGAAACCCGAAGCAAGTCGTGTCAGAGAGGTCTGGTGGGCGGTTTAACGGCTACTGGAAAAACTCCGTGTGCGGCTCGTGGTCCGTGTGCCAGCGCCGCAGGAAATTCGGGTCCAAATCCAAGAGCACCCGCTTGTATTGCTCGGACTCCACATGCGAATCCGCATAAACCAGATTCATTTTTCGGCGGTGCCGGGTCTCGGCGTCTTTGTTCCGGGGCATTCCTTCGACCTGCGGTTCGAGTTGTGGATAAAGCCGGCGCGACAACAATTCCAACCCAACCACGAGACTTTGCTTTTTTTGGGACAAGGTCGAAAATGAATCGCCCACCACGATGAGTTCACTCGGCACTTTGACGGCGTTTTCCACGGTGGCCGTCTGAGTGATCTGGATGGACGAAACGTATTTTCCGCCGAGGCCGTACTGGAACGTGTCCGCCTGATCAGCAGTCCCCACATTGTAGCCATAGCTTCCGAGAGAGTGCCAAATGATGGTGTTCTTCTCAATCCGTCCGTCAAAAACAGGTCCTTTGTATCCCGGACAAGCGTAAAGATCGTTGGTCCACCGCTGAGCTGTGTAGGGATACAGATCATCGTACCACTTGCTGCCCGGCCCCATCGCGCTGCCGACCAGTGGATAAACACCATGGTCCTCAACATAAAGATGCATGGCGTACCCCACTTGCCGCAGATTGCTGACGCAACGCGCGGAACGTGCAGTCGCCTTGGCGGCGATGAGGGCCGGCAGGAGCAACCCGGCCAGGATGGCAATGATCGTAATGACGACGAGCAACTCAATCAGGGTAAACCCGCAGGCAAAGCTCGGTCCTGCCGCGCTCGAATCATTCTTTTGTTGCCACGTCTTCATGCTGACGGCCTAGGAACTCAGTTCGAGGTGAACCCCGAACTCTCAGGCCTATCCTGCACCTGATCTCCCAAATAAGCAACTTCAACGCCACATCAGTAATTCTTGAGGAATATAGTTGCAAGGCCGGATTATGGCAATGCCGCTTCTGAAGGTTGGTGCCACGGCTAGGACTTGAACCTATATTTTGGGTATTTTCGTCGTTGCTCATGCTTGCCTTTCTGTGCCATTTTCTGCCGCTACGAATACAGTGCATCCTCAGTAGTTGCAAGCGATTTGTGGCATTGAGCGGCAACTATTGGAAAGAAAACTTGTGCCAAACTGTGTCCGAACCTAGTGATGTGCCAAGGTTGTGTCTGCCATCCGGCAGGCCGGAAATCTGTGCCAAACTGTGTCTGAAGTCCTGGCGGTTATTCTTTCTCTGCCGCCTACGTCTGAAACGCCTCTCTGAAGCCAACTGTGCGCAAAGGCGAGGCATCGTAGTGTGATTCCCCGTCCGAGTGTGATCGTCCGCGCGGGCATGGATGGCGCCGGCTCGTCAGGTAGGTTCAGACAGACATGCGATTGGCGGAAAAGTTGAGCGGATTCTTGACGCGCTAGCGAACGACCCAGCGTGAAACCTCGACTCGCCTGCTGGGCAGGAAGACCGGGCGCGGTAGAGGGGGTGTGCGCCGGTTAGCCGATTGGAATACCTATGGATCTCCGGAGCACTCCGGCTGACTTTGGGATTTCACATAACGCTCACCGAGCCAATGGCGGGGGCGTGCAGCGACGGATCGTTGACTATGGCGGCGTAGGTGCGCTTCCTCTCTCGATCCTGACGAGATTAACTTTCACGGGATTGGGCTTCAGTTCTTTTGTTGCGCCAGTGCCAGCATCAACGGCGGCGCCTATTAAGCCACCAAGAATCACATTGCCAGCCAATCCTGCACCTCCTGCTCCGGACATTTGAGCAATCACGTTTACCGTCACAGTTTCGTATCCTGCTTTGCTGATTGTGACGACCAGATTTTCGGAACGCTTTACTTTGAACGTCGCTGGCGTTTTGCCGCGCAAGCCTGTCGAAAGCTCGACACTCGCCCCTGACGGTTCGGACTCAATCACGAGTGCCTGAGTGGTTCCTCTGGTGATCGTCGCACAACCGCAAAGACATGGGAGCACCATGGCGGCCAGTCCTAAAAAAGACTGTTGTTTGGTGGAGGTTTCTCTTCATAGGAATCTGGCCTCATTAGCGCCGAATCGTTCAACGGGGTCAACATGAATTCCCTGTATCGTTCAGGCGATCAGAATTTGGCGGGGGACGCCGAACTCAGGCCATCGAAACCTTGCCTATCAAGGTTGACCATATCTTGATCAACAAGGGGCGTTGGGTAAGCGGCTCTTCTCAGGGGCTTTTTTGTCTATATGCGGAGCCAGGGTAACTAACCAACCTTGGTGCATAAGGTTGTCGAGCTTTTGAAGTCGAACAAAATGCGGCGATTTTGAATGACAGCGCTACCTGCAATAATCTCCCGGCCGGGTTTCCATGGCGCTCGGAAACTCGGAGATAATCTTGCGCGTGCATTACGTTGAACTCGTCACCGCCAAGAGCGCGTCCAAATTCTGGGCGATCATGCCGTGATCCCGGCGAACCGTGTAACAAGGGCGGCTCGAAAGGGCCGCCTTTTTTGTGGCGGTGAACTATTCAATCGGCACGCAATCACGAAACCGCGCCGCCCAAACCTTGCACGCCAAAGTTGTGCGCTTCGTAGTTGGCGCGCGACAAACGCGCTTCGTGTCGGTGTTCTTGCTTGTTTTTTTGAGTCGTGTGGGGGCTACACGATGAACCCAAACCGCAGTGTGCAAGGTTTTCAATGTCTAAAGCCGCAAAAAAACTGCGAGTTAAAACCGTGTGATGGGCAGTGGCATCGGCTCCGGCTATGGCCTTGCCAAGCGTCCAGGATTCATCCATCGTGTGGCTGCGATGAATATTAACAGCCAAGCGCTTGATGCGGTCAACCGCTGCGTCATCGAAGAACTGGAACGAGCCGGTGAAGAGCTTTCGCCCCGAACCACGCACAACTGGTGCGGACTCTTTACCGAGCATGTGCGCCGGGTTGAGGCGGCCATCGTCCACACCTATCAACTTGTCGCGCATTCCGCCATTCGGCAGGAATCTCCAGCGGAGGCGGCTAAACTGTGGCGTGAGATGAGCACGTATTGCGACTTCGCCTTACAGAAGCTGAAGGGTTTGAAGGATCAATTCCCTGATTGCGGCACGCCTGAATTGTACGACTTGGTTTTGGATTACAAGAACGCCGCCGACGAACGTTATTATCAAAACGTTCACGATTCGGAATGCCTCAAGACCCCTCCACCGGACCACTTGTTTCCGAAGACGAGTTGAGGGAGTTGACGGAATTGTTCCTTCGCTACGAGGGATCAGGCTTTCCTCAGGCCGCCGCAACACGAGAAGCTCAGGCGCGTTTCAATTCACTGATTCAAAAGCTGTACTGGGAGAGAGTCCATCCCCGGTCGGGCGATTCTTTGACCATTTCGCAGTTTCTTTCTTACGTCCGTAATGCGTGCCGAAAGCGTTTGAAAACCCCGGGCAGCGAGTTTCCATGTCCATAACGCCGGTTTGGCGGATGCCTTCAAAAACCCGCCCCTCCCGTCCGACGGATGTTTGATGATTCAGGTCAATGGTCTGGGATTGGAAACCCCTCCAGGACGGTTTCCCGGCATTGCCATCTTTTGCGTTGGCCGCGCGGACCGGTTTTTTCGCCAGCCGTGAACGACGATCTTGCGAGTGGGGGCTTCGAGCCAAAGGGCGGCGGCGTGGGTCGCACGAATCTTATCGAGCCGCGCTGCGACGTTGTTCCCGCTTGTCGTCTGGACCGCCAGAGTTTCGTTGCCCCGGATGGCGAGCAGATCGGCAAAGCCAAACAAGTCCTGGCGTACCCAGGCGTATGGATTCCACCGCTCGACCACGGCCACGAG
>JACQWK010000182.1 GCA_016209525.1 Verrucomicrobiota bacterium
ACCGAAGTCGTTCCGTCCGGCTCCATCGTGATGGCAGAAATCTGAAGACCTAGTCCCCATGGATCGATGCGGTTGATGGGATCGCCACCGCAGAACTGGTAGAGGTTGATGCCCCCGCCTTCGCGGAGGGGGTCGCCATTTAGCCAGCGGCCTAGCCTCGGCTCGTAAAACCGCATGGCGTAGGCGTAGAGGCCGGATTTCTCATGGAATTCCTGGCTCGAAAACCGATAGACGTTCGCGTCGGCCATCCCGCCGCTTGACGCGAGGAGGTTTCCGTAAGGATCGTAAAAGTAACGCGCGGAAATAACCTGGCTGGAGTTAATCAGAGCGGTGACATTGCCATTGCCGTCGGAATGGTAGTAGTGGTTCTGGTACGCCCCGCTTACTTTCTGGCTGCGGGCCAGCAATCCCCCAATTCCTCCCGCGCCCTGCCAGGAGCCGCTCAAGTCCAAGCCGCGCGTGTAGTTCACCCACGGCTCGTCCCCGCCCCACCGCTCTTGCACGACCACATTCCCGTCATAGATGTATTCAATCTGGAGGTTCCAAGCCCAGGCCCCGTTGAACCACAAATATTCGTTGCGGACCCGCCGACGGCCCAGACCGTCATAGATAAACTCCGTCTTCCAATTGTTCGTCAGCGTGATTCGTGTCAGGCGGTTCTCGTCGTCGTAATCGAAGCCCCGCAAGCCGTCGCTGGTGAGGTTTCCGTTCTGGTCGTAGGTGAAGGTGACGCTGCTCGGCAGGTTTGCCGTGAGCACGTTGGTGTCCTTCCGGCCCGAACTGTCCTGCGCAATCACCGTGAACGTATTGGTGCCATTGTTGATCGTGCCGACATCCTTGGCGTAGGTGTAGTCGCCATATTTTGATGCCTCGTTGCCGTTCACCGTGACGCTCGTGGCGGCCACGGTCGTGTTCCCAGCCACAGTAAAGGTGCTGGACCCGGACCGCGTGAGGGTCGTGAGATGATTCCGGCTGTTGAGTTCATTGGTCAGCACCAGCGCGTTGTTGGTCTTGGCCAATAAACTCCATGCCGCGTCGTAGCCATAGCGGAATTGCTCATTCAGCCGGTTAGCTCCGCCGGATTCCTTTCCTAGGGCAGTGCGCAGTTGCCCGATATTGTCATAGGTGTAGTCCGTGTAACTGTTGTCCAAGCGGGTGTGCTTGGTCCGCTGATTTCCCTGGTTGTAGAGGTAGGTGTGGGAATTGAGAGCTACGTTCGTGCTGCTCATCAGCTTGGTGAACGCCAAGCGCGCGACACTGTCGTAGGCGTTGGTGATGTAAGCGGCGTTGGGCAAGATTGTCTTTTCGACCAGGGGCGACCCGCAGGTCGTCCCGGCGAACACGCCGGGCGAAAAGAAGTTTGTGAACAATCCGGCCGGCGTGTCGATCACCTTCAGGCGCAAGGCGGGGTCATAACTGTAGCCGTTAGTCCAGTAACTTCCGTCCTTTTGCTGCACGAAGAACAGCTTGCGCACGTCGTTGGTCCAGTACTCGTAGCTCACCAGGGCGTTACCCAAGAGGCCGTTCTCGCTTTGCAGTACGCCGGCAGTGTTGTAGGTCCAGCTCGTCTGATTGGTCGCGCCGACCAACGCGCTGTAGGCGTCCTTCATGCTCTTCAGGCGCTTGAGCGCGTCATAGCCGAAGGTCACGTCCGTGCTGGCGGCATAGTTGATGTTGGCCAGATTGCTGACGTCGTCATAAGCGTAGCCCGTGTTCCCTTTGCCGAGGGTCCAGCGGTTGGTCGTGCGCCCGGCGGCGTCATACTGGAAGCGCAGGATTTCCGCGCCCGCCGCGTTGGTCTTGCTGGTCAGGCGGCCATAGAGGTCGTAGCCGAAGCTAACGGCTTGGTTCTTGCCGTCCGTCAGGCTAAGCGCGTTGCCGCCGGCGTCGTAGGTGTAGCGGACGACTTCGTTGTTGGCGTTGGTCACAGCGAGGCGACGGCCCAGCGCGTCGTAGCCGAACCGGGTCACAAAGCCCAGTTGGTTGGTGTAGGTTATCAGTCCGCGCGGGGAATACTCGAACTTCTCCGCGCCGCCGTCGGGATACGCGCGCGTGAGCATACGGCCCAAATTGTCATAGGTGATCGTGACGCTTACGCCGCGGGAATCGACCTGGTTGGTCAGCCGGTCTCGGAGGTCATACTTGCGCAGCAACGCCTGGCCGAAGGCATTGCTGCTGGCCGCGAGCAGCCCTTGGTTGTTGTAGAAGTAGCTCTGGACACTGCCCACGACATCGGTGCGATTGGTCAGGTGGCCGAGCAGACTGAACCGCAGATTCATGAACGCGGTGTCGGGATAGGTCACTTTGAGCAGATGGCCGTTGAGGTCATGGTCGTATTTTTCGACCTGCTGCAGGGCGTTGGTCGAATCGGAGACCAAGCCGCCGGTGTATTTGAAGGCGTTGGTGCTCTGGGCGTCGATCACCGCCGTTAATCGCTGCATGGCGTCGAAGGTGAAGCGGTTGGTGCTGCTCAAGGGGTCGATCACCTTCTCCAACTCCAACTTGTTGTATTGGTAAGTGTAGGTCCCGGCAGGAACGGTGATCGTGGACAGCCGCTGAAGGTCGTCCCAGGCTGAGGTGATCGTCAGGCCATAGACATTGGTCGTGGAGGTGGGCAAGCCTTTGGAGTAAGCGCCAAAACTCGTGGCCCGGAACGGATTCCCGGAGGCTTTGTCGTAGTCAATGGTGTGCAGGAGCCAGCCGATGTGATTGCCGCTGGTGTGATAGACGTTGGTCGTGACCAAGCCGCCGGGAGCATCGATGCCGGTCAACCGGTGGGCTGAGTCATAGGTGAAGTCTGTCCGGTCATTGACCGCGTTGAAATGAGCAACGACCTGGTGGAAACCGTTGTAAAGATTGCTGGAGAGCAGTTCGTTGGAGGGCGCGCGCCATTCGGTCAAGTCGAGGTTGTTGGACGCGAAGACGAAGTTGTTCGTTCGCGCCGCCACACTGGAACCGCTGGTGTAGGTATCGACGATGCGCGTGGGTTTTTCCCAGACGTTGCGTTCGGCGTAGGTGTAGCGGGTCGAACCGTCCGGCAGAACCAGCGCTTCGAAGCGGGGAGTGGCATTGGTGCCGCGCGTCCAGTTTTGGCCGCTGACTTTGCCGGCGTAATCGAACCAGACCTTTTGGCCCCAGTTGGTCCCGTCCGGGCTGGCCGCTTGCCGGAGGGAGAGCGTGTCGGTCACCACGTCATCGTTGTTGTAGCGGCGCAGCCAGTGGTGGCGGCGCGCGATCATGTAGTCGCTCAGAGTCAGGTCGTTGAAGTTGCCGCTGGATTTGAAGGCGGAGGACAGGGAGTCGTACTGCTTGGTGTTCCAATAGAAGCTATTTCGGGCGTCTTGGTAGGAGTTGTTGAAGGTGTTGGCCAGGGCCGGAGGGTTCGGGACCGACGTGTTGGGCACTTCGCCGCTGGAATAGGATGCCGGGATCAGATCGGTGCCGGAGCCGGAATTTAGCTTGGTGGATTGGTCGCGGTAGAGAAACATTTGCTTGGTGCCGTCGGGCTCAGTGACCCGGACGCAACGGTTGACCTTGTTATTCCCGCCCAACGTTTCCGGTCCTTCCATGTCCACGGTGACACCGAAGGCCGTCGTTCCATAAACCGTCGTCAGATCCGTGATCCAGTTCCAGCCGTCGTACTGGAACGAGGCGACCAAACCGCCGGCGTTGGTGATCGAGTTGAGCCGCCCGTTGCCGTCATAGCCGAAGCTGGCTTTGCGCCCGTAGTGGTCTTCGACCTCGTTGATCTGTTTGTCGTAGGTGGCGTGGTAACGAACGGTGTTGGTGCGGCTGTCCCAGTCGATCATTTGGCGGAGCCGGACGACGTTGCTGATGGTGTCATAGACAAAGCGATTGGTGCGGCCGGCGGGATCGATTTGTTCACTCAGGAAGGCGTAGTTCTCACTCGTGGAGACCTGGAAGAGATAGCCGTACGTTTCCTTGGCGCCGGAGGGGTAGCTGATCTGAAACGCGGTGAAAGCGCCTCCGCCATCCGTGAGCTTGGCCATGGTGGAGGCGCTCTTAAACTCCTTGGTCGTGCCATCAGCGGTGTAGAGCCGCGCACCGCCGAGCTTCACATAATTGGTTCCGGCAGTCACGGTGCCGCCCGTGGTGGTGTATTCGACGTAGGTGAGCCAGGACGATTCCCAAGACGGCCCCAGACTGAAGATTTTGGAATTGGAGCGGTTGTCGCGCTGCTTGAAAGCCACGCCAAAACCAATGGGCTGGCCGTAGGAAGTCGTGTAAGTGAGCGGCTGATCGTAAATCCAGAGATTGATGTAGGGCTCTGAAACCGTCCAAGTCGGCAGTCCCGTGGCGGAGAGCGGCCCGGCTTGGCCGAACAGTCCGTCCTCGGCGTCCTTGACGCGATTCGGGAAAGTCGCGAAGACTTGCGTCAGTGTCAGAGCCAGCAGGCAGGGCAGAATTGATCGTGAGACGGCTCCCGCGTACCGATATTCCATTGTCCTCATGATAGAGTCTCCTTGCGTAAGATAAAGTTGGTTTGCCTACGGCAGAACTGAGAAGTTTCGAGGCGTGGCGATCTTCACGCGCAACTCGGCCTGCGCGGGGTTGGTGCCGTTTAGATACTCCTGGAGATTGGTGAAGCCGTCCGCGTCGAAATCACCGTTCCCGTTCTGACTCGACGTACTCCCAAAATATTGAGTCTCCCAACTGTCTGCCAGACCGTCTGCGTCGGAGTCGGGATCAAAGCGAATGCAATCTACCCACCCTCGATCCGCACCTACATCAATGTTTTCGTCCTTGTCATACACCCAGCTCAGCATGCCACCGCTAGAGAGGTAGTAACTTTTGTATGTCCAATCCTGGAATCCTGATATTTGTTCTCCATTGAAGGATAAGAAGTCATAGCCCGGTTCGGAATCAACCTTCCAGTAGAAACTCAAGTAGCCTGCACCTGACACGGTCAACTGCACATATGTGTCGCGGTCTGGATCTATGGCGCCAGACCGAATTGAATCCCCTCCGCCACCGGGTGACGATTCCCCTCCTATCCCATACCACGGCGGGTCCTCATCATCTGTCTGCCAGGTGCCGCCGGAATAGTCCGCGCCTTCGGCCAGACTGACACTGCTCCCATTTTCTCTGTCCACGCGGACGAAATCCACCCAAGCCGCGTTGTAGCCTCCTCCCCAAGCGCCGTCCATGCTGAATTGAAAGCGAATGACATTCGATCCTGAATCCAGAGCGATAGAAGTGTATGTCCAGTCCACCTCTCCCGAACGACTCAGGATCTCTGTGCCGTTCTTGTACACTTTGAAGTAGTCGTGATTTGCTTCAGAAGAGACCTTATAGTAGTAAGTGAAGGTTCCGGGGCCAGTCACAGTCGTTTCCATGTAGGTGCTTTGATTATTTCCAACGGCCCCACTCTGGGCTGAGTCGATGTCACTGAGCCAGGGCATAGACCCGACGCCGCCTTTGTGAAACCACGCGGCGTCGCCGCCCGTAATCCACGTAAGCGGCGGATAGTCCACGCCATCCGCGAGGGTAGGATTCTGACCCGCAATGCTGGGGTCCGTGCCGTCCTGATACTCTTGCAGATTCGTTCTCGAATCCTGGTCAGGATTGTCGTTTGCAGCGTACCCTAGGTTCCCAAAGTAGTTGCGTTCCCATACATCGGGCAAGCTGTCGCCATCGCAGTTGAACTTCGAATCCCCTGCTCCCCCCATCTTGTAGTAGTTCGCATCGCGATACGAAAACGTGTCGGCGCTTGATATGTTAACGCCGTCCATCACCCAAATGGCACTCTCTTCAATCGCCGCGTTTCGCCAGACCATATCCGTCTTGGAATCGCCGTTGAACTGCCCGGTGCCAATCAATTGCCAGTTCAAGTCGGAGACGGCCGGTGGATAGCCCGCGGTAATGAAACTAGTCCCCTGCATATACCACACCGCATTCACCCCCGTCGTGCCGTGGCGCCAAGCAATGTCCGTGAACCCGTCATTATTGAAATCACCCGTGCCTCCGACTTTCCAGTTCAGGTCAGGCACTTCTTGGATCAGTGCCGTGGAAATGAGAGCGATGCCATCGAGGAGCCAGACGGCATTGTCGCCCGTCACTTTATTTCGCCAGAGGAGATCGATATTCCTGTCCGTTGTTCCATCGAAGTATCCCGTCGCCACAATTTCCCAGTTGGTGTCGGTCAGCGGCTGCAGGTACACGGTCTTCAGATACGTACCGCCGGACATGAGCCAAACCGCGTTCAAACCTGCTGTGGCATGTCTCCAGAGCAGATCAAGCTGGCCATCTCTGTTGAAATCTGCCGCACTGATCATCTTCCAATTCGAATCGGTCCAGTAAGGAAGGTACACCGTGTTCCCGGACCAGCCGGTGCCGTACATAACCCATGCCTCATTATTGGCGCCGCCGTTGAAACGCCACCAATAGATGTCGGTATAGCCATCGTTATTCACGGCTAGAACTGATGGGGACGCCGTTAGCAAGAGAGTCCACGCCAGCCTTGAACATCGGAGCGAGAACCTTCGAAAGGCAGGGAATCTGCGTGCTTGATGCCGGGGAAATAGCGACCGTGCAAAGAAACTTTTCATGCGCCTCCTGAATCTGGGTAGTCTTCGCCTACCTGCTCGGTTTCGGAGATCCGGCGGGCCTTACGACCTCCGTAATCTTGTCGCCCTGCGCTCTCTTGGCCCGAAGGTCCATCTTGAGCTGGGCAACTGACCCCGAGTGTCTTACCGGGTCCAACACTGCCGCGCGAGCGTCCTGCTCCAGTTGGCGGCGTCCGGCATCCTTGAATCCCTCGAACTCCGCCGCGTAGGCCTTCGGTTGGCCAATGGCGAACTTTGCGATTTCTTCCTCCTGGAGTTGCTGGGGAGTTTTGGCCTGGCGCGCGAACCGCTCAAACTCGACCGGTTGCAGGATGGCGAGCCGGCCCAGCTCCCGTTCCGGCGTCACGGGCGGCTCGGAATCCTGCAATGGCGGAGGCGCCGGGTTCGCCGCGTTGGGTTTGGCGGTTTGTGCCGCCGACCAAGCGGCAACCCCCAAACTCAGCCCGGCCAGGCAAGCAGCGGCCAAACGCCATCGGCGTCGTGAAGCGTGTGTGCGCGTCGAGCTTTGACCCGGCCTAACAGAATGTTTGGAGGAGGATGGAGGCGGAGGAGTTTTCATATCAAATGGCATAGCTGGCTTTTGATGGAGTTCCCGGACAGGCGCCTGAACGCTGCGCGGCAATCGTCGAGATAGCTCGCAAGTTGCGAAGAAGTTTTGGCGAGGGAATGAACATCGAACCGTCCAACATCGAACTCTGAACGTCGAAGGTGCCCGTCACTTGTTCGAAGTTGGAAGTTCAATGTTCGATGTTCGATGTTCATCAGTTCGGTTGCGGCTGCGTCGCGCTGTGAGAAGCTGCGGGTGAGAGAATTTGATTGCCGTTTCACCGGAACGTCGTGCCCAAGGCAGCGTGGCGTCGCAGAAGGCCCATGGAGCTGAGAAGATCGAGAAGTGCCCATAAAACAAAACCCCAGAAATTTCTTTTCGATTCGGAGGCGAGGATCGGCCCGCGCGGCCACCTTAATCCTTCACCTCTCAGTCAAGTTGCATGATCGCCCCCCCCCCTTACGTTTAGGCAAGAACGAACTGTGGTCTAATAGCGACATGTGTGGTCCCGGAGCGACAGATGGAAACCAAGCTCAGTCGAATCACTGCGACGAAGAGCGTATCTGAAATATGGGTGGAACGGGCTGCCAGCCCGTATTGGTCGGCAACCTGCCGACGAAAATCACGGCAGGCTGATAGCCTGCCGCAACAGGCCGGTGGCCTCTTCTGCCCAGAAGACATTCTTCAAACAGGCTCGCGAACAACGTTGCTGACGTTCCGGAGATGAATCCTAATCGCCAGGAAATGGCTTTGGAATCGTGCACAATGCGGGATCGCCGTCATCGATTGTCTCAAGAGCGGGACAAAGCGTTCCACGCGCTAATGGACTGGACAAGCGAGTTCAAGCGCATCGCAAAGGTCGCGCTGAGAGGAAGCCCGACTTTGGCGAGAACGCTCAAATTGTAATTCGGACACTCCTGTCCGCTCATTCTCGGCGGTTTTGCGGACAGGAGTGTCCGCGTTACGGCCGAAATACGGACTGCTAGCCTAACGCCTTCGCAGCTTGCCATTGGCGGAGGGAACTCCAAGATGCGCGAGTGTCATGAATGCCGCTGGAGTTCTTGTTTTGATTCAAATCTTCTGTGAAGGGTTCCAGGTCGGCCGGTTCGCAGAGCACGGAAACCAGCTCTCAGGCGATGGCAACGCTAGTGTTCCCTCCCCGGCGCAAGTGACCAGTCAGACTCTTCAGAGGCCATTGCCCGGCTCCTCTCCCACGCTCTTCGAGCGCATGGCTGGCGAGAGCACTGGGATCGATCTCGTGCACCAGTTCCCGGAGAATCCAACTTTGGAAATGCTGCAGGACCAGCGATCGGGCAACGGCGTCTGCATCGGAGATTATGATCTCGATGGTTTGCCGGATATCTACATAGCGAATTACGACCGTGGCAACCGGCTCTACCGGAATCTGGGGCAGTGGAGATTTGAGGACGTCACCCGAAAAGCAGGAGTTGACGGCCAACGCCGCTGGTGCGGCGGAGTCGCGTTAGTCGATATAGACAACGAAGGAGACTTGGATCTCTACGTTTGCGTCTTCAACGCGCCGAATCTCCTCTACCTCAACCTCGGCGATGGCACTTTTCGCGAATCGGCCCGGTCGTTTCGATTGGATTTTTCCGGGGCCAGCGTGACCGCGGCCTTTGGGGACTACGACCGGGACGGGTGGCTGGATGCCTATCTGGTGACGTCGCGTCTGAGCGTGGGAACCGCGCACCGACTTCCAACGTCATCGAAGGATGCGTTCCAGAAAGGGACGATCCAGGCCACGCCCGATGGGAAGATCAGGATCAGTCCAAGCCATCAGGAATTGTTCGCGGCGATCAGCAAAGGCGACGGACGTTCCGAACTCATCATCGCCGGCCAATACGATTACCTCTTTCGCAACTTGGGAGACGGCAGATTCCACGTCGTGAATACCGAAGCCGGCATCTCCGGGAATCATATCGGGTTGGCCGCTGTCTGGTGGGACTATAACGACGATGGTTTTCCCGATCTTTACGTCAGCAACGATTACAAAGGGCCGGATCAACTCTATCGCAACAACGGCAACGGCACGTTCACCGACGTGACTCGGACGGCCCTGCCGTGCGTGCCATGGTCCTCGATGGGATCCGATATCGCCGATCTGAACAACGACGGCCTGATGGATTTGTTCGCGACGGATATGGCCGGGTCGAGCCACGCCCGGCGCGTTCTCAACTACCGCGATCCGGGAAAGGACCGGTGGTTTCTGTTGTTGTCCGATCCGCCCCAATATCGACGCAATTGCCTCTTCCTCAACACGGGCACGGAGCAGTTCATGGAAGTGGCTCATCTGGCCGGGTTGGACAGCACGGACTGGACCTGGTCGCCGAAGTTCGCCGATCTGGATAATGACGGGTGGGTGGATCTCTTCGTCGCCACCGGGATGTCGAGGGATTTCATCAATCCCGATCTTCAAAAACGCGAGGAAAGGAGCGGTGGATGGATTGGAGGTGCGGTTCTCCGCGAAGCGAATTTCGCCTTCCGAAACCTGGGTGACCTTCGGTTTCAGGATGTGAGCGCCGCGTGGGGACTCGATCAGACCTCGGCGAGCTATGGCGCGGCTTTCGGGGACTTGGATCGTGACGGCGACCTTGAACTTGTTGTCGCCAATTATGGCGAGCCGGTTTCCGTTTATCGGAATAACAGCCCTCCGGGCAATCGTGTTCTGCTTCGCCTGAAGGGAGCGTCGAGCAACACTTGGGGCATCGGAGCCACTGTCAAGGCGGAGACGAAAACAGGAGTCCAAACGCACTACCTGACCCTGGCGCGCGGCTTTATGTCCGCCAACGAGCCGCTCGCGCATTTCGGCCTGGGGGCGAATGACAAAATCGACCGGTTGACGATTCGCTGGCCGAGTGGAAGTCAACAGATTTTGCGAGATTTGAAGGCGAATCTTTTTTATACCATCACCGAGCCTTCCCACGAACCTCGTAGCAACGGGCGTGAGTCCGCTCCATTCACTGGTCAGAGCCGACTCACGCCGGCTGCTACGGATCAAGTTCCGAGTGCTCGCCAGAATAAATCGACGCCCGCCCCAGTGGAGGCGAAGAGCGCGTCCCCGATTTCACGGCCGCTTTTGAGGCGCACGCAGCATTTGGCCGGCATCCGTCACCGAGAAAGTCCCTACGATGACTTCGGCCGGCAACCACTGCTTCCTTTCAAACTCTCTCAATTCGGACCAGGTTTCGCCATGGGCGACGCCGATGGCGATGGCCAGGATGACCTTTACTTGGGTGGCGCGGCCGGGCAAAGCGGCCAGTTGTTTGCTCGCGGGCCGGGCGGAAGTTTTCGACGCGTCTCGCAGCCCGCTTTCGAGGCGGATCGGGCCTGCGAAGATATGGCAGCGATTTTCTTCGAAGCGAACGGCGATGGTGCGCTTGACCTGTACGTGGCTTCTGGAAGCGTCGAAGGAGAAATCGGGAGTCCCATCTTTCGCGACCGTCTTTATCTGAACGACGGCAAAGGGCAATTTCGGAAGGCCCCGGACGGTGCTTTGCCCGACCTGCGCGATTCGGGAAGCGTCGTCGCCGCCGCTGACTTCGATCGAGACGGCGATTTGGATTTGTTTGTAGGCTCGCGATCTATTCCAGGGCGATACCCCTTGCTCCCATTCAGCCGACTGCTTCGAAACGAAAACGGGAAGTTCAAAGAGGTGACGGAAGAACTGGCTCCAGGACTGAAACAGACAGGATTAGTGACGAGCGCCCTCTGGTCGGACACCGACGGAGACGGATGGCTCGATCTTCTCGTGACCCATGATTGGGGTCCGATCAAGCTCTTCCGCAATCAAAAGGGAAATCTAATGGACACGACGCAGGACGCCGGGCTTTCCAAGTTGCTCGGCTGGTGGAACGGAATTGCGGGACGCGACTTGAACGGCGACGGGCATATCGATTACGTCGTGACGAATTGGGGCCTCAACTCCAGCTATCGAGCCAACCGCGGGCAGCCGCTGGTTCTTTTCGCCGGAACCTTCAGTGGGGGGCCGGAGGTTCAACTGCTGGAAGCGTCGTTCGAGGGCGGACGGCTGGTTCCGGTCCGCGGGAGGAGCCTACTTGGGGAAGTGTGGCCACCGATCCTGGAGAAATTTCCGACCTTTCAGTCGTTTGCCGCCGCCTCGATTTCGGACATCATCCCTGCGACCGTCCTGGAAAAAGCGCCTCGAGTGGAAGTCAACACCCTGGAGTCCGGCGTGCTGCTCAACGACGGTCGGGGAGGTTTTCAGTTTAATCCTCTGCCGCGCCTGGCACAAGCCGCGCCAAGCTTTGGCCTGGTTCTCACAGAACTTAACGGTGATGGGAAGGCCGACCTCTATTTGGTCCAAAATTTCTCTCATCCCCAACTCGAAACAGGCCGGGTGAACGGCGCCCTCAGTTTGCTTCTGTTCGGGAATGGAGACGGCTCCTTCTCGACGATCGGGCCTGAGCAAAGCGGCTTGGTCGAACGGGGCGATGCTCGGGGATTGACGACCACTGATTTCAGCGGCGATGGATGGCCGGATTTCGTGGTCGGTATCAACGATGGGGAGGTCTTGGCGTTTGAGAACGCTGGCTCTGGTGAAATGAAGGTCGTGAAGGTTCGTCTATTTGGTGATCAGCGAAATCCTGGAGCCATTGGCGCGCGCGTGTCGGCCATTCTCTCGGATGGCTCCACGCAGGTCGCAGAAGTCTATGCGGGTGGCGGCTATCTTTCGCAATCGACGAATGAATTGACCTTTGGACTGGGCCACACAAATCAATTACGGGAATTGAGCGTTCGATGGCCTGATGGCCGCCACAGTGTCTTCACGAATCAGTTGAACCAAGCTGTGCTCCGATTGAAGCAGCCTAAGGGCTAAACTGATCCGCTCCCACTCTGGCCAAAGCGCTTTTCTCGTGCCTGAGCCTCGGCGGTGATCTTGCGCAGCTCAGCCAAGTCGCTCGCTGAAACATGGTGCGACAATTCTTCGAACAAAGCCTCCATCCGCGGGTGCGCGGCCAGCAACAGCGCTGAGACGTCGGCTTCGTAGAGATTGGCCCGCTGCAAGTCGCCTTGGCGATAGAGAGAAGGCAGGGCGTAGAGCTTGAGGAGAATCAGCCCTTCAGGGGTTGCGCAGGGAACCGCCAACTCCAGGAATGTCTGAGCCGCCGCATACCGTTCCAGCACCGTGCGAAACAGCGAATTGGCCGTGAACAGCAAATCGACTCGCAATTCTCTGAAACGGCCTTTGGCAAACCACTCGCCCCGCTCCGCGAGCAGAATTTCCGGAAGCGCGCGGAGTTCGTCCACAGCCAGCAGAAGATCGATGTCGTCGGTATTGCGCCCGGGCACGTAGCGGAGGAGCGCGACCCCACCGACCAGCACGTAACGGATGCCGCGATCCTGAAGCAGTCGGAAAAGTTCAGACACAGTTTCTGCGAAGTCCGCGCCCGGAGGACCTGGGGCGGCTCCCGTTTTTTCGCCTTCTGGCTCGGAGGCGCGCGAGTGGGAGCGATCATCGTTCCCCAAGACTGCCGCAAAGCGCAGGATCTCGGCGAGGCGCGCGAGACTTGCGCCGGATGCCAGAGTCGGTTGTTCCAGTTTTGAGTTCACGACTTTACTTGATCGTCGGCGCGGCGAACAGAATTCCGCCGAACAGCAGAAAAGCAAGCGCCAGCGTCCAAATCACATTGAAGGCCTGCGCCCCGATAAATGCGAAGGCCGGCCGGCCGTTCTCCAGCGTCACGAGCTCGGTGAACTTGGTTTCCAAGCCGATGCAGACGAAGGCCATGGCAAACCACGTCGTTCGCAAACCGGCCAACGTTTTCTTGGTCGTCTTCACGAGTTCCGGCTCGAGCAGGAACGAAAACACCAGCGAAGCTACGATGAATCCCAACACAAACTTCGGAAAGCGCTGCCAGATCACCGCTGCGCTCGGACGATTCCCGCCCTCTGTTCCCTTCCTCATCGTCCACCAAATCGATAAGAGAAACGCAGCGACGCCGATCAAGACATTTTGGGAGAATTTTACAATCACGCCAGTCTTCATCGCCGGCTCGCTGATCAGTGCTCCAGCCGCCACGACCGAGCCGCTGGTATCGAGCGTCCCGCCCAGCCAAGCGCCTCCCACCAACTCCGGGAGGCCAAGGCTTTTCACTAGCCAGGGCATGAGGACCATCATCGGTACCGCCACGACCAACACCAACGAGGTCACGTAGGAAAGCTTTTTCTTGTCTCCTTGGATCGCGCCGCACGCGGCGATGGCGGCCGACACGCCACAGATGGAGACCGCCGTCGAAAGCATGACGGAAAACTCGTCATCGACGCGCATCTTCTTCGAAAGCCAATAACAAAAGTACCAGACGACTGCGACAACGAGCACGGCCTGCACGATCCCCAGCGCTCCCGCTTGGAGGATTTCCTCGAAGAGAATGCCAGCGCCCAGAATGACCAGACCTGTCTTGATGTAGAACTCCGTCCGAACGGCTTCCCGCAGCCACACTGGAACCGCCACGGTGTGATTGATAATCAGCCCTAGCGCGAGCGCAAAAAGGACGTACTCCAGGCCGAGGTCGTTCACTTTTGCGTTTCCGGCGACGGCTTGCGACAGCCAGGCGAGAAGGAAGACCGCCCAGAACCCCGCCAGATATCTGCGCAGGTTGCCTCCCATCAGCGCGATTCCGGCCGCGGCCACGACCAGATAACCAAGGCCGAGCCGCGCCGCACTCAAAAGGTTCGCTCCAGCGAAAACCTGTTGCACCAAATCCATTCCGGTCCGCCAACTGAACTTTGGCAGTTCCGGCCGGATTCCCGTCAGTACCAAAACGATGAACAGAGTTCCGGCCCAGACAGCCAGCCAGTCCTCGTTCTTCCACCAACTCGGCGTCTCGGTATGCTCACTCACGCGGTTGAATCGGTCCGGTTCCTGGGTGCAGCAACTTGATGCGTCATCGTGATCTGAAGTTGACGCCACCAAGAGTAGATGCTCTCGCTCCCGCTGCCAAAGAAAAAGCGCTCCTCCAGAGCACAAGACGGACGCTCCGGCTCTTCGCTGTTTTCAGGGGCTGGGCCCACCGCGCATCCGAAGTCAACCGATCGGCGTTACGTTCACGAAACGTGCCCGCCGCCACCAAGCGCAACCCCGCCGCAAAGAACGCTGGCCAACACCGCAAAGGCTTTGGTATGAGAGGATGCATTCGGACCGGCGCTCTATGAAGATCGCGATTCTGACCAACGAATATCCTCCTTACGTCTATGGCGGCGCCGGCGTCCATGTGGAATACCTGACCCGCGAACTGGCCGCGCTCGATCACCGGGAACATGAGGTCCAGATTTTTTGTTTTGGCGACCAGCGGAAGCAACGCGGCAATCTCTCGGTCCGAGGAGTGCAGCCGAAATTGAAGCTCACCGCGCACGATCCGCGCCACGAGAAATTCCTCGACACCATCCTTCGGGACATCGTGATGGCAGGATTGCCGAAGGATGTGGACATCGTGCATTGCCACACCTGGTACAGCCACTTCGCCGGCTGCCTCGTCAAACAACTCTGCGGGGCGTCGCTCGTGCTGACCAGCCATTCTCTGGAACCCCACCGGCCCTGGAAAGCCGAGCAACTCGGCACGGCGTATCACGGTTCAAGCTGGATCGAGCGCACGGCGTATCAAAACGCGGACGGCGTGGTGGCCGTTTCCAAGGCCATGAAGAAGGACGTGCATGACCTGTACGGCGTGCCCTTCGATAAGATTCGGGTCATTCACAATGGCATCGACCTCAACCAATACAAGCCGACGCGGAACCCGAAAACCCTCCGAGAGTTCGGGATCGACCCGGACGCGCCCTACATTTTCTTTGTCGGCCGAGTCACGCGCCAAAAAGGGATCGTCCATCTGGTGAATGCCATCAAATATTTGCGGCCCGGCATCCAAGTCGTACTGCATGCCACCGCTCCCGATACCGAGGAGATGGCCGAGGAGATGAAGCGGAAATTGGAACAGGCCAGATCCGAAACCACGAACAGAATCATTTGGCTGGCCGACGTCATCCGGCCTCGCGAGAAGGTCATCCACCTTTACACGCACGCCGCGATCTTTGTTTGCCCGTCCGTTTACGAACCATTCGGAATTATCAATCTCGAGGCGATGGCGTGCGAAACACCCGTGGTGGCTTCGGCCGTTGGCGGCATTCCGGAAGTGGTCGAACATGGTGAGACGGGATTGCTCGTCTTCCTCGACGCCGTCCACCCGACCAATTTCGAACCTCTTCACCCCGAACAATTCGCCCGAGACTTGGCCGCAACGGTCAACAATTTGTTGGAGACACCAGACCGAATGCGCGCCATGGGCATGAGGGCGCGCAAACAGGTCGAGGAGCATTTTAGTTGGACGACCATCGCCCGGCAAACGCTGAGCTTTTATCGGAAATTGCTGTCGCAACGGTGAGCCGCGCCTCCTGCCCCACTTGATGAATCCGCATTGCGTCAATGGCTTTGGGAAGCGGCAGTCCGAAAGCCGCCTGATTCCGATGGAACAAAATCGCAGATCATGAATGTTGTTATCCTCGCCGCGGGTTACGCGACCCGCCTTTATCCGCTCACGCTTACGCAACCCAAACCGCTGCTTCCCGTGGCCGGCAAACCGATGATTAACTACGTGCTCGACAACCTCGAGACCATCGAGGGCCTCGACCATGCCTATGTGGTCACGAACGAGAAGTTCACGGGCCACTTCGAAAGATGGGCCGACCAATATCATTCGTCTCACCCGAAACTGGCCATCACAGTGGTCAATGACCACTCGACCGATGATTCGAACAAACTCGGAGCCATTGGGGATCTCCACTATGTTTTGGAACAGGAGAAACTCGATGACGATCTGATCGTGGTCGCAGGCGACAATCTGTTCAGCCGCGACCTGCGAGAATTCGGCCAGTATTGCCGCGCTGTGAACTCGCCCGTTCTGGCGGTTTACGATGTCCGCGACCTGGAACTCGTCAAGAGATACAGCGCAGTCAATGTCGATGGGCATTCAAGGATCACGCGTTTCGAAGAAAAACCGCAACAGCCGGCCAGCACCCTGATCGGCATCGCCCTTTATTTCTACCCCAAGGTGTGTCTGCCTCTGATCCGACAGTACGTTCGAGATGGCAACAATCCGGACCAGCCCGGACGGTTGATTCAATGGTTCTATCAAAGAGTCCCTGTCCACGCCTGGACTGTGCCGGGGCTTTGGTTTGATATTGGCTCAAAGGAAACGCTCGAGGAAGCAAACCAAATCTTCGCCCGGCGCTAATGGGGGGATCCGACAATGGGTTTTGATGATTTCAACATTTTGGGCAGCATCCTCCGGACAAAGGCACGCACCTGGGTGAGACCGCGGGAGTTTTTCATTTCGTGGAACGGCGTGCCGACTCTCGCCTATCGCGGCTTCAGCCCCGTCCTCCTCGAAATCAAAAAGGAAATCGAGCAAGAAATTCCTGGAATCAAGCCGGAAAATCCAGGGGCGCGGTGGCCTAAAACTACACTTGGCGCTCTTCGCGACGGTCGCGTCCTCTCTCTCCAGGAGGCCGGCATTCTTCGGCGCATCTGTACCGAGCTTCGGCCTGCAGTCGAAGCTGAGACTTGCCTGGAAATTCCGCAGCTTTCCGTCGTTCTGTTTCAATGCCGGAGTCTGGAGCGGCGCCTCCTTACTCAATCGATTTCCTTGCACCTGGACTCATCTTCTCCTTTGGATCACGAACCCCCCGCGGATCACATCAGACAAGTGGATGGCACCATGGATCAGTTTTCCCATGCCCGCTTGGAGGAGTATCTCCCAAGGCTGCAGGCGGATGGCAATCGAGAGAGTCATTACCGAAAGACGCATATCGAACCGACGCTCGTTTTTGATATCGGACACCAGCAACCGAAGTGCATCGCCTCTTTTGTCGAAACCGTGAACCGCGAGCTTCCAGGCGCCTACATTTGGTTCCAAGAGAAAAGCCGTCACATGACGATTCGAGGCCTCGTTTGAGGTAGAAGCCTGGATGCTCAAGGAGCAGGAGCCAGCACCCCAGTGGTGACCGGCGACGGCGAACGAGCGAGTCCAATTGGATTGGTGGTCTAAGCAACGAAACAACGAAGATCCTAGCTCGCTTTTCGCTCGACAATTCCAAGCGGTAAGCTTGACTTCTCAGGAAATCTGGAGAGCGGCACACAAACCCTCGACCACCAGGAGCCTATGATTAGGACCGTCGTAGCGCTGGATCTTGTAAATTACACGCGTACTGCCAACAAGATGGCCTCAGTCTATGATGCAAGCGGTGTGGCTCTGCTCAACCGGCATATCCAGAAGCTAGTGAAACAAGGATTAAATGCGGTAAGGCTGAGCTGGCGTGAAGTCCTACCGAAAACCACGGGCGATGGGGCTCTGCTGTATTTTAGAACACCAGAGCTCGCGCACGACTTCGGAGTGGTGTTTCACGAAATCTGTGTTGCTAGAAACAAGAATAAATCTATCCCTAATCGCGAACATCGCTGGTTTCGTGTCGGGATTGCCAGTGGAGAAGTGACACAGACAGGCGGAGATTTTGCGGGACTGCCAATCATCCATGCCGTCAGAAGGGAGGCGGCAGGGAAGCCAGGATATCTTCTCATCGACATGGCCACTTTCAAAAGATTACCTGAGCATTGCCAGTTTAGGTACGGGCCTAAGGCGAAAATAAGAGATAAAAGCGGCAACGTTCATGACGTGCGCTGGTGCAAGGTGGTCAATGTGCCCGAGGGCCCCGGCGGGGTGGTCAGCCCGGATGCACTCAAGGCCTCAAAGGAACGACTCCCCAACGAAGTTTTTGCCATCGAGCTTCTAACAAGACCGGTCACCGCTACGCGCGAGCGAAGAAGATCCGGTGTTGTCACGGTCACCATCGACCGCCGAAAGGTAAAGAAAATCCTGATTTCGAACCCCGCCAAAAAGGAGGCCGTCGCACGCTACGCGCCCGAGGAAAAACGAGACGAACTCATAAAGCGGAGTGCGGAGCTTCAATCGTTCCTCGTGGGGGGGAGATCTGGGAAGAACGTGGAGACGGCCGACGGTATGTGTTTACGTTGGGCCTCTGGCGGTGTTCTTTCCATTGTGCAATTTGCAGGTGATCACCTCGAAAGGAAGTGGGTTCCCCTCCTCTTTCGCGACATACGTCCCTACGGTTGGAACATTCCGTTAGGGGCGTCCGAACGATGGTTTGACGCCAAAGACCGTCTGATTGAAGGAGAAGGCGATCATCTTGCTAACGAGCTATGTGATCCTTGGTACTGCCTTTCAAGGGAGTTCCTTGAAGAAATGCTCATCGTTCGTGGGAGACCGACCTCCAAGGCAAAGGCCACGTTGACTGTTAGGAAGTTCGAGTTTCGTCCAGGGGTGTTGCCTCCCCAGGTTAAGGCGCATGTGGACAAGTTTGGCGCGGAGCATCGAAGTCTGCGAGAAAAGGAGGATAAATTCAAAATTGCGATCGGTAGGACTCCGCCTGTGGATGTCGAGCTCATCAGTATGTCAAAGAGGAGGTGTACGTTAAAGGTTCGTTCGGACTCTAATGAGGTACCGGAAAGAGAGGATGTGCTGGTGTGCTTTTCGTTGCTCGATCTCGGAATCGAGGTCGTAAAAGTGGTTGAGTACCAACTTGGGCGGACGGACACGATGCTGGATGGGGAGATTCTAATCAGTAATGAAGGAAATGGTTTCAGGGAACTTGTCAGAATGCCGATTGCATTGATCTCGCTCGAATATCTCGAGGAGATTTTCGGCAAGGGCAATTCCTGGGAGAAGTACACCTTACTCTCACCGCCGTCTGTCGTGGCTCGCCGCCCACCCACACGGGATGAGATCCTGGTCTATCCTTGGGATGTGAACTTTCGAATGGACATCGCCATGGGAAGAAAACAGAGGCCAGAAGATCGGCGGAAGCGCTTCGTCGATTGGTTCGAAAAATTCGGTCATCATTTTGTTGACGAAAGTGGGAAAGGGCCGATCGACGATGAGAACAAGCCTGACGACTACGGAAAGCTCCCTAATGGTGTAATCCCTTCACGCCTTTTCACACCAGCAACAGCAAAGATTCTCAATCTTTACTTTAATTTCCGTTAAGGCAATGCGTCGCGAGAAGCAACCTATTTGTTTTGAAAATATTCGCATCCCATGTGTCCCTGCGTCCCTAAGAATTGTCTTGGCAATTCTGTGGTTCCCCACTAACAAATCTCAAGTTCTTTGAAACCATGGACACACGTCCATGATAGCCGCAGTTGAATGCCAGGGAACCCCGTGAGAATCGGGGACGGTTGCGCCACTGTGACGGGATACAAGCTCCCAAAGCCACTGATCGCGGTCGATTGGGAAGGCGGGGGCGAGATTTGAAGCCCGAAGTCAGGATACCGGTTTAGCTGTGCTCGTCGTGATTGGCGGAAGATTCAACTCGAATCTCCTGCGATCAACTTCTCCGTCCAAGAGAAGGATGAGGCCAGTCCCCCGAACTGATTTCGGCGGAAGCCGTCGAATGCCTTCATTCCCGTCTCGCGGAGTCGAAGGCTTTTTTGTTGGGCAACGAAGCGCCTTCTCGCTCAGCGCTGGTCTCTCAAGTGTCAACCCGTCCGCAAGTTTTGCGGACCAAATTGAAAGATCAGCGATATGCCATTCCAAAGTTGTAGAAACTCAAGCGTCGGCCAATCTGGCCGCGAGGTTTTGGCCGGCGCCAATCCTCCCCCCTGTACAGGACGTCTTAACGCCGCTTCGGCGCGACGGCGTCTGGCGTTTCCGGTCCGCTGCTCATGCCTAAAAGCGGCGCTCAAGCGCTCGCAGTCCAAACGCTGGCGCGCAGCAGTTGCCACCCTTCGGTTCCTAGCCTCAATGGGAGTTCCTGGAATCTGGAATTCCGCGATTCAGCAAGCTGCCAGGCTATGTCTCGCGCCGGTTTTCTGCATGGTGGTGGGGAGCATGGCGTTCTGTTCGCCTGCGAGAGCTGCGGGCTTCGCCGATGCCGTCGTCTCCTATTCTCCAGGAACCGGCTTCGCAACCGAGTTTGGCAGCGGACTTGGATTCACCAATGTCGCGGCGGTGCTCGGCGAGCCTTCGAAGATCATTCCCGGCCAGTTCGGCGGTCCGGTGGACCCCTTCAATCCACCTTATCTGCGCGACCAAGTGCTCTCCATTGGCGCAGGCGGATCGTTGACGGTCCGCTTCGACACGCCCATCTTGAATTTTCCCGGAAATCCGTTCGGCTTGGATTTCATCGTTTTTGGGAACGCGGGATTCGTCATCACCAACGGCAATTTCTCGGGCGGTGGAATCACAGACGGCTCGCTGTTCGGCGCCAACTCCGAATCGGCCCGAGTCCTCGTCAGCGCCGACAACGTGACTTATTTCCAACTCAGTCCCTCACTGACGCCAACCGTTGACAGCTATTTTCCGACCGACGGTTCCGGCGATATCAGCAAACCGGTGAACCCAGCCCTCCGCGCCTCGGATTTTGCGGGCCGGGATCTAACCGGCATACGCTCCCTTTATGCAGGCTCCGCAGGCGGCACGGGGTTCGACATAAGCTGGGCGCAGGATGGCAACGGGCGAAATGCGAATCTTTCGAGCGTCAGTTATGTGCGCTTCGACCTGTTGGGTGGGGCCGCCGAAATCGACGCCATCGCGGTTGTGCCGGAGCCGGCGACGTGGTCATTCCTTGCGTTTGGCGCGGCCCTTTGCCTCATAGCCAACCCTTCGCTCCGTCGGTGGGGAACGTCAGCCGCCGCTGGCAAAGCTGGGGGGCGGAAACGATGACAGGCTCGAGGCCAACTGGAGCTTTCGATCTGTTGGGCAATCCCGCTTCGCTCGGTCTGCGGACGTCTCCTTCCCTCTCACCCTGGCGCTCTCCCTCAGGGGGAGGATGGACCGTTTCCCGCGCCATGAAGAATCCAGGCACATCGCATTTTCGTGCCGACGGGCAGGGATTTTCCCTCTCCCCAAGGGAGAGGATTGGGGTGAGGGGGAAGCCAGGTAACGTTCGATCCGCGAGACTCGAATACTCCTGGGACTTACGAAAGCTGCGAGCCCTCCGGCGAAGTCGGAGTATTCCCAAGAAGACCGTGAGGATGACGTTATTCGTGCCGGGTCGGAGACCGGCGCTCCGGTGCGTCGTCGCTCAACCGCCGCAAGCGACAGGAAGTGTTCGCGCTGCCCTGTTGGCTCAGGGAGCGGGCGCGAGACGGCGCTTACTCGTAGCGGCCTTAGCATTTCTCATTTTGTTGCGGCTCGTCGCCTCAGCGGAAGCGGCGGCCTTCGCAGAAGCCTTCTCAAGCGATCCCGCGGACCGAGGCTGGAGGACCGTTGGTGACACGTCGCTCTTCCAATGGAATCCGGCCAGCCAGAATTTGAAAGTCACTTGGGACTCCGGACGTCCGAACAGCTATTTCTACCGGCCGTTGGGCACGATCATGGCGAAGAGCGACGATTTCAGCCTCGCCTTTGATCTCGTCCTGGAAGAGATGAAAGTGGGGGTCACGCCGAATAAACCGTTCACGTTCCAGATCGCCCTGGGATTTCTGAACTTCAAAGCGGCGACTCAGACCAACTTTGTGCGTGGAACAGGCGCACAGTCGCCCCATCTGGTAGAGTTCAATTATTTCCCAGACTCCGGATTCGGCGCGACGGTCTCTCCCGTGGTCGTCTCGAGCAACAATCAGTTTATACCAAGTTTCAGCTTTCCCCTCGAACTGATCGTTGGCGACCTCTTCCATGTGGCGATGACCTATCGTGGCAGCAACCAGACGCTGGCGACCACGATGACTCGAAATGGCCAGCCGTTCGGTCCGGTGAAAGACGTGCGGCTGCCCACCCAGTTCAGCGACTTTCGCGTCGATACGCTCGCGATCAGCAGCTACAACGACGCCGGGGCGGGTGGATCACTGTTCGCTCGTGGCCGGCTAGACAACCTCGCCTTGTCCATCTCCGATCCTCCCATCGCCGATCTCGTCGGCAATCTCCGAATCGATGGCTGGAGTGTCGAGTTCGCGGCTCGAACGAACTGGCTCTACGCTTTGGAACGAACGGAGGATTTCAAAACGTGGATATCTTTGGGGCCCCCTCGGCCCGGGACGGGGCGTCGAGACATCTTCGTGGACAGTGATCTTCGTCAACCCAAAGCGTTCTATCAAATTCGGGCGGAACGGCCATGACGTGTATAGCACAGTCCACCTCCATCGTGGCGCAGACTTGTCGTCTGTCAGTATCGCCTGGAATCGTCGCAGGCCGCGCGATTTTGTTGGTGGGGCGAGACTCCCGGCGAGCCATTACTTCTTTGCCGGCAAGGATTTCAAGGCTCGACGGAGTCTCGCTCCGTCCGATTTGGTTGCGGCCCCACCGCGCTGCGCTATATCGCCGAGTTGCATTCGGCAGAGCGTCGATAGTTCCAGCACGCCGGAACGGCGGCAGCGCCGCAGAATGTAATTCTGCGATCGAACAGATTGAAAGTCGGCGCTACGCGGGACAAGAACGACGCCCGCCGCAACTCGGATTCACGCTGCTGGAATTACTTGTCGTCGTTGCGGTCATGGCCATCCTTTGCGCGTTGCTGGTTCCAACCCTGAGCAGGGGCAAAACCTCTGCCGCTCGGATCAAATGTGTGAGCAACTTGCGGCAGCTTGGATTGGCTGCGCAAATGTATTGGGACGACAACGGCGGGAAGGCGTTTCCCTGGCGAGGAGCGGCATTGAACGGCGGCCAAGTGTATTGGTTCGGCTGGCTGGAAAACGGCCCTGAAGGAGAACGGCGGTTCGACGCGACCCAAGGCGCTTTATATCCCTACCTCGCTGGCCGCGGAATCGAAGTGTGCCCGTCTTTCAATTACTTGAGTCCACATCTCAAACTGAAAGCGACCGGCGCATCGTATGGCTACGGCTACAACCTTCACCTCGCGGCCCCGCCGGACAAGCCGCCGGTGAACTTGGAGAAACTTCCTCGACCGGCCGAACTCGTGTTTCTTGCCGATGCCGCACAAGTCAATACCTTCCAGGTGCCAGCTTCGCCGGTGCGTCCCATGCTGGAGGAATTTTACTACATCAACACAAATGAAGCCACGGTCCATTTTCGGCACGCCAAGGCAGCAAACGCGGTGTTCTGCGATGGTCATGTTGCGCCCGAAAAGCCTCTGGAAGGCTCTTTGGATCGAAGGCTGCCCAAGCAGTTTATCGGACGGCTGCGCGTCGCGATTCTGATAGTGGAAAACTAAAATGCGAAGCTGTTCTGCCGTCAAAAATTCCAGCAACTAATTTCTCACGGAATCGGCTCGTGGTTACAATCCCAGCCTCGCTGCCTTGCGGTCCCAGGGATGAAGCACCGTTGGTGGATTGGCGTAGCGCTTCATCTGCAGGACCAGCATTCGTCCGCAACCCGGATCGAGCCGCACGGGGAGCAAAGGGGAGTCGATTGGGAGGGTCTTGTCGCCCGAGGTCACGTTTTCCAATTGATGCTCGCCATATGCGCCCCCCTGCACGATGAATGTCCTTGGTTCAGTCTTGTTCAAGTTGACCCAGGTCACGAAGGTTTGCGTCTCGGTAAGTTTTGACACCAGCGCCCCCACATCTTCCGGCAAGCCGGCGCGCCGGCGGGCGGGATCGAAGTAACGCAGCCGCGCGTTGAGCAATCCGCCGTCGCGTCCCGGCTGGAGCCCGCCCAGCATGAGATGGATCAGCGATTCTGTGGCGGCCGGATTGAAACCCATCATGTTGTCGGCAAGCCGCTTTTCCGGCGGCAATTTGTCGCGTCGCATGGCATTCATCCGTTGCCGGATGGTTTGGAGGTCGCGCTCAAGCGGAGCCTCGGGGTAATTGGGATTTCGTCCTTGGAGATAGTCAATCCATCCGTTCGCTCCGACGCGTTCAAGGTCTTCCGGTTTCATCGACCAATACCAAACCTCCAGCGCGCCGAAGTTCCAAGGGCGGTTCTGCCAGCCATACCATCCTTGCGCATTGTGCATGGTTGGGTACTGCATCTGGCCGTCTGCCGTACGGGCATTGGCGTTGACGGCACGAGTCATGTTCCGCCAAGCGTCGAGGTACTTCGTGTCGCCTGTGAGCAGGAACGCATTATTGAAGCCGGTGAGCGCGCGTTCGATGCGATGGCGGTTTTCACGCCGGCCCGTAACGGGGTTGACCGGGCTAAAACCCCAACCGTACGCGCTGCCCCACCATTTGCCGTCGGGTCCGCCGATTTTTCCATCAAGATCAACAAAGCTCGGAATAATCCAGTTGTTTTGCTTCATGCGTTCGAGCCAGGCCTCCATGTACTCCAGCAACCACTTCTTGTACTTTGCTTCGTGCGCGAGCATGTAGGCGTTCATGGCCAGTGTGGTGGCACCGAGGTTCAGGCAGTGATCCCCGGCGACGTCCGTGTATTCCTCGTAATGGGCCAGAAACTCCTCAAAAGTCCGCTCGCCGTGCAGCGCCACGAAACCGGCCAGATCGAACCGATCGCCCGCCCAATCCGTCGCCGTCGCTTTGCGCAGCATGGGGCCTTTGCTGCCGTTCATCATGCTTCGGATGATCTTGTGTTGTGGATCGTAGTTCTTGGCGTCCGGGTCTTCGTTCATGTAGAAGCCGGCAAACCGCCGCGCCCGCGCCTGATACGCAGAATCCGTCGGGATCGATAGGCCCATGCGGTTGAACAGTTGCAGCCCTTCGCCGTGGTGCATCCAGTCCGACTGCACGATGAATTCCTTGTGGTACATTCCGTCGCGGGCGACGGGCACTTCGACCGTCTTGGCTTCTGTGTACTGCCGGATCAGACCGTCATGCCCTTTGAGATACAATCGGAGGATTTCATCGCCGGCCCCGAGTGCGTGGAGTTCGGGCCAATGATTGAAGTTCTCGAAAGCGTCATCGGGCCCGTCGTTGGCTCCCCAGCGAACGAAGCACTGGAGGTAGCCCCGGTCATCGAAGTAGCGGCTGAAGAACTCGCGGCAGGCCGGGACGTGCTCGGCCAGAAGCTGGCGTTGCAGGACCGCCCACTTGGGCGGCGGCATGGGAGAGTCGAGCCGTACTTCCGCCTGAGCCCGCAACGACGGGGTGGATTGCAGCGCGATCCAACAGGCGGCCAGCGCGCGCAGAATCAGTCTTATTATTGAACCCATAGGCAATTCGCATTCGGTCAGAGCGTGTCTGGAAACTATCTTCTGGGTGGAGCAGGCCACCGGCCTGTCGCGGCAGGCCAGTAGCCTGGCGCCATTTTGGGTGGCTAGTTGCCACCCAAAACGGGCTGGTAGCCCGTTCCACCCATTTTTCTGACACGCTCTCAAGGTAGGCGCTGGCCCAAGCCGGCTTCGAGCAGACGATACCAGTCGGCGCGTGAAAGTGAAATATCCACGGCCTTGGTCAACTCCCGAATTCGGCTTGGATCGGTCGTGCCCACGATCGGGATGATCTTGCTGGGATGTTTGAGCAGCCAGGCCAACGCGATGACCGCGCGCCCGGTGTCTTTCAGGCGGGCGATCATATCCAAAATCTCGCGGACGTGAAGCCGACGCGCGTGGTCCGGATCTCGCAGATCGATCGGATCCGTGGCGCCAAGGCGTCCGCCCCCCAGCGGGCTCCACGCCATCGGGGTGATTCTTTCAGCGACGCACTGATCGAGCGTTCCATCCTGGAGACAATCGAGCTTCGTCAGGCTGATCTCGACTTGGTTTGCGATCAGGCGCATGGGGCACGCTTTCTGGAGCGCGGTCAATTGCCACGGAGTGAAATTGCTGACGCCAAACTCAGCCACCTTGCCGGCCTGCTTGAGGCGGCCAAAAGCTTGCGCGACCTCGGCGGGATCGCAGAGATAATCCGGCCGGTGGAGCAAGTACAAATCGATCCGGTCAACACCCAGACGCTTGAGAGATTGTTCGCACGACCAGATGATGTGCCCTTCAGAAAAATCATAGCGATAGGGCGAGTCTGGGTCGGGGTCCCCGGGTTTGCGGATTCCACACTTGGACGTGATGACCACGCGATCCCGCATGCCCGACACCGTCTTCAAAACCTTGCCGAAGATTCGTTCGGCCTCGCCGTGGCAATAGATGTCGGCGTGGTCAAACAGAGTGAAACCGGCTTCGTAGGCTGCGATGACGGCCCGCGACGCCGCGGCCTCGCGATCGGGTGTAATCTCACTGTTTTCCGCTGTGCCGCCGAGCCTCCAACAGCCGTAAGCGAGCTGGCTGGATTTCAGTGAACTGACGCCCAACGGGACCGTTTCCATGGTTTTCATTTAGACGCAGGACCAATCCAAAAGCAAGGCCACGAGTGGGAAAATCACCACCGACCGCGCGAATTTGGACTGCGGCGGGAAGCGAAACTCCACGCCGCTTTGGGCTGGCCTCTGAATGTGGATTTCCTTGCCGAATTGCTCTCCAACCATGGTTCGCGCATTCTCCCTCACCCCGGCCCTCTCCCGCTGGGAGAGGGAGGATGATCGGCTGTGCGTGGAAGAATCCGAGGCCTCCCGACTCCTCAGCGAGAAGGAAAAGGTCTCCCTCTCCCAGCGGGAGAGGGCCGGGGTGAGGGAGAAAAGCCTTAACTTCACCTCCAGGCTGCACAAGTTCGGGGACGGAGTGGCATCTGGAGGACCCTTTCGCGACTCACAAAACTTGCGTTTCGATCCCATTGAGGCAAGCTGCGGCGGCTTGAAATTCGCCTCTCTGACGATGGTTTTCCGTGGTCGCATCCTTCTCGCCGTGGCGGCCGGTTTTCTCTGGACGCTCGCCTTTCCAAGATTTGGAATGGCCGGCTTTGGGTGGATTGTGCCGGGACTCATGTTGATGCTGACTCTTGGCGTGGCTCGGAAGTCCGCCTTCGGCCTTGGATATATTGCGGGGGTGGCGCATTACCTGACCTCCCTCCATTGGCTTCTGTTCATTCCGTTCCCGGTGGGAGCCTTCGCAGGATGGCTGGCTCTGAGCTGCTATCTCGCTCTCTACCCGGCCACGTGGGTCTGGCTCTGCTGGCGGTTGTTTCCGACGACACTTGACCACATTCAACCAGGATCATGCGGTTCAAACCACGAAAGACACGAAAGCAGAGAAGGTTCAGTCGGAATGAGCGCGCACCTAAAGCCTGAGCAGGGCGATTTTCACAACCGCTTTTGTTTTCGTGTGGTTCGTGTTTTTCGTGGTTTCGACCTCTCATCGGAGGTTCACTCTTTTGTCGCAACACCGCTCTCCCAACGTGCGCTCTGGGCGGTCGCGTGCGCGGTCGTCTGGGTGGCCTTGGAGATGGTTCTGGCCCGGTTTTTGACCGGCTTTCCGTGGAACTTTCTGGGAGTCTCGCAATATCAAATGCTGCCGGTGATTCAAATCGCCGCGATCACCGGAGTGTACGGAGTTTCGTTCTTGATGGTGTGGTTTTCAGCCGCTCTGGCGTGTTCGAGCTTGTCGCTTGTGGTTCGCCCGACCGCGGCCAGAATCTGGCTTGGCGACCTGTTGTTTCCTTCCCTGGGGCTCTTGTCGGCCTGTTGGTTCGGCGTCCAACAGACCTCGGAGCGGCAGACGCCTGCCGAAACCTTGAGGATTGCGCTTGTGCAACCCAGCATTCCGCAGACGCTGATCTGGGATCCGGCCGAAAACACCAACCGATTCAACCAATTGCTCCGCTTGTCGAAGCAGGCCCTTGAAGCCAAGCCCGATTTGTTGGTCTGGCCCGAAGCTGCCATTCCCGACCTTCTGCGTTATGAGCTGGAAACTCTCGCCTCAGTGCAAAGACTCGCGATCGATTACAGAGTCTGGATGATCCTGGGCGCCGACGACGCCGTGCCTCGGGCCGATTCCGCTACGGGCAAAGAATACGATTTCTATAACAGCAGCTTCCTCATCAGTCCGGAAGGCGAAATCGTCGGGGAGTATCGCAAACGGCGGCTGGTGATCTTCGGCGAGTACGTTCCGCTGGCGCGATGGCTTCCGATCATGAAGTATTTCACGCCCATCGGCGATGGCTTCAAAGCGGGCGAACGGCCGACGCGGTTCTCGGTGCCGGGTTTGAACGTCAACACTTCAGTGCTCATCTGTTTCGAGGATACCTTACCGCAATGGGCGCGCGAGCACGTGGGCCCGGAGACGGATTTCCTGCTGAATCTGACGAACAACGGTTGGTTCGGAGAGAGCGCGGCCCAATGGCAACACGCGGCGAACGCGGCGTTTCGCGCGGTGGAGAACGGTCTGCCTTTGGTCAGGTGCACGAACAACGGACTGAGTTGCTGGATCGATGCGTCGGGCGGCATTCATGATGTGTACTATCCGGGTTCGCCGGATATCTATCGGGCCGGTTTCAAGATTGTCACCGTGCCGATCCGCAGAGGTGGACAACACCGGAGACCGACCGTGTACACGCGGTACGGGGATTGGTTTGGCTGGGGGTGTCTGGTTTTGGCAGCGCTGCATTCGGCCGGCGCTTGGCAGGCGCAGCTCAGATTTATCCGGACTTCAGCCTCCTGCTCGTAATCGTAATCCGACTCGTAAATCCGGGTTTCGATTACGATTGCGATTACGAGGGGAAAAGCGAGCAAGACGTAACTGAGTTGCGCCCGTGTTCGGCGACCGGCGCAAAAAAATCTGGGCAAAATCTCAGGCTGACGTAGATTCACTCGGCTATGTTTGAAACGATCAAAGATCAGTTAGCGGTGGTCTCCGAGAAGCTTGCCCATTTAAGGAGGTTTCTTTGACGTCCCAAGCATCCAGAAACGCCTGGGGGAATTGGACACCCTCATGGCGGCGGAGAGCTTTTGGAACAACCGCGAACAAGCTCAGAAATTCATCGACGAAGCTTCCGTTCTGCGAAAAAAGATCGATCCGTTGCTTCAGGCTGAAAAGCAATTGGAGGACTTCCGCGTCATGGTCGAATTGGCTGAAGGCGAACCCGAAGCGGAACAGATCAAGCACCAGCGCGGACTGGCCGGGGATCTCGCCAAGTTTGCCGGGGATTTGGACGCCCTGGAGCTCAAGGTTTTCCTGAATGGACCTCATGATCGAAACCACTGCATTCTCAGCATCAACTCGGGGGCCGGCGGCACGGAGGCTTGTGACTGGGCGAATATGCTCCTTCGCATGTACCAGCGCTGGTGTGAGCACCGCGGCTGGAATGCCGAAATCACGGATGCCCTGGCGGGCGAGACCGCTGGGATCAAAAACGTCACGATGGTCATTGAGGGCGAGAATGCCTACGGTTTCTGCAAAGCCGAGCGGGGCGTGCACCGGCTCGTCCGGATTTCTCCGTTCGACGCCAACAAACGTCGGCACACCAGCTTTGCCAGCGTCGATGTGATCGCTGAAATCGAAGAAGCCTCCGCCGACATCGCGGTCCCGTCGAGCGAACTTCAGATTGACACATTTCGCTCCGGGGGAAAGGGCGGTCAAAACGTCAACAAAGTGGAGACCGCCGTTCGGATTACGCACATCCCTACCGGCATTGTCGTCGCTTCGCAAAGCCAGCGATCGCAGCATCAGAATCGCGCTACCGCCATGAAACTTCTGCTCTCAAGGATCTACGCCCAGCGGTTGGATGCGCAGAAGGCGGAGATGGAGCGGTTCTACGGTGAGAAAGGGAGTGTTTCCTGGGGCAACCAAATACGGAGCTATGTATTCCAGCCCTACCGCATGGTGAAGGACCTTCGCACGGCGATTCAAACCAGCAACGTGCAGGCCGTGATGGACGGCGACCTCGACGAATTCGTCAACGGCTGGCTCCGTGCCGGGTGCCCGACGAAGAGAATGGCGGGCGTCAAAGACGAGGACGAGAATGACTAATAACAAAGGCCCAATGACCAAAGAATGACGAAGACCGAATGACGAATTCCAAGCTCGCGCGGCGTCAGTTTCGGATTTCGGATTTGAGGCTTCTTTCGTCATTCGGCCTTCGGCATTAGTCATTTCCCCCCATGAGCATCCTGGACACCATCGTTGAGCAGAAAAAGCGCGAAGTGGAAGCGCTGGGGGCCCTCAAGGCTTCGGCGGGCGACATTGCTCTGGCTTTGCTGGCGCGGGGTGACGACCGAGACTTCGCCCGCGCTTTGCTGCACCCTCGAAAAGGCACTCTCGCTCTCATCGCCGAAGTGAAGAAGGCTTCACCGTCCGCCGGTGTGATCTGCCCCAATTTCGACCCGGTCCGGACAGCCAAAGAATATGAAGCCGCCGGCGCGAACTGTTTGTCAGTGCTGACGGATGAGAAGTTTTTCCAAGGCTCGTTGTCCCATCTGAAGCAAATCAGGGAGGCCGTCAGATTGCCGTTGCTTCGAAAGGATTTCATCATTGATTCCCGCCAAATTCGCGAAGCGGTGGATTGGGGGGCCGACGCCATTCTCCTCATTGTGTCCATCCTGAGCGACGCGCAGCTCCGGGAGTTTCATGCACTTGCCGCGGATGTGGGATTGGCGGCCCTTGTCGAAGTCCATGACGAAAGCGAGTTGGAGCGCGCTCTAGCCGCGGGCGCGACATTGATTGGAGTCAACAATCGGGACCTGAAGACTTTCCAAGTTGATCTGGGTACGACGGAAAGACTCGCCGGACGAATTCGCCATTCCGAAGGAGGCGAGCACAGGATACTTGTGTCCGAGAGCGGGATTCACTCGAAGGCAGACATGGCACGGCTGGTGAAGGCTGGCGTCCAAGCGGTTCTGATCGGCGAGTCCCTAATGAAGGAGTCGAACATCCCCGGCAAGATCGGTGAGTTGCTCGATTGAGCCTTTTTCTTTCCGCAACGGTTGCCGGAGGCAGGACAGTCCCGGCCGATCGCTCCCCGAACGATGAACGCACATTGGGACCATGAACCAGCCAATCGGTGGGGCGAGACTCCTGTCGAGCCCTGGAATCCTTGCCGGCAGGAGAGTCAGGGCTCGACGGGAGTCTCGTCCCACCGGGAGGTTCATGGGAAGTGTCCCAAAACATGACACAGGAATCTCGGTGTGAGGCACTCGGTGGTTCGTTTCTGTTGTATGAGGTTCCTTGGAAAGTCGGAGATTACCGGAGTTGGGGGGCCTGAATTTGGGCGTTTTCTGCCAGGTTCGAGGGCCTAATACGCCCCGTCAGTCGAATACTCAGGCCGCATGTTGCACTTGGTATTCCGTCTGCTTCCAGCCCAAACATGGCGACAGCACAAGAACTTGACGAGTTGGTGGGGCAGGTTCGCAGAATCTTGCCGGATCAAAGGCATTTGACTCGCCTGGCGGCGAATGAACAGTCGGGAGTCGTAGAGATCATCTGGCACTCGCGGCAGTTTGCGGTGACAACCGCCCTGGAAGTGTTCGAGGTGAAGGGGCGAACCTTGATTCTCAGCGGCGCATCGCGACTGATCCAGTCGTCCTTGCGCACCAAGGAAAAGCACAAGAAGGTGCTTGGAGCTGTCATTGAAGCGATTCGAATTGCCGAAGACAGCATGCGTTTCGATCCGGACAGAGGTTTAATTCTGTTGGAGGAGGCCAAAAAGGCTCTATTGAAGTTGGCCCGAAAAGAAGTCCTGACGAAGCCCAAAGAAATGCAAACCGCCCTCGCGCAGTGAGCCGCGTTGAGCGTGGGTCGCTTCCAACCCATGTGGGCGCAACTTGGCCGGGTCTGTTGCTGAGGCTACGGAATTGGCGATCGGGAATTGAGAATTGGCAATTGGTTGTCGATTCTAACAACCAATATCGTATCCTCAATGACCACAGTGCCCCCAGTTCAGGCTCGCATGATGCGGTCAAGCAGTTTCTCTCCTGGCGGCTATGCGCCAGACCTCCTCTACCTTCTCCCCGCGCGTCGCGTAGATCTTCTCGTACAGGTTCACGGTCGGATCGCAATGGGGCACGATGAATTCCAACCGGTCACCGATTTTCGGCAGTTTGGCCCCCGGAGCAGCGCTCAAAGCGCCGAACTCATCTCCGAATCGGCGATAAGACAGGCCCTCCCACGATTTGGCTTCCGGCAGTTGCGGAGCGTCGGTTGCGAACCCTTTGATCCCCGCATCGACTGAAACGAGATCCGGATGGGTCGCGTTCACCACGGTCGTCAGCACCGTCAAGCTGGGATGGAAATCGCTGTAAACCGGATGGCCGTTCTTCCCGCCAATGACGCGGTAGTTTGCGTCCATAAACACGAACGACCCAACCTGCAACTCGGTCAGAGTGCCGCTGTCGATATTGTAAGTGCCGGTGCTGCCTCCGGAATGAATCGAAGTGTCGAAGCCCGCTTTGGCCAGCCTTTGGCGGGTTTCGACGGCTTTGGCGAGCGCGCCGCGGGACGCCTTTTCGCGCGCGGCAAAACCGGAAACGTGAGAAGCGAAACCGGCGTAGGATTGCACGCCGCGCACGCGAAGCCGCCGGCATTTGCCGATCTGACGGGCGAGTTCCAAAGCCGGTTCGCCAGGAAGGGCTCCGGTCCTCCTGTCACCAACGTCGATGTCGATAAGCACGTCCACATTCACGCTGCGGCGGTCGCATTCCGCAGCCAGCAACTCGGCTTGGAGGGGATGTCCGAGCGCAAGCATGACGCTTCGGCCTTTGCGGGCGAGTTCGACCATGCGGGCGATCTTGGGTTTGTCCACGATCGGCGAGGTCAATAGAACGCCCGGAATCCCTGATCCGACCATGGCTTCCGCTTCAGGGACGGTGGCGACGCAAATGCCGAGGGCGCCTGCGGCGATCTGGCGGCGCGCGATGTCCGGGCACTTGTGCGTTTTAGCGTGAGGGCGAAAGCCGCAGCCCGCATTCCGGCAATGTTCAGCCATGATCTTCAGGTTCGCTTCGAAAAGATCGAGATCCACCAGGAGCGCCGGTGTGGGCAGGTCTGCCTTGGTGAGGCCCTTGTTTCGGAGCTTCTTCGGCGCTTGTGCAGCGGGAAGATTCAGGAGCGGGTGCAGGGTGAAGCCTCCACTGAGGGCGGAAGTGACGAATGTGCGGCGGTTCATAGAAAGCCTCCATCGTTTTTCTCCGAATAATGGGACCATGAAACCACTCCCGTATCCCTCTCAGTGCGGGGAGCCACGCACCGCGCAGCCAATGAGAGTTGCCCTCCTGGGAGCGGCGCAGGGGTGAGTGGATTCACAGGCAAATATCGAAGCATGTTGTGTCGTGCAAGACTGCCAGTGTCCCGGCGCTACGCGAGCAGTTTTTCCACGATTTCCCCTTCCACGTCGGTCAACCGGAAATCGCGTCCCTGGAAGCGATAGGTCAGCTTCGTGTGATCGAAGCCCAGCAGATGGAGGATCGTCGCGTGCAAGTCGTGGACGTGCACCTTGTCTTTGGTGGCGTTGAATCCGAACTCGTCTGATTCTCCGAGGGTGATGCCCGGCTTCACGCCGCCGCCGGCCAGCCACATGGTAAAACAATTCGGATGATGATCCCGCCCGTCATTGCCGCCTTGGACCATCGGCGTGCGCCCAAACTCACCGCCCCAGATGACGAGCGTGTCGTCGAGCAGGCCGCGTTGCTTCAAATCCTTGAGGAGCGCGGCGGTCGGTCGGTCCGTGTTCTGGCAATTCTTCTTCAAGTCCGCGACCAAGTTTCCGTGCTGGTCCCAGGCCTCGTGAAAAATCTGCACGAAACGGACGCCTCGTTCGACCAGGCGGCGAGCCAGCAGGCAGGCGTTGGCGTAAGTGCCCTTGCCGGGCTCGGCCCCGTACCTGTCGAGAACTTCCTTGGACTCTTTCGTGATGTCCATCAACTCCGGGGCCGTGAGCTGCATGCGATAGGCTAGTTCAAACGAATTAATCCGTGTCGCGATCTCAGGATCGCCAACCACGTCGAGATGTTTCCGATTCAACCGCTGGATGGACTCAATGGAGTCACGCTGAATTTGTTGGTCCACGCCTTTCGGATTGGAGAGATAGAGCACCGGATCACCCACACTGCGGAAGAGGACGCCTTGATAAACGGAGGGAAGAAAGCCAGCCCCCCAATTCGACGAACCGCCGCTGGGGCCTTTGGAACCGGTGCTGAAAACAACGAAGGCCGGAAGATCATGGGACTCGCTTCCCAACCCATAAGTCGTCCAGGCTCCGATGCTGGGCCGGCCAAATTGCTGCGTCCCCGTGCTCATGAGAATTTGGCCCGGCGCGTGATTGAACGCGTCCGTGTGCATCGACTTCACGACGGCGATCTGATCAGCCACTTCGGCGAGGTGAGGGAGCAGTTCCGATAATTCGGCCCCGGATTGTCCGTGCCGGGCGAACTTGAATTTCGGTCCAAGCAAGGTGGAACTCGGATTAATGAAAGCCGCGCGGTAATCCTTGACCAACTCCGCGGGCGGGAGCTTTCCGTTCCACTTGGCCAGCTCGGGTTTGTAATCGAACAATTCCAAGTGGCTCGGCGCGCCGGCCATGAAGAGGAAGATCACGCGCTTGGCCTTGGGCGTGTATTGCGGCTGTTTTGGAGCGAGCGGGCTGAGGGCCGCCGGGCTGGTCCAACCGTTTTCGCGGAACAGTTGGCCAAGGGCGATCGCGCCCAAGCCAACACCGCATTGCTGGAAGAACCAGCGCCGGGTGACCAGCTTTGGGTCCAGACCACGGTAGAGATGGGTTTGGCAGTTCATTGAACCGTGTGGGCAACGTTATCTCGTAGCGTTTGAACGACATCGTCGTGGTTCATCCGAGCAACCCATTTATAAGGCAGCTTTTCCGAGTCGAGCCATGCCAGCGCTGGCTCCGGAACAATGAACGTCCGGTTCCGGAGCCCAATAATCTTGCCGCGCTGCATTAGGCCGTAAAGCGCCTTGGCCGATATATTGCGGAAGGGAAAATGGACTTTGGCGAATTTCATCTGAATGCAAAATATCAATCCGGGCCGAACCGGTCAATGAAGGCCTCGGCATTGGCTGAATCAGGGGTGCCGTTTCCATTAGTGTTCATTAGTGTCCATGGGTGGTTCAGAAGCCTTCAGTCGTCTTTGGCAGCCGGTACAAGGATGAATCGTCCACGTATGGCGGTTTGCTCCCGCCGATCTTCACGCCGTGCGCGCGCGCCGTTTTGCGCATCCAGGCCAGATAGCGCCGCCGCTCTTCTTGGGTCAGGTCCAGGTTGACGCGCGCCAGCTCTTCGCCGAAGGCACGCACGTGAAAGTCGCGCTCGATTTCGCGGATACGGGCGAGTTTCTCTTTCGGCCACGCAGGCCTCAATCTCAAAGGGGCTCTCACGACTGAAGAAATGTAAAGTGTTGACGAACGTCTGGCAACCATTGAGCAAATTCCGGCCGAACGAATGCCATCGTGGACTGGCGCGCCTCATCTATCATTCGTTCAATTCCGTATCCCTCATGACCAATCCGGCTCGTGTTCAGGAATATCACCCCCAATCTTAAAGTCAAACGACTCACTCAGGCCCTAGTTCCTCCTGTTGAGCGACCTTGCGGTTCCGAGATTTATTCCTTGGTGATCGTTTCGTCCAGGTTGAGCAATACTCGTGAGACCGTCGCGTAAGCCGCCAGTTGCGCGGGCGTCACGCCTCGGGGCAAGTTCGTCGGGACCTCGTTCTTACCCGTTGCGAGTTCGAACGGATTAATCCACCCTTCGGCGATGTGCTGCTTTTGCCTTTCCAAAAGTGCCAGCAACTCTTGCCTCTCTTCGTCCGTCGGCGCGCGTCCCAGCGTTCTCCGGAAGGCGTAAGACATCCGTTCCGCGTCCGTCTTTCCGCCGGCTTCGACCACTAATCGGGCCAGCGCCTGCGCGCATTCCACAAATCCGGTCTCGTTGAGCGTAGTCAACGCCTGGAGTGGCGTGTTGGAGCGCTGGCGGCGGACGCAGGAAAAGTCGCCGTTCGGCGCGTCGAACGATTGCAGCATCGGATAGGGCACGGAACGAAATTTGAAAACGTAGAGGCCGCGGCGATACCGATCAGCACCCGTCTCCTCTTTCCAGACTTTCGGACCGTAGCTGGCGGGCGGTTGAAAGAGGAATTCGGGCGCCGGCGGATAGACGCTGCGTCCGCCGATGGCCGGGTTGAGCAGGCCGCTGGCGGACAGCGCAATGTCCCGGACGATTTCGGCCTCGACACGAAAGCGCGGTCCGCGCGCGAGCATCCGGTTGTAAGGGTCCTTCGATTGAAGCTCCGGGGTGACGCGCGACGACTGCTGATACGCTGCCGACTTAACGATGGAACGATGCAATGATTTAATCCGCCAACCAGAGTCCATGAATTCGCACGCCAGCCAATCGAGCAATTCAGGATGCGACGGATCTTCGCAGCGAACGCCGAAATCTTCCGGCGTGTTGACGAGGCCGTTCCCGAAATAGGCCTGCCAAACCCGATTCACAAAAACGCGCGCGGTGGTCGGCGATTTGCGATCCACCAGCCACTGGGCCAGCCCGAGGCGCGAGCGATCGGCCTCCGGCGGCAAAGGATGCAGGAACGCCGGAACGCCGAAAGTCACTTCCTGGCCCGGCTTCAGCCAGTCGCCCCGCTTGAGCATGTGGGTGGTTCTGGGTTCGTCGCCCGGCCGGCGGCCCTCTCGCGCCGCGAAGGTCAGCGTGGGAGTTCCTTCCGGCCATTCTTTCCAAAGCGCCTCGATTTTCTCGTTCGTATGTCTGAATTCGGGAACGGTCGTGCGCCAGAAGCTGAAGACGGTCGCGATTTGCGCCGGACTCCTTTGTTCCCGAGGCATGGCGAAGATTTCCCGAACCGAAGCTGGGACGGGATCCGCGACGGCATTCGTCGCGCTCGTGACGCTGAGGCGGAATCGGCCCAGATTGTGGTTCTGATTGTCGTCGGAATTCCAGCCGCCGTGGTTCTGTTGAAATCGGAAGTTTAGTTCCACTCCATGGGCAAACGTGAGAGGTTTTTCGGGAATGAAGACGGCCTTCCGCGGCTGGTTGCGGCGGCCAGGCCCGGCGTCGATTCCCCAGGCCGTGTCGGCGTTGCCATCGATGGCCAATTCAACCGGGCCGTAGGTGCGCTTCTTGCCCGAGCGGTCGTCGAACTCGGATTCCAACGGTTTTTCAGGATTGCTGAAATCAGCCGTGGCTTTGAGGAACTTCACTTGGACCTTGTTGGTCGGGTTATTCGCATCCACCGCTTCGACTTTGAATTCACTCAGAGCCGCCATTCCCTTGATGGATCGGCCCGGTCCACCGCTTGGCAGATTGGGGTCCGTCAACTGCTCGAGTCGAAAGGCGCCGATGAACGGCAGATTGTTGGTGCCGCGGAAGTGCGCCGTCCACTTCGTGGGCGCATAGCTGGCCGCGCGGATCGAGCCGTCGTCGTAATAATAGAAGCGTTCACCGTTGTCTCCCGCGTTGACGCAGCGGACCGCCACCCATTCGGGCTGATCGCCGCGGACCAAATCTTCCCATCGATTCATTCGCTCCTGCCAGTCAGGCGTGATATGCCGCAGGTTCTCTTCAAGGGCACGCATCTGGCGCGTGAGTTCGGCCACTTTCATCTGCTGCTGGGAGGTGTAGGTGACGAGCGACGCTTCATGGTCGTTGTTTAGAAATGCGAACAAGCGGTAGTAATCCTCCTGCTTGATCGGATCGTACTTGTGATCGTGGCATTGCGCGCACTGGATCGTGAGGCCGAGGATGCTCTTGCCGATGCAATCCATGCGGTCGAACATCGCCTCCATGCGGAATTGCTCCGGATCCACGCCGCCTTCCTCGTTGAGCATCGCGTTGCGGAGGAAACCGGTGGCCACGAGATCATCCTGGCTCGAATTGGGCAATAAATCGCCGGCAACTTGCCCGATGACAAAGCGGTCATAGGGCAGATCGCGATTGAGCGCGTTGATGACCCAGTCGCGGTAGGTCCAGATAGAGCGGGGCTTGTCTTTCTCGAATCCATCGGAGTCTGCATAGCGCGCGGCGTCGAGCCAATGGCGGCCCCACCGTTCGCCGTAATGAGGCGAATTCAGCAGGCGTTCGACTTGTTTCTCATAGGCGTCCGAGCTTTGGTCGGCGAGGAAGGCGTCGATCTCCGCGATCGTCGGCGGCAAGCCGATCAGGTCCAGGCTGAGACGGCGGAGCAGAGTGGTCTTGTCCGCCTGTGGCGAAGGTTGAACCGCTTCTTTTTCCAGTCGGGCCAGCACGAAATGGTCGATGGGTGTATGAATCCAGTCTGGGGTCTTGACTTCCGGCACCTTGGGACGCGTCGGTGCGCAGAACGCCCAATGCCCTTCATTGCTTTTTCCGACAGGGGAAGCCGCCTTCGAACTGTCATCGGCGGTGGAGCAAAGGATCGGTTGTAGCGCCAGCGCCAGAATTAGGGCCAGCAATGTTTTGGTCATCAAAATCGGCGCTCTCATGGTAGTCGGCGTGAGGCAATTTATGCCGCAAAAGCGCTAGGTTCAAAAGCATATTCTGGAGCCGCGTAAATCATCAGCACTCCCGGTGGATCAAGTTTGGTTAGGAGGCCTAGGACGGACCGTCCCCTTTTCCGCGGGCATGGCACGTATAGATTTCTGGAGAATCGCTCGGAGGTTGTAGTATGCTCTTGAACAAACGTGACCAAGAACTATGTATCTGGCCCAGATCCAACTCACCAATATCAAAGGATTTCCGGAACTCGACTTCGATTTTGCGCGGCCGGATGGGGGCTACCCTGGGTGGAATGTCGTCGTCGGCGGAAATTCTTCCGGCAAAACCACCTTGTTGAAGGCTATCGCACTCGCTCTTTTCGGTCCCGAGTTTGCGGCAAGCCTTCTGCCGAGCGCCGCAGGTTGGGTTCGCGAGGGCGCGAAAGAGGCTCGCATCGTCGCCGACCTTCGTTTCGACGAACAGTGCGATCTGTTCACCAAAAGCGGCAACACCCCACACGACATCTTCAAAGCAGGCCTTCGTTTCGTGAAAGAGAAAACTGGGGATCATCCCGTGATCCGGGCATATGAAGAGCGCAAGACTCGAGGAATTCCGCGAGTTCCCGCGTCTCGCGGGCCGTGGAATCCCAACGCTGAAGGTTGGTTCGCAGTTGGATATGGCCCGATGCGACGCTTGACAGGCAGCTCAGCCGAAGCAACGCGCTACGCGGTAGCTGGCGGACATGTCAGCGCCTTCGTCACGTTATTCCGCGAGGACGCGGCGTTGAGTGAAAGCGAGGAATGGCTGAAGAAACTGCGGTTTCGCCAGCTCTCGGAGAGCCGGCTGGCTGAGAACAGCGGCACCGAAGGACTCGTGGATGACGTGAAGCGATTCCTGAACGACGGCCTCTTACCGGCTTCTTTCCAAGTCACTGATGTGACCCCGGAGCACGTCTATGTGGAGGGCAACACCGCCGAAGGAGAGCGTGTCCGATTGCCCATGCGAGATCTGAGCGATGGCTGTCGAAGTGCCTACGCTCTAATTCTCGATATCATTTGCCACTTCGCCAAGGCATACGACACCGACACACTCTTCACAAGAGACCTCTCGGGACGCTTGGTCATCAATCGCCCCGGCGTTGTACTCCTCGACGAAGTGGAAGCCCACCTGCATCCGAGCTGGCAACGTCGCATCTGTGACTGGCTCAAGGAGCGGTTTCCCAAAGTCCAGTTTATTGTCACATCGCACAGTCCGCTCATCGTTCAGGCGGCCGACCGGCATGGGATCTATGTCTTGCCGATACCGGACGAAGATAGGCGGGCCCGGAGGCTTGATGAGCACGAGTACGAGCGTGTCGTGCTCGGCAGGGCGGAGAAGGTTCTGCTGGGGGAGGCTTTCGGGCTTACGGCTACCTGGAGCCAGCGCGCTCAGCGATTGGTGGACCGCTGGCAGAGCCTGAACGCTCGCAAGCATGCGAGCTCTGTTCTGACCTCTCACGAGGAAAAGGAATACGGACACCTCAGGAGACAGATGGAAATCATCTTCGAGGATGAAGCTCGGATGCCATGAGACCGTTGCCACAGCGCCCAGTCTTGCCCAATACTACACAGGCCAAGCTCAAGACGGCCACCTCAAGGATTTGCCGCAGCGCGGACCAAAAATCAACAGCAGCGAAGGTGTTCAGGGCCGCGCGACGGACTGGATGGTTTGCTCCGGTGGTTCGCGCTCTGGGTCGGATGACCGGCGAGGGCCAGCCATGCATGTTTTGCGACAGCAACGAAGCCAGCGACGTTGATCACTTTCGGCCCAAGGCCATGTTCCCGCAATTGGCGTTGACGTGGGAGAACTTCCTTTGGACCTGCGGTGTCTGCAATCGAGCGAAAGGTGACAGTTTTCCTCAAGACACCCAGGGGCGACTGATCAACCCCGTGGACGAAAACGCATGGGACTTCTTCTTCCTCGACGAGTTCGGCAATCTCACTCCGCTCTGGCGTCAGGCAGAGCAGCAGCTTGATCGGCGCGCGGTTTCCACATGCGACCTTCTCAAGCTCAACCGCCAAACGCTTCAGCAACGGCGACACCGGCGGCTCAGGCAGCTTCACCGGAGCGTTTTGGATGTCCTGGAGCTGCATCGGACGAACAGAATCAAGCTCACTGAATTGCGACAGCGGGTTGAGGCGTGGCGGACTGAGCCGTTCCAGGCCGACGTAGCCGACTACTTTCTTCGCGGTCCCGGCCATTCGCAGTCACCCTTTGCCGAACTCATCCGGCTGCTGTAGTCAACCTCCACACAACGAGCACTTCGAGATTGATGTGGCGAGTTCCAAACCAACCATGAAGAGCAAAATTGGTTTTGACGGCGCGCGGAATGAGCGACAAATAATCGTCCGGTAACGGCAAGCATCCGCACTATATGAAATACTCTCTTGGCATTTCGATGACTGGTTTGCTCGTGTTGTCCACCGCCTGGTCTGTAGTTGCTCGCGACTGGCCGCAATGGCGCGGACCGCAGCGCAACGGCGTTTCCCAAGAAACCGCGCTGCTCCAGGAATGGCCGAAGAATGGACCAGCGTTGATTTGGAAGGTGACCGACGCCGGTTCCGGCTACTCTACGCCGGCGGCGGTCGGCGACCGGCTCTATCTGCTGGGCAATGCAGGGTTGGAGAATGAGTTTGTCCAGGCGATGGGCGTCAACGATGGGAAACGCATTTGGCAGACACGCCTCGGACCGGTGGGAAATCCGAAGATGAATCCAAATTTTCCGGCGGCGCGCTCCACGCCCACTGTGGAAGGTGAATTTCTCTACGCGCTCAGCTCGGACGGGGATCTAGCTTGCTTGGAAGTGAGCACGGGAAGAATTCATTGGAAAAGGAATCTCCGCGCCGATTTTGGCGGCAAGCCGGGCGAATGGGCTTACTCGGAATCGCCGTTGATTGACGGCGATTCGCTCGTTTGCACGCCGGGCGGCACCGAGGCGACGTTGGTCTCTCTGAACAAGAAGACCGGTGAAGTGCTCTGGAAATGCGCGCTGCCGGAAGGCGATGAAGCCGCCTACGCTTCGGCCATTGTGACCGAAACGGGCGGCATCCAGCAATACGTTCAGCTTCTGCAAAAGGGTATGATCGGATTGGAGGCAAGAACGGGCAGGTTTCTTTGGCGCTATGGCAAACCGGTGAGCCGTTACAACGCAAACATCCCGACGCCCCTGGCCAGCGACGGCTACATCTACTGCGCCTCTGCGGGCACCGGCGGCGGCGTCGTCCGATTGAAAGCCGCGGGCGGGAGCGTCGAACCGGAGCAGGTTTATTTCGAGCCGAAGTTGCCCACGGCCATCGGCGGTGTCGTCAAAAGAGGCGACTACCTCTACGGCACGACCGCGTCGGCGCTCGTTTGCATCGAATTCGCAACCGGCCAGGTGAAGTGGGAGGATCGAGCCTTGGGCGCGGCTTCGCTCTGTTATGCCGATGGGCGTCTCTATTTGCACGGGGAGAACGGAGAAGTGGCCTTGGTTGAGCCCACGCCGGAATCCTATCGTGAGAAGGGAAGGTTCACTCCACCGGACCAACCAAAACACTCCAATCCGATGGAGAAGTCGTGGGCTTATCCGGTGGTGGCCAACGGACGACTATACATTCGAGACCACGGCACGCTCTGGTCCTACGATGTGCGAGCGGGCCGGTAGCCAGTCGAGGCGGTTTATGGGCGCAGCCTTCGGGCTGCTTCCGATCCCGCTCTGGACGCAAACGTTGAAGCGGTTCGATGGCCGCGCTCCGGTGGTGAAGTCCATGAAGCGCCTCCCAACCAAGATTTGAACGCATTGAGACCATGTATCGTAGCCGCCGACGTGAGGAGGCGGATTTTGGTCTTTAACGACAGTGTCCGCCTCGTGGCCTTGGCGGCGACGAGTCCACGGCTCACGGCTAGAGATTTGGCCTCTGTCTCATTGGGCTGAACAACCACCACTGGGAGAGATGGGATATCGATGAGTTCAATTTCCGAACTTCGTACGAACACCTTGGAGTCCGGGTCCGCGACGGAGAACGAGCGGTTTCATTCGCTCGACGCCGTGCGAGCGTTTGCTTTGCTGCTCGGCGTGGTCTTCCACGCCGCGGAGTCCTTCACCCGCGGCGCCGCGAGTTACTGGGCCATTGCCGACCGCTCGCCGAGTGAGTTTTTGGAGGTATTCCGGCACGCGTGTCATTCCTTCCGGCTGGAGCTCTTCTTTTTGATCGCTGGATTTTTTGCCCACTTGCTCTACCACCGTCGGGGGGCGCGCGAATTCATCCGCAATCGTATCGGGCGCATCCTCGTGCCGCTGGTCGTGGGCTGGGTGGTTCTATTTCCACTGCTGGCTTACATCTGGTTGCTGGGCGCATCGGTCAGCGGGAGGCTGGTGCAATTTGGCGTTCCGGCGGAATTCGCGAATACATCACCGTCAATCCTCACGGTTGGTTTCTTTGCTTCGGGCCAATTTGTGCAACGGTTCGACCTCACGCATCTCTGGTTTTTGCATCAACTCCTGGTCCTCTATGTTTTGCTCCTGAGCGTCCGGTTCGCGTGGCATCGCCTGTTGAATCGAAGCCGCGCCTGGATGAGGAAGGTGGACCGAATTGTCGCGGCGCTTTGGGCTTCACCGTGGAGCACCCTCTGGCTGGCGGCAGTCAGCACTCCCATTTTGATGCTGATGGACTCCTGGGACGTGGATACTCCCAAAGCTTCACTGGTCCCGCACTTGCCGACGACGCTCCTGTTCGGATTTCAGTTCGGTCTGGGCTGGCTGCTCCACCGCCAACCAGCGCTGCTCGAGTGCTTCGCGCGGAAATGGCTGTCGAACCTGGTCCTCGGCGTGTTGATGGTCTTGACGACCACCCGGGGAGTGGACGGGTTGCGCGAACTTGGATGGGCGAGTCCAGACGCGCCCTGGATTCGCTGGACCTACTCGGGGCTTTATTCGCTGATGATGTGGGGATTCGTCCAAGGATTCATCGGGTGGTTCGTGAAGTATTGCCGCAATCCGAGCGCGCGCTGGCGGTATGTCGCGGATTCCTCCTATTGGATTTATCTCGCCCACCTGCCGCTGGTCGTCTGGCTCCAAGTCCTCGTGGGTCGGTGGCCGCTCCACTGGACATTGAAGTTTCCGTTGGTGGTCGCCGTAGCGACGCCGATCCTGTTCTTAAGCTACCATTACCTCGTCCGCTCAACCTTCATCGGCGCGCAACTGAACGGACGGCGGCATCCGTGGAGAAGTTAACTCACGATCGGGCGAGGAATGCGGACGATCCTGTCCGCGCCGGCGCGGGCCCGGCGGACAGGAGTGTCCGTGTTACTCCGGCGCTCGAATAATGTGGTACCGGTTTAGCGCGGGTTTGCGAAGTGTCCTGACTCGGCCATTTGACCAGCGAACTTCGACCGTTTCCACCCGGTCCGTTTCGCCGAGACCAAAGTGCAAGGTGTTCGCGTGTTGCGAGCGGAGGGAATCCCCGGTCACAATTTGCCGAACAACACTCCTCCCGTTCCCACGCAGGGTCACTTGCGCGCCGACCGGAGATCTGCCGCCGCCTTGTTCGCGGAATCGGAAGCCAATCCAAGCGCCGCCGCTGTCTAACGTGTTTCGATAGACCTGCAAGGTTTGCCGCGCCGCCGGCCAAACCTCCGACGTGGTGAAAACCAAATCGATACGGCCATCTCCGTCCAGGTCGTCGGCCACCACGTTGCGCGAGTCCTGTTCGAGGGCCACTCCCATCAGGTGGCCGATCTCGACGAAGGATTCGCCCCGTTGGTTCAGGAAGAGCCGGTTTTTCTCGTAGCCGCCATAGGACCAACCTCGCCCCCGCGTGCGCGCGAACTTGGCCGTGAAGTAGGCTGTGGCGACGGCGTCATCGACCGCATTGTCCACGAAAATATCGTGCAGCCAGAACTCAGGTTCGTAGTCGCGCACGGACTGTTTCGTTTCGTGGCCGTTCGCAACATAGACCTCCGGAAAACCATCGTTGTCGAAGTCAAAAGCGCTGCAACCCCACGACCAGCCGGAGCGCGCGATGGCATCGTTGAGCGAAGTTTGTTCGAATCCGGATCCGCCGCGGCTGAGGTAGAGCCGGTTGCCGAAAGTCATCCGGCGTCGCATCGCCTGCTCCGCTTCCGAGCCGGGCGGACGTGTCAAACCCAAATGTCCCAGCCGGTCCGCCGTGGGCGAATTCATGCCGATCATCAGGAAGTCGAGCCGCCCGTCCGCATTGAAGTCCGCCAGCGCGTGCGCCATGCCGAATCCGCTGGGATCGGCGATCCATTCGCCGGTGACATCGGTGAAATGGCCGCGCCCGTCGTTCGCATAGAGATCCACTCCGGCGAAATCGCTGACGACCAGCAAGTCCAAGTGTCCGTCCCTGTTCAAGTCGGCGAAGGACGCGCTAAAGACGCGGCGTCGTTGTTTAGTTCCCAAGCCCGCAGGCAACGTCGCATCCGAAAATTCTCCGTGACCGTCGTTCAGCAAGAGAAACGAGGGATGCCCGTCTCTCGCGTCGTAATAGTGGGGCCTGAGAATCTGGCCGAGCGTGGGAATCTTGTATTGGCCGAGGAACACATCGAGATCGCCATCGTGGTCGATGTCGCCGCAGGTGAGAACCATGGCGTTTTTCAAGCCGGAGGGAGGTGACCAGGCCAGACGCCCCGGTTGATCGAACGCGCCTTCGGGCGACCCCTTGAACAAAACCATGCCCTCGGATTTTTCAGCGAGCAAATCTGCGGATCCGTCGCCGTCAAAGTCGGCAATGATCCCGGTGAAAATCGAGCCCGCCGCGTGTTTGCACAATGGTTCCGCCTCCAAGTGTCCATTGCCGCTCCAACGGTAAACCAGATTCTTCGAGGCAAGAATAATCTCAGATAAACCATCGCCATCCAGATCGTAGAGCACCAGCGACTCGACGGCGGAGGGTGTTTCCGGAGTGAATTGGTCCAGAAGGATGCGCTGGAAGGGGACTTCGCCCCGGCGGGTCTTCACCCGCAGGCCGCTCGCATCGATGCGACGAACGACGGGCAAATCCTCACGTGGGACAGACGTCTTGTCTTCGAGTTCGGATCGAGTCCCGCTGCCCGAATCACTGGGCGAAGGTGTTCCTGGAACGGGCAGGCCGGAAGCCTGCCCTACGTTTTCAGACTCGTCCGCAGGCGCGCTCGCGTTGGAGGCTTTTGGCGCCCAATCCACGACCAGATCACCCTCCAATATTGCGCGGTCCGCGACCAACGGATGGGTCAAGTGGGCTGAGAAATAGAATCGGCTTTGCCTTGGCTGGCCGGTGGCGTGGGTCTCGAAGCGGGTGTGACGGAATTCCGTTTGCTCGAGTTGCCAGCCGGAGTGTTCGACCTCCTCGACAAAATCGCGCCACTGCTCGCGAGAGAGCACAGGACCGGTTCCTTTCGGAGATTTCACTTCAATTCCGTGAGACAGAACTTTCGGTTGGTCCCACTGGCCGAGCACGATTTCACCGATGGGAAATCCAGCGGCGAGTCTGAGTTTGTTGGTCGCCGCGTTGAGCGAGTCCCAGAGCGACTCGAGCGTCCGGCCACATTGTTGAGCGAGCATTTCTTTGGCCCAAGTCGTCTCAGCCACTTGGTGTTCCTTCGCTTCGAACGCAGCGAGTTGGTCTGCGAACCGCTCGCCGGCCTTGGAGCTGGCGCTGCTGGATTCCGTGCCAGGAAGTGCGTCACCCATCCGGCGGACGGCAAGGAATGCAGCGCCGGTGAGCAACGAAACAAGAAGGACGACAGCGACAAGTTTTTTCGAACGGGCGCTCACACATCAATGATCCGACTTCAATTTCGAAGGTGTTCTGTGAGGGATAAGGCACAGTCAGCCGGCCTTCCAGAAGAATTTTGCCATTGCGAGGACGACGGCGAGGACGAGAAGTTTCGCCGCAGCTTGCGAACAATTTCTGGAATCCGCCTCGTCTTCCAGAATCTATCTCAAGTTGGAGAAAGAAATGCCCCCAGGGCCTCGAGTGTCCTCGGTGGGAAACCAAAACCGTTTGGTCTTTTCGATTTGGTCGTAAGCCCTTTTGTCCATCTTCTCAACCCGAAGGTCTGCTAAGACCAAATGCCCGCGATTTCCGTGGCGCATCGCCAATGAACGGGAGACCAACGCCGGGCCGACCTGGCCGGTGTAATCGTTCGGTCCCAGATTGCCCTCCATGAAGAGGAGTGTTTTGGCCGGCTCGAGAAAGTTCGAAAGGTCCGTGGCGTGGCAGATGCCACAATTCATGGCATAGCTATAGTCGCGCGGCGCGGTTCGAGTGGCAAAGTTGGGCGCTTGAGCGGGGGGTTGAGTCGCCGCCTTGGACCGTGTTTTTGCGTCGAGTTCCAGTTTGTCGGTCGGGCAGGAGTAAACCTGTTTGGAATTCAGATAGGGATACAATCGGCCGGTCGTTAGATCACCGGTGCTCGTATAAAGCCAGTTTCGAAAGGACGGAAGATGGCCATTCGCATCGAGCGAATACACCACCGACGCGACACCGATTTGGTGCAGGTTGCTCACGCAGTTGGAGCCTCTTCCCGCCTCCTTGGCTCGGCTGAGAGCCGGGAGTAACAGACTGGTAAGGATCGCGATGATGGCAATTACGACGAGCAACTCGATAAGAGTGAAGGCCGAGGGGAGGAAGTGCCTGAAGTCGGCGTGACGCTCGTGAGGCTGCTGGCGCATAAATCGGAGCGTTCTGGATTTGCCCGCACCCTACGCCCGCGATGGAGAAATGCAAGTTCGATTTTGGAGACTGTCGATTTCGGAGAGGATGTTATTGATCTCCGCTCAGAGCTTTCTCAGCAGCCTCACGGACATATCGTTCGCCGGCCTCTGTGCGGCTATCACGAAGGTGAGTGTAGATCCGGTTGGCGTCCGCCTTCTTTCCTGCAGCCAGCAGCCTCTCAGCAAGGACCAAGCACGCTTTGGTGTTCTGGATCCCTTCCCATCCTTTCGCCTCATCCGCCGCTTTGATAAGAGCCACAACGCTTCCGCTGTCGCCGATATTTCCCAGCGCGCAGGCCGCCGCGATCCGGACGTCGCTGTCGCTGGCACTCAGTGCTCGTTGCAAGGCCCCGGCCGATTCGGTATCACGCACGACGCCGAGCGCCTGAATAATCGTGACGCGGTTCTTGCCCGTGGCGCCTTCGAGTCCGCGACGTAATTGAACTCCGGCGCCCTCGCGAATTGCGATCAAGGCCTGGACTACATACTCGCAGAGTTCGTCGTCCTGCAAGTGCCGTCCTAGAGTTTCGGCAACCTCTTTGCCGCCGGCCACCTGCAACTCTCGAATGAGAAAACCTTTCACCGCCTTGGACAATTTTTCACTGCTCAGTTGAGAGGCTAAGGTTTCGGCGAACAGCCGCCGCTGGCGGTCGTTTTCCGAACGGCCGACATACAAAGCGACTCCATGCAATACATAACCAGCCTTGTAATTCTTGAAATCGGCGTCGCTCGGATCCCGAGCCAGTCCGATCAATTCCAGGATGCTGTCGCGTCCCCCGGCGACAATCTCTGCAAAAATTTTCTCGGCGGCTTTGGGGTCCGGCCCGGTGAATTTGCTGGCCTCGCCGAAGCTATCGAGCCGCCTCGGCCTTCGCGGTTGATCGGGTTTGTCGGGTTCAGGCGGTTGTTTGGATTGCAACTCGCGGTCGGTCTCGGGCATTTGTTCGACCAGCGCGCCCACGTCAGGTTTCGTCGTTGCCATAGGAGAATTCTATCTAAACTTCCAGGGTTTTACAGATGCCACGGCGCACGCATGGGCTGATTGACCAGACGGTTCGCCTCTTCATCGCCGACAATTACCTCTCTGACGGGGTCGAACCGGATTCTGCGGCCGACGCGAATGGCGATGTTAGCCAGATGCATCAGGCTGGCTGTGCGATGCGCGGCTTCGGCGTTTCCACCGGCGGGCTTGCGCGTGCGGACGGCTTCGGCAAAGGTGCGCAACGGCTCTGGATCGGGCATTTCCGATACCTTACGGCGGTCTTCTTCGGAGAGGTCATTGAGCGTGACGCCTCGGGACTGTTTCCGATTGTAGCGTTCGCCCCATTCTCCGCTCTCGAGCACTAACGTGAGGCCGTCGGCGTACTTCAGCTCAACCCATCCCCACATGCCGCAGGCGTCGTGATGCGCTGGCGGAGCGTGGGGTTCGATCTCGACGGGGGCGGTGTCGTCCTTGCCGTAAATCCAGGTGAACGGGTCAAGGAAATGTTGCCCCATGTCACCGAGTCCGCCCCCTTCATAATCCCAGTAACCGCGGTGGGTCCCGCCAAACCTGTGCGGATGGTAAGGCTTCATGGGCGAGGGCCCCACATACAGGTCCCAGTCGAGGTTCTTTGGCACAGGCTGCGGCTTGGCGTTGACGAGACCGCTCCACTCTTTGACCTTGAATCCACCGCGATGCAAGTGGACGGCAGGGCAGTTCTTGAGCAATCCGCTCTTCATGATTTTGCGGGTCAAAATGTGATTTCGGTCGCGGCTGGCTCCGAAACGCCCGAAAGTGCCCACCTGAAAGATGCGCCCGTAGCGCTTCTCGGCTTCGGCAACGGCGCGGCCTTCGGCGATGAACCGCGTCATTGGCTTTTCGCTGAGCACATCTTTGCCCGCTTCCATGGCCGCGATGGAGATCAGCGCGTGCCAATGGGGCGGGGTGCCGATCGCCACCACATCGATGTCCTTCCTCTCCAGCACGCGGCGGAAGTCGGTGTACAGCGTCTTATTGTCGGCTCGATCCAGCCATTTGACGTCGCACTGGGCGAGCTTGACCGGGTTCAACTCTCTCATTTCGTTGAAAGTGCCGGGCCCGCGCCCACCTACTCCGATGAGAGCGCCGCCGACGCTTTCGCTGGGGGGCGTAAAGCCGGCTCCGCCTAAAACATGCCTCGGCACAATCGTGAAGGCGCCGACGGCTCCTAATGATCCTTTCAAGAAACTCCGGCGAGTGACAGGTCGGGGGTTGGTTCTCATAACCTATGTGAATCGAGTGAACAGAGTTCGGACGATGAAACTGGCCCGGCTATTCGGGAATTCCAGACTTTAGGGTTCCGGTCGAGCGGGCGTAGGCCGCCAGTGCTTCGAGGTTTTCCGGGGGCGTATCGCGTGTCACTTCGCAGCCGGCGCCCACGATGTAGCGAGGTCCGGCTTGACGATGGCACTCGGCAATCGCCGAGAGGATCGATTCCGGGTTGCCGTCCCGAAGCACGCGAACGGGATCCACGTTGCCCAGCAAAATCTGGTTCGGACCCATCTTCGTCCGCGCTTCGCCCAGCGGCGCCAGGAAATCCAGATCGACGATTTCGCACCCGAGCCGGCCCATTCCCTCCAGGCAAAAACGTGTGTTCCCGCAGATGTGCAATCGAACCTTAGTGCCAAGGGCACGCAGGCCATCCACGAGTTTCTTCTCGTAGGGCCAGATGAACTCTTCGTAAATGTGAGGCCCAACCAACGACGCCGCAGCATCTCCGACACCCATCAAATCGATCCCAGCCTCGACTTGAGCGCGAGCGAATCGCAGCTCCATCTCGACCACGAATTCGAAGAGGTCGCGGATGAAAGCCGGATCGTCATAAAAATCCAGCATGAGCGTGTTGATTCCGCGAAGATCCGCAGCTTCGGCGCAGGGTCCCTCGATCCATCCTTCGATGACCTTCTCTCGACCAACCTTTTCTTTGAACAGCGCGACGGCATTCACTCCGTTGTGCATGCGCCCGCCGCCCAACGGATCGGGAATCTTCAGCCGGGCGAGTTCGGTCTTGTCCGAGAGCAACGCTTGATCTTCGACCAGCGCCGCGGGTTGCTGATCGAAAAACTCGACGGCCGCTCCGCAATCGGCTGCCTCGCGGGCGGGGTCGGACATGGTGTTCACATAGTCAAACTCAAATTTTTCGGCTGTGCGCATTTGGGCTTCGACCAACACGCGGAAATCGGTGCAGTACTCGCGGTAGCGCGCTCCGATCTGCGCCGCGGCGAATTGCATGGTGATCGGCATCAACGGCAGCCGATCCACGGGGAGGCTTTGCAGATGGTTCAGAACGCGTTCCCGGCTGTTCATTTGCGGAGCGATTCGCGGATCAGGAATGGCCTGTGTTATTCATCAAACGCTTGCGGCTGCGGCGTGCGGAATGTCGAGCTGTCCAGACGGTTTATTCACGCCGGTCCGCGCATGGTTCATTCGAGCGTGAGAGCGTTTGAGTTGCTTTGATCCAGATCAAACGGCTGTTGGCGGTAGGGTAGACTCTCAAACTCGTCCAGGATTTCGGGTAAGCACAGCCGGGCGAGCCGCCACGGCTCTAGCCCGCAAGATTCACACGCGGGCAAGGTAGGGACGCCGCGCCGCGGCGTCCCCGCGCCGTGCAGGCGCGGAACTCTCTTGAAGGGGCACGGTGACGTTCTGAGTCTGAACATACGCTGTTCCGCCGCTGCACGCGGCGGGGACGGCGCAGGCGCGACGTCCCCACCTTCAAAAGGTGCTTCCAACAAACGAGCGTGTGAAATACTCGGGCTTGAGCAGGCGGGACGCCCGCCGCTACGGCCGTTGTCAAATCGCAGATGCGCCCGCGGATCTTCACCGATGGCGACGGCCGCGGATTCGACTAAACGCAGTCCAGTCCGTCAGGATATCACCGGGTTGCAGGCAGGTGGACGAATCGGGAACGTTACTTTCCCAGCTTCACGACTCCTGATCCCACGGGCAAGATTTCGAGGCCCATGGAATCTGACCAGCCTGTGTTCCCCTCACCCTGGCCCCACTGCTGTTGAATTAAGGGAACCGATGCCTTTCGATCCCCTTCCTCTCCC
>JACQWK010000183.1 GCA_016209525.1 Verrucomicrobiota bacterium
ATGGAGGAGAGCGAGGATTCGAAGAGCTTGATGCATCCCAGGACTCCCGTCGAGCCCTGACTTCTTTGCCAGGAAGGATTCCAGGGCTCGACAGAGTCTCGCCCCACCCAGTTTGGTTGCGGCTCCGCCACGCGGCGCCGTATCGCCGGTTTGCAATCGGCAGGGCGTCGCTATTCTCCGCACGCGGAAGATGATCCTCCCTCTCCCAGCGGGAGAGGGCTGGGGTGAGGGAGAGACGTCGGCAATTCCCAACCGCTCTGGTTTGTCCGAGGCGTTCACCCTCACCCTGACCGTCTCCCTCAAGGGAGAGGGAAGGCGACATCCGAAGACCAAGTGGCCCGGTCCTATCCCAGGGATCAAGCAGCGACGCTTCAAGAATCGAATTCAATCGTCGTGGCCGAGTTCGGAGAGCTTTTTGTCCAGGTTGTAGGCGGCGCTGATCAGCGCCAGGTGAGAGAAGGCTTGCGGGAAGTTGCCCAGGTGCTCGCCACACGGCCCCAATTCTTCCGCGTAGAGCCCCAAGTGGTTGGCGTAGCCCAAGGCCTTTTCGAACAAGAACCGCGCCTTCTGCACTTCGCCAGACCGGCTGACACATTCAATATACCAGAACGAGCACATGTTGAACGTACCCTCACCTCCGTGGAGTCCATCGTCCGCCGCGTGTTGCGGGTCGTAGCGGAAGACCAGCGAATCCTGGACAAGCTTCTCCTCGATGCGGCGCAGGGTCAGAAACCAGTGCGTATCGTTTGGCGAAATGAATCGGACCAGCGGCATTAACAGACTCGCGGCGTCCACGGCTTGGGAGCCTTTGTGCTGCACGAACGCTTGGATCCGCCGGTTCCAAAACTGGCCGTAAATATCTTGTTGAATCTGTTCGCGCACGGATTGCCAGCGGTCGATGGGACCGGGAAACGCCCGTTTCTGAGCCAGCCGGATGGCTCGATCCACGGCCACCCAACACATGAGCCGGGAGAACAAGAACTCCTGGCGTCCGCCCCGGACTTCCCAGATGCCTTCGTCCGGGAGCAGCCAATGTTCGCAAACCCAATTCACGAGGTGCACGAGCCGCGTCCAAGACTCAAAAGTCAGCGGTGAGCCGTATTTGTCGTAAAGATAGACCGAATCGAGCAACTCACCATAGATGTCGAGTTGGAGTTGGTCCCACGCACCGTTGCCAATCCGCACCGGCGCCGACCCGCGATAGCCTTCCAAATGCGCGAGCGTTTCTTCCGAGAGTTGGCGTCGGCCATTCAGGCCGTACATGATTTGAAGTGGCCGTTTGCCGTCTGCTTCGAAGCAGAATCGCTCCAGCCAACTGAAGAACGACCGGGCTTCATCGGTGAAACCGAGCCGAATCAATGCGTAGAGCGTGAACGCGCTGTCGCGGATCCACGTGTAGCGGTAGTCCCAGTTCCGCTCCCCGCCGATCGTTTCCGGCAGGCCGAAAGTGGGCGCGGCCACTATCGAGCCATGCTGCGCCGAGGTGAGCAGTTTCAGAATTAGCGCGGACCGATTCACAGTTTCCCGCCAGCGCCCTCGATACTGCGATCGGTTGATCCAGCGCCGCCAAAATTTCAGTGTTGCCTGCAAACAGTCCTCAAAGAACTGTTCCTGAACCGCTTCGCCCAGCCCCGGCGTATGAGCCAACCCCAATGCGAAGCAGGCCGATTGGCCGGCGCGGAGAGTGAACTCCGCCAGGGCGTCTCCGTTCGCAACCTCCAGCGGCACACTGCTGGCCAACCGGAGCGCCAGTCGGTCGGAAGCGTCGGAGCGGAACACCACTTCGTGTTTCTTCGACTCGACGCGGTGACCGGCGCGCGCGTAGTCGAAGCGCGGCGCGCACACGAGCCGGAACCGCAAGTCACCGCGAATGGCCTTGACTTGCCGCAGGAGGCAAGGCCCTGGCCAAGGCGGCTCGACGGGCTTGAAATCGCAGATCTCCGCCACTCCCTCGCCGGACAGAAAGCGTGTCAATAAAACGTTCGAGTCCGGCAAATAAATCTGTTTGTGGCGCGCTTCGGCGATGATCGGGGCGATCTGAAATTTGCCGCCTTTTTGATGATCCAGCAGCGCGGCGAAAATGGAGGGTGAATCGAAGGCAGGAAAGCACATAAAATCGATCGCGCCGTCCATGCCGGCCAGGGCGACGGTGTGCAGGTTGCCGATGACCCCGTGGTTTTCGATGGGTGGGTAATTCATGGTTTTGGTCCGATGCCGAACGACAGATTACCCGACCGGTGCCGATGCCCGCCAGCGATTCTACGCCTCACGACGCAGATTCTGTCAGCGCCCTGAACCCCGGCGCCTCACCCCTTTGTGCCCGCAGGGGTGGCTGACGGAATCGGTCAGTCCTGCCGGGCCACAGAGCGACAATTTCGTAGCGCAGATTCTCAGTTTGCTGTATCGCAGAATGGCATTCTGCGGACGCCTCGAATTGCCATCCACTCCCTCAGTCCCGAACGTCCAGCGGAGTGCAATTCGGCGATACAGAAGATTGAAAGTCCGCGCGCTGATCGGCTTTGAAGCGGCGCAGAACGCTATTTCTTGGCGCCCTCCTGCCGCCCGGCCTGAGCCACAAATTTTGGAGACGTTCCCAGTTCCAGGCTGAGTCCGCCGGGCGAGACGCACCGGCTTTACGGCAGGCGAGACGCCCGCCGCTACGAACATCCTCGGGATACGCGGCTTGGCGGGCACTGCTTTCGGCGACACCGGAATTCCCATCGGCGGCTGACGCCGGCTTCGGCGGGCGATCCAAGTCCGCTGGGCGCGGAGGAAATCGGCATGACCGTATTCCGAGGGGCGGGCGGCACACTGGGATTCAGGGCCGGGATATGGACGTGTCTGCTGCCCTTTCACTCCCTTTGGGCCGTGGGACAAGACTCGATCGGGAGTTATCAAGTCGCCTTCTTCGGAGCGCGGGTGAACGGTGTCTTGGGGACGCTCGCCCTGAACACCTTCTTGTTTCTGATGCCTTGGGCGACACCAGAATTCCAGAAAGGGCGGCGGCCTCACGTTGCGCGTTCAGAGCGCCAGAAAACCCCGGTCGCGAACTTGTTCATCGCATTTTGAGTTTGCCGCCTCCGGCAATCCTCACTAACAGTACCGACGCACGCCATGAACGAGTCTGTCACCCAACAAGGCATCCTTGTCCACTTGGACTTGACCGACTCGTGTCCGCAGGGTGACCAACAAGGAGCGGTAAAGACAGACGAATTCTATCGCTGGTTGGAAGAAGAGCTCCGACAACGCTTCCAAGCGCGTGATTTCCACTTCGTGAAAGGAATGGGCGACGCCTGCCTTTTCTTCGGCCAGAATCCTGAGCAGATTCCCGAACTCATTCTGGACCTGTTCAACCGCAACCCCATCCCGGACAGCCACGGATTTATCGTGCGCTTGCGTGCCGTCGCGTGGTCCGGATGGTTTCGGCTCCGTCGCGGCCAAGAGCGCGAGTTCGTGGACACGGTCGGTTCCAACACCAATCGGACCTTCCGTTTGGACAAAGAGGGCCAAGCAGGCCGCTTTCTGATTACGGCCGAGTTGCGAAATCCGATCGCTCATCTTTTTGAACAGTGCGGAATTACTGAAACCGAAGTCCAGGTGCCTCCTCTGAAAGGGTTCGAAAAGCACGGTCCGACCCTCTGTTATCTTCTGAACCCGCCCCTGGCGCCGGGGGCATCGGGACGATTCCTGCCGGATCTTTACCAACAGATGCGCGATCGTCTGTGCCAGCAGGTTCAACGAATCCCCGTCTTGGGCGGCATTGCGCCGGACATTCCAATGGATCGGAATTTTATCAATCTGACCTTGGACCCCCAAACTTCCGTCGCGCTGCCTGCCGAGGGCGGTTCACGGTTCGCCGTTCGCCGGGCCGACTCCGGCGTGGCAGGCGAACGAGGCCCCCTCTCAGGGCTAATTGAGGAAGCAAAGCGAAAGTTCATGGGCCGGCCCAAGCAACAGGCGCCGACGGACGAAGACTCTCCGCACCGGACCGAGATCGTCACGACTTCGCTAACCGCCGATGTCATGTACGACACCCAGCGCCGAGGCCTCATTTTCGGTCTGCCAGGCGCCGGCAAGACCACCATCCTTCGCCACTTCGCTTTCCGCGCGCTGCAAGATGACCCAAAGGCTTTTTTGCTTCTCCTCAACTGCCGCGATTTGGTGGCCGACAGTCTCGCCGACGCCGGCGCCGAGCCTATGGTTCTTTGGCGTGGACTGGTTTCGGCGTTTCTCTTCCCGAAGAGATCCCGCGGCGAGCTGAGCAAGGATGAAGAAGCCGTCCTCCAGCAGACCGCGCGCCTCTTCGCCGAAGCGTGGGCTCAGGGCCACGTGGTGCTGCTTATTGACGCGTTGGACGAAACCCCGGCCGGCAACGGGCCGCATCACGACCTCAAAGGCCGGCTTGTTCGCCTCGCTCGGCGGCTCTTCTCGGAGTTGGCGGAGCGGTCAAGCTCCGGCCCGACGCAGCCCGCGAGCCGGCTCTTCCTGACCGCCCGCAGCGCGGAGCAGACCGGCCTCGAACTGCGCGACCAGCCGGTCTTCCACGTCAACTCCCTCGAGCTCCGCGAGCTTTATGAGCTGGCCAAACACCTCTACGCCACGGCTCCCGAGGTGTTCGAACCCTTCCGTGAAACGATCTCGCGCGACCGCGCCGCTCAAGCCGTGGCCGGCACACCGCTGATGGCGATGCTCGTCATCTTTTATTTTCTCGAATTCCGCGCGTTCGATCTGCGTTTCGCCACGTACGATCTCGTGCTGCGATTTCTGCTTTGGGACATTTGGCGGTTGCTGAAGGATGAAGAACAGGTGCGCCGCTGGCTCACCCCCGCAGACCTGCTTCGCGAGGTCGCTTCTCCGGACTTCCTTGCGTCCAACCAGGAATTCCGCAGCCGCTACGACGCTTTATCATCGCTCTGCTACGACGTGCTTTACCGCTCCGCGCGCGGCAGCGCCGAGCGGACGATTCCTGACGAAACGTTTCTCCTTCATTTTACATCCTATCTGAAGAGCCCGGCTGGCGGAGGACTGGACCATGAAACGGCAGCGGCCGAAGCGCGCAAATGGTTCGAGCGCTTGCGAGAGCAGCGCCTCCTGCTCAAGGCTGGAGCCAAGTCGCACGTCTTCTTGCATTCCACCGTCATGGAATTCCTCGCTGCGTGGCACCTGGCCGCGTTGGAAGCCGACCACTCCGAGTTTATCCGTGCGGTGTCACGGGCTGCGACAAACCGCGATGCTCACGTTCTGGAAAGCCTGCCGATTTTGTGTGGTTGCCGCGCCGAGATGGGGCACCGGGTTTTGGGGGCTCTTCAGTCCGTTTTCCAAGCGGAAGACGGCGCCTCCACTTTGCCCTACCGCTGCCTGGCAGAGACCGAAGCCGCTGAAGCAAAGCTCTACGAAGGCGCGATCACCGAGCCGTTGGTTGCGCAGCTTGACCAACGCCTCCGGACCTCCTCCGCAGCCAAGGACTGGGTCTATCAGCGGCTTCTCAGTTTGGTGATGGACACCGACGCCTCCCGTTTGAAGGAGCGGCTGAGGAACTATGGATCGGTGCTTCCTCTTTCCCGAGAACGCTTCCTGACACTGCTTCGCGGGAAGTGGCAAACCGGCTCGTCCGAGGTGGTCGAAACGCGGCGCCAACTCCTCAAGTTGATCCTGCCTCCGGATGCTTTCGTTGCTCTCGACGCCGCTGCCGTTGTGGCGGAAAAACTCGCCAGCCTTCTCACGCTCGATCAACCCGGCGATCCCGAAGACAAGAACTTTGCCTACCACTCCCGCCGTTTGGGGCCGGCGCTGCTTGGTTTCTTCGGTTCGCCAAATATGCGGCATTCCTCGGCCGTGCGTTGTGTCGCGGTCTCACCCGACGGCGAGCGGCTCGTTTCCGGCTCCGAGGATGGGACAATGAAGATTTGGGAAGCACGAACAGGCCGTCAACTGCGCACCTTGGCGGGGCACAAGGCGGACGTCTTAGCCTGCGCGTTTGCGCCGGACGGAAAGACCCTCCTGTCCGGCTCCAGTGACCAGACGCTCAAGCTGTGGGAGGCGGCCAGCGGCAAGGAACTGCGCACCTTGGCGGGGCACAAGGAGGCCGTCTTGGCCTGCGCGTTTGCGCCGGACGGAAAGACCCTCCTGTCCGGCTCCAGGGACCAGACGCTCAAGCTGTGGGAGGCGGCCAGCGGCAAGGAACTGCGCACCTTGGCGGGGCACAAGG
>JACQWK010000151.1 GCA_016209525.1 Verrucomicrobiota bacterium
AACCGATCCTCGTCGGCGGACGATTCCCCCTCTCCCAGCGGGAGAGGGCCGGGGTGAGGGAGAAGGACAGTCCGAGCATGTAGGGCAAGTTTCCGGCCTGCCGGTTGAAGGGGCATCCTTGCCCCGTGATACTGGCGGCAGGATGCCGCCTGAACCGGCAGGCCGGAAGCCTGCCCTACATGCTCAGACAGAAGAACTGGCTCGACAGGACCGTTTGCCGGGCTATAACCGAGAATTGGCGTATTCGATGAATGATCCGTCCAGCAAAGACCCAGCGCAAGGCCCTGTAAAACCGCCAGGTTTGGAAATAGGACCCGTGCCGCGCGAAGTGATCGATCTGCTTGAGAAAGCAGATGCCGATTATCGCACAGGCGATCTCGCTAGCGCTCGGACGCTCCTCCGGGAAGCGGTTCGGCTTTCGCCCAACTCACCAAAGCTCCTCGCGACGTTGGGTGCGATTTCATTCGGTCTGAATGATTTCCAAGAGGCGCGGGAGCACTTCTCCCGAGCCGCTGACCTCGCGCCCCAAGATCCCGGCGTTCGGGTTCAATTAGCTTTGGCGAATCTCGAATTGGATCGGATCGACGATTTTGAAGTTGCTCTGGGCCGGGCCTTGGAACTGCAACCGGACCATCGAGATGCCCTTAAATTGCTGGCGGATCTGAACTTGAAGCAAGGCAACTTCAAAGCAGCGGCCCAGACCTACACGAAAATAATCACCACGAATCCGTCGGACCTCGATGCCCTGCTCGGATTAGGCGCTTGCTTCTTCCGCGCCGACGATCTGGAAACGGCCCGTGAGGTCTATGAACGCATTCTGCAGTTTTCGCCTGGCCACTCGGTTGCCGCGCAGAACCTAGAATCCATAAAGCGAAAGCAAAGTCAGTGGTCAGTTGCCAGTGGTCAGTTGCCAGTGGCCAGTGGTCAGGCATCAGTGGTCAGTGATCAGTGGCCAGTGGCCAGTGGTCGGAAGTCAGAGCACAGTGGTATCGGCGCTCCACGCTCCACGCTCCACGCTCCACTTTCAACTCCGCACTCTGACGAGGGGGGCAAATCGCAAATCGCAAATCGCAAATCGCAAATCGCTCATCCCCCATCGCCCGATTCGGAAATCGACCGGCTTTTGAAACAGGCCGAAGGGGAATGCGGCAAAGGCAATCACGTGGCGGCGCGAGAGATTCTAACTCACGCGGCTTTCCTGGCCCCTGATAACCCTAAAGTCGTTGAGAGCCTCGGCATGGTTGCCTTCGCTTCGGATGACTTCGTCGAGGCGCAGCGACAGTTTACTCGCTTGTCGAACCTCAAACCCACCGAACCCGCTCCCTGGGTCCAACTCGCGCTGGCCAATCTGAAGTTGGATCGCATCGACCAATTCGAGAGCGCCTTGGGCCGCGCGTTGGAACTGGATCCCTACCATCGCGAAGCGCTCAAGCTGTTGGCCGATCTCAACTTTCGCAACGAACGATTCCGTGATGCCGCCCAGACTTACACCAAGATGCTCAGCCGGCATCCCGATGACTTGGACGCGCTGCTCCCACTCGGTGTCAGCTTCTTTAAACTCGGCGATCTTGAAACGGCGAAGATGGTCTTCGAGAGGGTCGTTGATCGTCATCCCGATAACGCTCTCGCGCGGGAGAATCTCGAAGTGATACGTCAGAAACTGGCGAAAGGCGAGGGGCGAGAGGCGAGGGGCGCAGGGAGTAGCCAGTCATCAGTGGCCAGTGGCCAGTGGCCAGTGATGAGTGGTCAGATGGAAGAAGGTGGGCCTTCCGACGCTCAACACTCAACACTCAACTCTCAACCCTCAACACCTATCGCCCCTCGCCCCTCGCCCGCTCCAGAAACCAACCGCCTTCTGGAAGAGGCCGAGTCCGAACACAAGCGAGGAAACTCATCGCGGGCCAAGCAACTCTTGCAGGAAGCGCTGACCGCCGCGCCTGACGACACTCGAATCCTGGCGGCCCTCGGCGCGGTGTGCTTTGAACTGAGCGACCTGGAAGGAGCCCACGCCCAATTGAAACGGGCCACGCAACTCAAACCTCGCGACGCCTCTCTCCTCGTGCAACTGGCCTTGGTGCATCTGAAACTCGACCGGGTCGATGACTTTGAAGCAACGCTCAGTCGAGCCTTGGAGATCGATCCGGACCATCGCGATGCGCTCAAGCTCTTGGCCGATTTGAATTTCGAGGCAAATCGGCTCAAAGACGCCGCGCATGCTTACACGAAGATCATCAGCCGGCATCCGGACGACTTGGAGGCGCTGCTCCGGTTGGGTGAATGCTTTTTCAGGGAGAGTGACCTGGAGACGGCCCGGTTGGTGTTTGAGCGCTTGTTGAGCTTCCATCCAGAAAACGCGCTGGCCAAGGAGCGTCTGGAAGCGATTCGGCAGAGGGCGGTGGTCAGTGGTCAGTGTCCAGTTGCCAGTGATCAGTCGCCAGTAGCCAGTGATCAGTTTCCAGTTGCCAGTGGTCAGAAGGAAGAGGATCGCTTCTCCGGTTCTCAACGCTCAACTCTCAACGCTCCACCCTCCGCTGCCAACGCTCTACCTCAAGCCCCAGCCCTCAACCCCCAACCGACGGGCAGTGATCAAAGATCAGAAGCCGGAGTTCCATGTCCGGGGGATGGGGCAAAATCGCAAAGCCCAAGTCCCAAATCGCAAGTCGCCGACTTGATGGACCAAGCGAACTTCTTTTGCGAGGTTGGGAATCGCGAGGCCGCGTTGGAGACACTTCAAGAAGCGGTTCAGCTCGCTCCCCGCGATTCGCGGATTCGTTCGGCCCTCGGCAGCTTGTATTTCACCATGGGCAATTACGAGTCGGCTCGAGAGCAGTTCCGCCGCTTGATTGAGCTCCGACCCCGGGACGCGGACGCCTACACTCGGCTGGCCATGGCTTGCGTCAAAGTGAACCGAATAGAAGAGATGGAGGCCGCGCTCGGTTTGGCGCTTGAGCTTGATCCCTATCATCGCGAAGCGCTCAAATTTCTGGGTAAGACGAACCTGGAAAACAACCGGGTGCGTGACGCCGGCCGGGCCTACGCCAAGTTGATCGAGAGACAACCGGACGATATTGAGAGCATGCTGAGCCTAGCCCTTTGTTTTTATCGCGGGGGTGACTTTGAATCGGCCCGGATGGTCTATAATCGCGTTCTGGAGATCGATCCCAACAACCTGACCGCGCGGGAAAACTTGTTCCAGCTTGATCAGATGGGTGAAAGTCCAATCGCCACTGTCTCGGCGGCTAAGGCGCCCGCTCCAAAGGAGCCGCCACAAGGTGCGCTCACCCAGTTGAACCGTCTGCTGGAAAAGGCCGATGCCGCGTTTGGCTCGCAGAATCTGGCGGAAGCGCGCGACGCTCTGAAGGCGGCGTTGGAGTTCGCGCCGGATTCTCCCGAAGTTCTATCCGCGCTGGGCACCGTTTGTTTCCAGTTGGGGGAATTGGCGGCGGCGCGCGATTACCTTCAGCGCTTGGTTCAGCTCGTGCCGAGTGACCCGACCAAGTGGGTGCAATTGGCGCTCTCTCTTTACCAACTCGGCGAGCAGGCGGAATTCGACACCGCATTGGGGCGAGCCTTGGAACTCGATCCAAACCACCTCGAAGCGCTGCGCCTCCAGGCTCAGGTGAATTTCAATCGCGGCAAAATCCAAGATGCGGCACAAACCTTCGGTCGAATCCTGAAGCAGACACCGGACGACATCGAGGTTTTGATGCCGCTTGCAGTCTGCTTCTACAAAGTGGGTGACTACGAGACCGCAAAGCTCGTGTTCGAGCGCGTCCTTGAACTCAATCCGGCCCATGCATTGGCTGCGGAGAATCTGAGAGCGGTCCAGGAGAAGTTGTCCGGGATCAACGGTCAGAAGTCAGAGGTCAGTGATCAGAGGGCAGACGGCACTGGTCCGGCCAGTCCGTTGGACAGTCTTCCCATGAACCTGAAGACCGACCCCTCACCTCATCCCTCTCCGCTCGGAGGGGAGAGGGTGTCCGAAGAACGGGTGAGGGGTGATTCTGGCGATCCTTTGAGTCAGTGCCTGACGCGGGCGAACACGTGCTGGACTGCGGCAGATTTGAAGGGGGCCGCGGCGGCTCTGTTCGAGGCCGAGAAACTGGCTCCCGACAACCATGAAGTCCAAGCCACACTCGGCAGCGTTCTCTATCAAACGGGCGACCTCCACTCGAGTTACGAGCACCTTTCTCAGGCAGTGCGGCTCTCGCCCGGTTCCGCGGATTATCAAACCCGGCTGGCGCTGGTTCTTCTCTCACTCGAACGAATCCCTGAATTTGAAGCGGCGTTAGGGAGAGCCTTGGAGATTGATCCGAACTACCGCCCGGCATTGAGGCTGTTGGCGGACTTGAACTTCCGCCAAGGCCTCTACAAAGATGCGGCTCGGACGTATCACAAAGTCCTTCTTCAAGCTCCAGACGACATTGAAACGATGCTTCCTCTGGCGGCCTGTTTCTACAAAACCGGCGATGTCGAAGCCGCCAAGATGGTCTATGAGCGAGTCCGTGAGTTGGACCCCCAGAACGCACTCGCCCGCGACAACCTCAATTGGCTGGTGGCCAAGACCAAACCCTCGGCGGCCCAGTCGCCGGCCGCTCCTTCCGATCCTCGCCCGCAAGCAAAAAAAAAACGATAGCCGCTAAGGCCTCGTCCGACCGAAGCTTGTCCGTTGTCTGGGAAGGATCCCAATTTGTCCATCACTCGCTGGCTCTGATCAACCGCGAGCTTTGCCTGAAATTGATCGAGGCGGGCCACGAGCTCTCCATCCTGCCCTACGAACCGGACCAATTCGGAGCCGACATCGATTCCCGCTTCGACGGCCTTGCCCGCCGTTTCCGCATCTCCCTCAGCCGACCGGCGGATGTCCATGTCCGCCATCAGTGGCCATTAAATCCGCACCCGCCAGGCGAAGGCCGCTGGGTCATCATCCAGCCTTGGGAATTTGGCAGCATCCCCCAAGACTGGGTCCCCCTTCTCCGGGATCAAGTCGATGAGCTTTGGGTGCCCAGCTCATTCGTTCGCGAGGGTTACCTCAAGAGCGGGATCCCACCCGCCAAGGTGGTGGTTGTTCCCAACGGCGTTGATCCGGATCGATTCTCTCCAACGGCAGCTCCCCTCTCGATTCCCACCCAGAAGTCGTTCAAGTTCCTGTTCGTTGGCGGCACAATCGGGCGCAAGGGGCCTGATTTGGCGCTGAACGCCTACTTGAAGTGTTTCACCGCGGCGGACGACGTCTGCCTCGTCGTCAAAGATTTCGGGACCCAAACGGTTTATCAGGGTCATAACCTGGAAGCTAAGATCCGCGAACTCCAGACGCGCCCGAATGTGCCGGAGATTCTCTACATGGATGAAAATCTTCCGCCGGACAAACTTCCTGGACTTTTCAGAGCTTGCGATTGCTTGCTTCACCCCTATCGCGGCGAGGGATTCGGGCTGCCGATTCTCGAGGCTATGGCCTGTGGGCTCCCGGTGATCATCACGGCCGGTGGCGCCGCGGATGATTTCACAAGCGATGAGATCGCCTACCGAATACCGTCCTCACGACGGAGTATTGGGAACAGGGTCGGCGAGATCATCCTGACCGGTGAGGGATGGCTTCTTGAGCCGGACTTTGGAGCTCTTGCCGAACGAATGTTGTTCGTGTTCCGGCACCGGGCGGAAGCTCACGCCGTGGGGCTGCAAGCCAGCGAGTATGTTCGACGGAACTGGACGTGGGAAATGGCTGCCGCAAAAGCCGAAGAGCGACTGATGGCGCTTGCAGCTCGAACGGACCAGCCCTTGCGACACCGCGTCGTTGCCTCCGTTAGTTCGAGCGATTCGTCGTCAAATCGGACCCGCCGCGACGAAGCCGGGCCGTGGTCCCCTTCACCCTGTCCCTCTCCTCAAGGAGAGGGGCACACGAATGCCGTCTCAGCCAATCCTCAAACGCTCTTGCCTGACCCACGACAGCGGACCGCTCTCCCTCTCCCATCCGATGGGAGAGGGGAACCGACTGTCGAGAGCCGGCGTGACGAGCCGAACATTCTCAAATCAGAAATCAGAAATCAGAAATCAGAAATCCGCTTGATCTGGGAGGGAGATCAGTTTGCACATCATTCATTCGCTCTGATCAATCGCGAACTCTGCAGCATTCTGATCAACCGAGGCTACGAGGTTTCCATCCGAGGTTCCTCAAATGATCAGTTCGGCGCAGAGACCGACGCGCGCTTTCGTGAGCTCAAAGATCGGTTTGATCGCCCGCTTTCCGCGGCGGCAACGGTTCATGTCCGGCACCGATGGCCGCTCGATTTGGCTCGCCCAAAACAGGGTTACTGGGTCGTCATCCAGCCTTGGGAGTTCGGCATGCTGCCGAAGGCATGGGTCGAAGTTTTGCGTGACAAGGTGGATGAGGTCTGGGCTTACACCTCATTCGTGCGGGATACCTACATTCGAAGCGGGATTCCGGCGTCCAAGGTATTCGTCGTCCCTGCGGGGATGAATCCGAAGGAATTCCATCCGGACGTTCCGCGGATGAGCTTGCCCACCACAAAGAAGTTCAAGTTCCTCTTCGTGGGCGGAACCATTCGGCGGAAGGGGCCGGATATTCTCTTGAATGCCTACCTCAATTTGTTCAAGTCCTCCGACGATGTTTGTCTCGTGATCAAGGACTTTGGAGGACAGAGCTTTTATCAAGGCGTGACGCTTGAAGCCAAGATTCGTGAGTTTCAGAGCGACCCTGGCAAGCCTGAAATCTTGTATATCAATGAGAACTTCCCGCCCAACAGCCTGCCGGGCCTCTATACGGCTTGCGATTGTTTGGTCCACCCGTACCGCGGAGAAGGATTCGGTTTGCCGGTTCTGGAGGCGATGGCGTGCGGATTGCCCGTGATTGTCACCGCGGGTGGCGCCACCGACGATTTCGTCACCGATGATTACGGTTACTGCATCCCTTCGGCGCGAAAGAGTCTCGGAACCGAAGTTGATGGTGTCGAATTGGCCGGAGAAGGTTTTCTCCTCGAACCGAACTTGCCGGCTTTGGTCAGTCAAATGGCGGCCGTATTCGTCTGCCAGGATGGAGCCCGGCGCTTGGGAAGAAAGGCGAGCCAATACGTGCGAGCGAACTGGACGTGGGAACGGGCGGCGAGCATTGCTGAAGAACGATTGCGGGCGCTCGCCGCTCGAGCGGACAAGCCCCCCGACAATCCAAGACAGCGGACGGCCCTCCCTCTCCCAGCGGGCGAGAGAACGACGGACGCCGACTCCGATGGTCCCCGAGCCGCCAAGGACGATCCACGACAGAGATTCGCTCTCCCTCTCCCAGCGGGAGAGGGTCGGGGTGAGGGAGAAGGGAGAGTCCAATCGGCTCAAAGCTTGCCCGAATGTTCGACGGTCGGCGGCAGCCGAAGCGGCGGGGCCTGCCTTGAGATGACTGATGGCAGACGGCCGATGGCAGAAAGCGATCAGAGCCTCCTTGCGTCGGCTGCTACGATTTCCCAGACAGGCCCTCGAGGTTCGGAAACCGAGAAGGCGTCTCCGCAATCGCCGATTGAAATCCCTCGGGCCGGCCGGCTTGGTTCGCTCAAAAAGGCCCAGGACTTAGCGGCGAACAAGAAGTACCTGAAAGCCTGGAAGGCCGCGCTGGAGGCGATCAAACTTCGCCCATTTCATCCGGATGCGTACCTGCAAATGACCGACATTGCGCTCTCGGCCGGAGACGAACGCCACGCGTTCTTATGCGCAGAACGGCTCTTGCGAATGACACCTAACTGGGAGATGGCCCGAAAAGTCTATGCGTCGTTGAAACCCGCGGCCAAGGGCCGGCGCTCCCAGATTCAGTGGACCCCGCTACCGCCATGGCTGGAAAAACCGCGGCTCAGCGTTTGTCTCATCGCCAAGGACGAAGAAGAGCATCTAGGGAGGTGTTTGGCATCGGTCAAGCCCATCGCCTATCAGATCGTGGTGGTGGACACGGGATCGACGGATCGGACGATCGAGATTGCCCGGCAGTTTGGAGCGGAGGTCCATCACTTCGCCTGGAACGACAATTTTGCGGATGCCCGCAACGCGGCCCACGAACAAGCCCGCGGCGATTGGGTTCTGATCTTGGATGCGGACGAAGAACTCCCGCCGGAGAGCCACGATTCTCTGGCGCGCGACATGGCCGCTGCCAACGTGCTGGGTTATCGCATTCCGATTTGCAACATCCACGAAGCCGTGGATTCCGTGACGTACGTGCCGCGTTTGTTTCGCAATGCGCCGGCGCTGTTTTTCGTCGGCCGAGTGCACGAACAGATTTATGCGAGCGTAATTGCCCGCAAGGCGGAATGGGGAATGGACGCGGAACTGGGCACTGCCAAGATTCTCCATTACGGCTACGACCCTGGCCTAGTCAAGCGCCGTCAGAAAATCCAGCGGAACCTGCGATTGATGGAGCGGGCGGTGCAGGAGTTGCCCAACGAGGCGGCGCTGCTCATGAACTATGGGCTGGATTTGGTGAACGACGGACGCCTGGAAGAAGGACTTGAGAAATACCGCCAGGCGTATCGCGTCATGGAGCCTCACTCCGCGGCTTCGATCCTGCCCGAGGTCCGGGAACGGCTGCTCACACTTTATGGAGTTCACGCCCTGAAGGCCGAACGGTTTGAAGAAGTGCTTCACATCATGACGTCGCGCTTGGCGACCGACGCAGGTCCGACCGCGTCACTGCACTTTCTCGCCGCCGTGGCGCTCATGAAATTGAACCGGCCAGCGGAGGCCGTCGCTCATCTGGAGTCTTGTTTGGCGAAGCGAGAGTTGCCGACGCTCACGCCGCCGTGCCACCAAATCTTCAATGCCGGGCCGGATCATCTGCTGGCCCAATGTTTGGTCCAAACCGGCCAGACCGAAAACGCGGAGCTGCATTTCAAGCGAGCCCTGGAGTATGAACCGAATTCAGCGGGAATGCTGCATGATTACGCGCATTTTCTCCATCGCACCAACCGCTCTCTGGAGGCGCTTCAAGTTCTGCACGGCGTGATGGCGAAGGGAATCAACGAACCGCACATCTGGCATTTGGGCAGTTTCATCGCCAACAGCAAGCCGGAGTTCGTCGAATTCGCGGTGGATTGGACCCGAGAAGCGCTGAAACATTTTCCCGAGCACGAAGGAATCAAGTTTCTCCGAGGCGAAGCGCTGTTCAAAGCGGGACAATTCCGCGACGCCTTGCCTTTCTTTGAGAATTCCCCTCACGTCCATGAGCCATCCCCTCGGGCGGCGGTGCTTTTCTGCCAGTTGGCTGAAGGGCAGACGCTCACGCCCGTGCCGCCGGATCAGGAGTTCATGGTCAGCAAGGAGTTTGTGGGCTGGTATCGCCGTCTCTTGGCGACGCAATCCCGCGAAGCCTTGAAGAAGATCAATGCCAGATTGGACGCGTTAAGAATAGCGCTTCCCACGGCAGCGACGATGCTGGAGCAAGCCTTGAGAGAAGCGGATGCGTCCTAAAGGCTCGGCTCGCGAAATGAAGTGATGGGGCGATGGAGTATTGGGAGATTGAACACACCATCACTCCAATACTCCAACCCTCCGTTCCAGGGTTTACCGAATGTAGTCGAGCAGGGACTCCTTCAGGATCGTTCCACCCGTCTTCAGAGCCGCGACGTAGGCGTTCTGAATCTCGCTCAGAGAGACCAACGTCTGAGCAAGGTCCGCATCGGATTCGTTTGAAATCAGGCCGTCGAGGGAGGCTTTGCGCCGGTTGGCGATGGAACTGGCAGTATCGAGGCGAGTTTGTTCGGCGCCAACGCTCCCGACATGGTAAAGGATGTTTTCTTCGTCCTTCAGGAGGTTGGGAAGATCGGTCTGCCGAATCGCGGCCGTGTCGTTGCTCAGGAGGTTGTCTCGAAGAGAGATTAGGTGGGCGAAGATGTCGGCCCCTGAAGTCGCATCCTTAAAGAGGCCCCGAATGCCGGTTCCGGTGGTGTTCTCGCCTGGGACGGTCACTGAGATGTCGATGTTCTCCGCGATCTCGCTGCTGGTGACGGAGGAAGAGCCCTGGAAATCGACATCGATGATCCGATTTTGAGCGTCACGACCGCCGATGGTTGGGATCACGAATGGGGGCGAGCTGTTTTTCGTCCCGGCGAAAAGATAAACGGACTGATGGCGCGTGTTCGCCAATTGGACGGCGCGCTCGATCAATTGATCCACTTCTGTCGCCAGCGTTTGCAGTTCTTCGGGAGTCCGCAAACTGTCTGCCCGCGTGGCAATTTCGCCCGCCCTGTCCGAGACTTTCTTCAGATCTTTGATGGCGGCAAAGGAGGCGTTTAGGGTATCCCCAAGCGTTCCAATATTCTTCTCATATTGGTTCAGCGCTTTGATTTCGCTTTGCAGATCCAACACTTTCCGCATGGCGCGCGGGTCTTCACTCGACAGTTGGAAGCGCTGGCCTGTGCCCGCTTGGGTTTGCAGCCGCGCCTGTTTTGTGGCCAAGCGATCCAGTTGCTGGCGAAGAACGGTCGGAAAAGTTGTGGCGGTGACTCGCATATCAATGGATCGTTATCCTAATTCACAGGCAAGATGAGACTAGTCGCAATGAAAGAGCTTTTTGAAATACCCCTCACCTGTCCTACGGACACCCTCTCCCCATCGGATGGGGAGAGGGACGGGGTGAGGGGCGTTCGTCTCATTTGGAATTAGACACCTAGGTTAATGACGCTTTGGAGGAGTTCATCTAGCGTGGAAATCATTCGAGCCGAGGCCTGGAAGGCGCGCTGGAACACAATCATATTCGCCATCTCTTCATCGATGGAGACTCCTCCCAGCGAGTCGCGCTGGCGCAGCAGCATTCGGTTGATCGCGTCCTGATCCTGGGCCTGGTTGTTGGTGTTGGAAAGCGCCTGGCCTAGATTGGCGATCGTCTGGCTATATCGCTCGTTAAAAGTGAGATTGCCCAGGCCGGCTTGCGGCGTGTTGCCAAGCCGGGCGAGTTGGAGCGCGATCCCATTGTCTCCCGCTTCACCGGTCTCACTGGCTTGGATCTTGGTCGGGTCGTTGCGCAAAACGGAATTCAACCGGATTTCGGCCGCGGGATTTGCTCCCGTTCCGGTGTAAACAAAGAAGGGTTGCCCCGGGCTAGTGCCATCCAGAGCGAAGCCCGGTGAGTGGATGGCGTTCACCTGGTCGAACACGGCGCCGGCCAAGGTATCGAGATCCGACGATACCGTGGCTACTTCGTCGTCTCGTGCGCGGATCGTTCCCCAGATGCTGCCTTTGGTCAGCGTCAATGGGTCCCCGGTGGCCGCTTGTACCTGAGTGCCGGCATCGGCGTCTGAGAAGGTCTCCAGAGTAGTCACGACCGCGTTCGCCGTGATGAATTCGACGCCGCCGACGGACAAAGTGAATTCGCGCGAGACCGGGTTCTCCGAGTACTGAATGTTCACCAACTGGCCCAGAGCTTCGAGCTTTTCCTGCCTGCGGTCGCGGATATCGTTGGCGTTCGCCAGCAGCCCGGCTTCGGAAGCGCCGATGCTCCGGCTCAGATCGCTGACTTGTTGGAGAAGTTCATTCGCCAGCTCGACATCGTCCTCCACCCGGACATTGAGATCGGCGCGCAAGTCAGAGAGCCGCTCGCTGACGTTGTTGAATTTCTCCGTGAGGCTCTCCGCTCTCAGCACGACGACTTGGCGATCGGCCGTCGAATTGGGATTGGTGCTCAAGGCTTGCATGGAGTTGAAAAAATCAGAGAGGCCTTCCACGATGCCGAACTGCCCTCCGACGCCGAGGCTGGCGGCCGCGCCTTCCGGCGTGGAAGCTTGGCGATCCAGTTGCTGCCCCAAGTTGACCTCCGCCAACTCCAAGGCCTTCCGCCTGGCCTCAAGATAGCTGCTGACCCCGGTTTCGCTCACGATCTGGTTATCGAGCAACTGATCGCGGATCTGTTCGATCGCCGTGACTTTCGAACCGGTCCCAATAGGTCCAGATGGGCTGGGAAGAGCGTCCGAAGTTTGGACTTTTAGGCGCTGTCTCGCGTAGGCGGGATTACTGATGTTCGACAGGTTGTGGCCAATCAGCTCGATACCCTGCCGGTTCGTGTCGATCCCCCGCTTTGCAAGCTCCATTGCTCCGATCAGACCAAGTGGCATAAGTCAGGTCTCCGATTAGATGATCATTTCGCAAAGCGAACTTTGGCCCAGTCCGCCGGTCTTGACCGTGCCCGTTTGGGTGTAAGTTTGGCCTCCGCTGGACGGGAAAAGGCTGAAAATCATTTGCTGCATCAGATCCAGCGACCGGCTCAGCAGCAGATGGTTTTGGCGCAGGCGTTGTTGAGAGCGCATGAGCAAGTCATTGATCTCATCCACGAGCGCCTCCAGAAGCGGTTGATATTCCTTTGGAGTGAGGTTGATCAGTTGCCGGAAGGAAAGCGTGGTGGCCTGAGCCATGGCCGCCGCCAGTTCTTTGCGGAGTTGATCGCGGCGCTGCCGCGCCGCGGCCACAATTGGAACCTGGGCATTGATCGCGCCCAGATTCTCCAGCAAACCCTCCGCTGAGCGGCTGACGATCAAGTCTTGTTGCTGCTCCAAAAGCGCCAAGAGCTCACCGTACTGGGTGAGTTCGTCGCGCAACGTCTCGATCAGTTTTTCCAACTCAGCCTTCATTTGTCGGGAGAGTCCCTTTGCCCCGTTTCATTTGCGGCATTCTGCCGAGAGGTTAATTGGCTCTGGAATGCGTTCGCCAGACCGAACATTCCCGTCTTGCTCACCTCATCCGCCAAATGATTCACGATCATGTCTTGGTAAATGTCATGGCTGGCGCCGAGGAGAGCGCCTTTCGGCTTCAACATTGGCTTTTGAGCTTCTTTCAGAAATTGCCGGAGCAAGACAGCCTCAAACTGATGGCTCACTGCCGCGATTTTCTCTGCTTCTGAAAGCTGGCTACTCGCCGCCAAGCGGTCCAACGGAATCTCGTTTGCCTTAATCCTGCCTGCGACCGGGTTAACTTCCATAGCTCAATCACCGAATCAGCAATTCCGCCTGGAGAGCACCGGCTTGCTGCATTGCCTCAAGAATCGCCATCACGTCTCGCGGAGTGGCTCCGAGCTCATTGAGAGAGGCGGCGATCTTCTCGACCGTTGGCATTTCTGGGAACGCCTTCATCTTGGCGGGCTGTTCCGCGACTTGAGTTTCCGTGCGCGGAACGACCGCCGTTTGACCAACCTGCGCAAAAGGACTCGGCTGCGAGACATCCAGTGTTTCCGCGATTTTCACAACCAGGTTGCCGTGGGTGATGGCACAACTCGAAACCTTCGTTCGCGCGGTCACAACGACGGTGCCTGTCCGCTCGTTGACGATCACTCGGGCCGGCGTATCCGGTGTGACTTCCACCGCTTGCACCCGGGCAATGAAATCCACGGGCGCGTGCTGATAATTGTCCGGAATCTTCACGCGGACGGTCGTGCCGCTCACCGCGTGGCTGGAGCCAGGAAAAGTCGAGTTGACCTCTTGGGCCATGCGAGCGGCCGTCGTGAAATCGGGTTCACGCAGGACGAACTGGATCGCATCCCCTTGCACCAAAGTGACCGGGATTTCCCTTTCCACCAGTGCCCCGCCGATGATCGTGGCCGTCGTCGGATGGTTTTTTTGGACGGTTGCGCCGCCTCCACCGCCTTGGCCGAGAGCGAAGCCGCCCACGGCGAGAGCGCCTTGGGCGACGGCGTAAACCTCTCCATCGACGCCTTGGAGCGGAGTCATGGCAAGCACGCCGCCCTGGAGAGACTTGGCATCGCCAGCCGCGGCGACGTTCACGTTGATCCTGTTACCGGACCTCGTGTCGTACGCAATGTCTGCCGTGACAATGACTGCCGCGACATTCTTCGAACTGATCGCATCGGCAGGCACAGTGATCCCGAGCCTCCGCAGCGTGTTGCCGAACGCTGCCTTCGTGTAGATTGGGTCTTTGTCGCCGTCGTTGGCCAAACCATACACCATGCCGTAACCGACCAATTGATTGTCCCGAGCGCCGTGGACGAAGGTCAAATCCCGCACCCGGACGGCTGCGGCCTCAGCCGAGATGGCGGATGCCCCGGCGACCACCAAGAGGATTCTCGCGAAGAGTCGGTTCATATGATCTTAAAAAGGAGTCAGGACATCCCAGGCCCGGCTGAACCAGCCTTTTTTCTGCGCGTTGCTGAGGGACCCGGAGCTATCAAACCGGATCGACACATCGGCGAGGTTGAAGCTCATCACTGTGTTGGACGAGCTCACGTCGTATCCACGCACCGTGCCTCGCAGGATGACGGTCTGAGACTCTCCGGAGAACGACGTCTGACGCAGTCCTTCGACAATGAGGTTCCCGTTCGGGAGGACGTCCACGACGCGAACACCGAAGCGATGGGTGATGGTCTCGGAATTGTTGATGGCGCCTTTGCCTTCAAATCCGTTTTTCGATGTCATGCCCATGGCCGGAAGTTTTCCGTTGTGGGTCATGAACTTGCTGGCGCCAGGGCTGAAGAGGAAAGATTCGATGCTGGCGTCCAATTCGCTCGACTTGTCGGTTTTCGTGCTGCTGTCTTTCTTGGTCTGGTTGCTCTCTTCGACGATCACCGTGATGATATCTCCCACCGCGCGCGCCTTCTTATCGCCGACCAGCGATTGGCTGGCCTCTTTCGTCCAGAGAGAATCTGCCTGTGCGACGCTCATCGAACCAAGCAGTGCGCCGAGCGCCAACCAGACGTTAGAACGAAACTTCAATGGTATCCTCATCGATCACCTTTCCTCGGATTTCTTTGCGAGTTCGCAAGTTGCGGGCGCGAACGTATTGGCCAGGAGCGCCTTCTTCAAGGACCTCGACTTTTGCGCTCACGGACATGACCTCATTCTGGATTACGGCCATAACTTGCTGGCCACGGAACATGACTGGACGAGCCTGAACGTGTCGCGCGAGAATCATCCCGCCCGCGGGAACGGTCTCGGCGAATCGGAAATCGGAAAGGCGCATCGACGCCGGAAGGTTTTCCGGAGACCAGACGGGTTCGCGGAAACTAATTACGTCCCTCTGCTCCTTCTGCAAGTCCACTTCGGATAAGGAGGCGCCTCGCCGGACGGGAGTCGGTGTAACCCAAATATCATGAAACAGCCGCGCCTGAACATTCGCGAAGTAAGTTCCGAGCGATTTTTCTCCACACAACACGTCAAATCGCACGGAAAACTGTGAGGAAAGACCTGACATCGGTTTGTCCAGAATTCGCAGATCGATGGGTCCGGCCGTTGTCGAAATCGGTTTCCAAGGAGGCATGAGCAGTTTGAGCTGAAGCTCCAATTCGCCGTTGTCTTGCTTCGGCTGAAGGCGTGACGAGAGCAGGAAGAGCAATTCTCTCTGGCCAAATTCGCCGGACAGAGTCGCTGAGAGATCTGCGGCGCCGATGCCTGGCGCATTGGTCACGGCCGGGGGAATGACCCTGGCCAAGAGTTGGCGTTGCGGATTGATGGGAGACGTTGCAGCGGGAGTCTCGGCCCTGTTCGACAGCCGATCATGCTGGGTTTGCTGCCACGACCTTGCAGCCGGCGCTGCCCCCAGTTCGCCGGCGGAGAGTGAGACGGACCAGACCATCAACGAGCAAAACAAAGGCGCGGAAGCTTGTAGGACGGTGAGAGCGGACATGATTACGGATTAGCGGCGGAGGTTATTGCTCTGCTGCATCATCTCATCAGCGGCTTGGATCGCGCGCGAATTCACTTCATATGCTCTCTGGGCCATGATGAGTTTGACCATTTCTTCGACGACCTTGACGTTGGACAATTCAAGGTAGCCTTGTTGCAGTTCACCGAAGCCATTCTCGCCGGCATTGCCGGTTTCGGGCGGGCCGGAGGCAGGAGTCTCCTTGAAGATGTTGCGCCCCAGCGCATCCAGGCCGGCTGGGTTGCCGAATCGGATGAGGCTCACCCTGCCTGCCGCGCGTGTGCCGGTCGCATCGGTCAGCGAAATTTCTCCGTTAGGAGAAATTGTGATGCCGGTGGTCGTCGCGGGGATGGCCGGAAAACCGCCGATCACCTGCAAGCCGTCACTGGTCACAATCTGCCCGGTTGAGGACAGTTTGAAAGCACCATCCCGTGTGTAAGCCTGGCTGCCATCCGGAAGTTGAACTTGGAAGAAACCGTCGCCGGAGATGGCCACGTCCAACTCCTCTCCCGTCTGGGTCAGTTCGCCGTTGGTAAAAATCCGTGAAGTGGCGACGGCGCGTGATCCGTGACCGATCTGCATCCCGGTCGGCAACTGATTCCCCGCGCCTTGTTCGGCGCCGGCGGTCCGGGTCGTCTGGTAAAGGAGGTCTTGGAACTCGATCTTGCTCTTCTTGTAACCCGTCGTATTGACGTTCGCCAAGTTGTTGGCGATGACGTCCAAATTCATCTGCTGTGATTCCATTCCTGTTGCTGAGGAAAAGAGTGCTCGGATCATAAAGAGACGGACGGATTATGCGGTTGCGGAAAGTTCCTGAATGGCGCGCCCCATGCGCTCGTCGTTGGTCTGGATGATGCGTTGGTTGGCCTCGTAGTGGCGGAGGGCCAGCAGGAGATTGCTCACTTCAACCATTGAGATGACGTTGGACGCTTCGAGATGTCCCTGCGCGATGTTCGTTTGCGTAGCGGGCACCGGTTGCGCGCCTGCGCGAGGGACAAAGTAGCCGCTCCCAATGGGCACGAGTTGAGTGACGTCGGGGAACTCGAACAAACTGAGTTTGCCTCGAATTAAGCCGCCTTCGCTGACGTCGCCTTCGTTTGAAACTGAGATATTCTCCTTGTTTCGAGGATTGACGATGATCGGGTTGCCTCCCTCGGCGACCAGTTCGTAATTGTCTTTGTTGCGGATCTCGCCAAGCAGGTTTACGCGGAACTCACCGTCGCGAGTATAATAGGTGTTGCCATCAGGAAGTCGCACCGCGAAGAAGCCGGGTCCATCGATGGCGAGGGAAGAAGGGGAGCCGCTCCGCTGAAGAGATCCTTGATTGAAGTTCGTTCCAATGGATGGTTTCGGCAAAAGCGTCGGGTTTCGTGGACCGAAAGCTGAACCCGGACCTCCGCCGAGGACTCCCGCCATGATCGTGGAGAATGCGATCTCGCTCTTTTTAAACGCCGGGGTGGAGCCAGCCGCCAAGTTCTCCGCAATCATCTCCTGCCACTTGACGTTGCCGTCGAGGGCAGCGGCAGCTTGGTACAGGCTGACATTCATTCGTGAACGTCCGAGCAGTCAGCATGCCACGGCGTCAAGACGGTCGAGCCTGAGTTCAGACCTCTCCAATGTGGGCGGGCGTCCTCGAACGGTTCAATTGCTCGGAGTTGCCGAGACCTCGAAGGAGGCATTGGTCTGTCATGCGACGGTCTCTTTTCGCCAGACTCTGCCGTGCCGAAATCCGGCAAGAGCCACTCGTCGGCGATGCGATTGAGCAAGACAGGCGCACTGTGTAAGAGTTTGAAATTCAGAAATTTATGAGACAACGGCGAATCGGCAATTCAATCTGTCCGTTGCGCTGGAAGCCGGGACTATGTTGTGAGCCGTAGATCAGCGACACGCTTTGCGCAGGATTCGCGTCGGGTGCCGATAATCGCTGAAAGGTTGATTCTGGTTGCGCGATTTTGGCGAAGGTTTTCCCTGTGCTGATGCTTTGAAGATTGGCGGCGAGGCGCTAATTCTGACAGGTAAGTTTGTCCCTTGAGTCACCAGAGGTGTCGGCAAAAAATGCCGCGACTATTCGGACTGCGGGCTAGGAGTAAGCCTGCCAGAATGAGGGCCTTCCAGAGCCGTAGGCTTTCTGAACGTGGCGAAGACTTTGAATTGTCTTGTTCGAGTGCTTCAATTCGCGATCCGCTTCCACGATTCGCTCGGAGAGAACCGCCTCGTTTTTTTTCTCGAGGGCCAACAACTCGGTTGCGATCTGTCTGAGGCGTTTGCGCTCGGCCTCCTTCCGGTCCTGCGGCATTGTCGGGCTGGAGGAAAAAGCGCTTTCCAACTCTTCAATGTCCTGCCGGAGCAGCGCCTTCTTTGATTGGATCTCCTCCAGCGTCTTCCAGTCGCCCCCCTCGATGCTCTCAAGCTCCGCCACAGTTAGAGCTCTCCACTCGTCGAGGTGGCAGTGCAGTTTTCTGATCGTTGCGTCGTCGTTGCTCACCGGCACCTTGCAACTGCTATCCGGTAGCGGACCACTCGCCGACGGGCGCTTGAGGAGCAAGAGCGCTTGGATGGACTGGACTCTGCTTCTCCATCATCTCCTTCCAGGCGTCGCGCAAAACGTGCAAATGTCGGCTTACTTCTTCGAGAGGTTCGCGTTCTTTCTTCAAATTGCCCTGCTGAAGGCGCCGGTCAAAGTAATCGTACAGCGCCGACATTTTGTCGGCGAATTCGGCGCCTTTTTCCGGATCAAGGCACGCTTTGAGTTCCCGAAGGATCGCCTGTGCTTTTTGGGTATTTTGATGGACGGTCAGATTGAAATCGAGCGGATCTTGATGTTTGAAACCGTCGATCGCGATATTCAGAAACTTGAGAGCTCCGTCAAACAGCATCAGAACCAGTTGCGCGGGTGAAGCCGTGAAAACAGCGTTGGCCTGGTATGCTTGATACTTGTTCGGTCGATACATCTAGAAAAAGAGCTGACCGTTAGAGCTTGGGTTCCGAAACGCCTCTCCGGGCTTCAGGAATCATTTCGATCGCGCTGAAATTCAGCCGCCAACATGGCGGCTACTTTCTCGATCAATACCAAAGGAGGATACGACGCCGAATCCACGTCTTCTTGTAGGCTAGACCGCTGACTTGCGTACCCATCCTCAACGGCCTGTTCGACCTGCGCGAAGTCCGGGAGTTTTGAGAACTCAACCGAATCAGTCCCGCTCGGCGAACCGTTGGCGGTTTGGTTCTTCTGGTTTGCGGCCGCCTTGGTGGGGGATCTCGGAGTCTCGGCGGGACCACCCAAGGAATTCAGGTTGATCTCACTCATGGCTGCCTTTCCAAGAACTTGCTGCCGTTCGGATTGCCGAAACGTTCGCAGTCGAATTCCAACTCTTTCTGGAGCACGCCGTTCATTTCAAACTTGTCTCGCTCTCGATGTAAAATGCCAATTCGACAATATCTTCTATCAACAAAAATCGTCCGTTCAAACCAAAAGTTCAGCATAAAAACATCCAGTTGGCCTTATTTCGTCACCAAGGTTTCAATGGCGGCGTTCGCGGCGTACTTGGCGAAATGACTGGGTGAGTTCAGCCACTCAAGGCCCATGACACGCGTGGGGAGCGCCACACCGTGTTTCGTGCCTGCCTGTTTCATGAATTCGGCGTGTGTTCGTTCGTTTTCCACCGCGTATCGCCGGGCGCTGTTCCACACTCGGGGTTCGCCAGCGTCGAAGATCTCATCCAGGGACCAAATGACCCGGCCGTCTTCGGAACTGACTAGGAGCAATCGCCAACCGATGGCCAAGGGAGGGTAGGGCCGGTAGTACGTCAAGTGATCGAACAATATGGCGTCGCAAGCCGTGGCTTCTCGGACTCTGATGAGAAAATCGGCCGGCAGCTCTGCGTCAGGGCTCCAAGAGGATTTGCCCGTCCATTGCTCCAATTCCGCGGGTGTGACCAAGCGCACTTCAAAAAGCCGCGCTTTGGAAATCTCTCCATAGAGGACCGAATTAAGTGATTCGCGTCCGGATCTGGCAGCCTGGTCGTTCTCGGAAGAGGTTAGGGGCAGTATTGCCACTCGGCGAACTCCCTCAGGGAGTTTCCGTTCAACGGTATAAAAATTATCCACCTTGTGAAATGGGCCGGTCACGCCAGGATCAATGGGAGTCGTAGAACACCCGAAGGCCGCAACCAGGAAGGATGCAGCCAAAAGTGGACGAATTCGGAACCGAGGCAATTCGGAGCGTGATGACGCATCGAGTGTCGATCGAACGGATGCGGGGAGCGGTTCAGAGAGCTGCAGTTGCTGGGTTTTCATTTTGGCTTATTGAAATCGTTGCAGGAGGAACTGCATCTGTTGATTGATCTGCGATTGGGCTTTCTCCATGGCTAGGAAGCTGTCGATGAGACGCTGCCGATAAGACTGAACTTGCTTTTCCATCTCCACAACCTGCTGATCGATCTGGGTCGATTGTTTCGCGTAGGTGTCCCGATGTGAGACGAGAGACCCATCCAACCCGCTGACCGTATCGAGGTATTTCTCGACTCTGGTTCCGACACCGTCGGACGCGCCTGCGAACAGGGTCTTGAGCTCGGTTTTGTTGTCGCTGATGGCTTCGTCCAGAGCGGCCTCGTCCAATACTGTGATTCGATTTGTGTTTCCATCAGTTTTGAGGCCGATGGACTCCAACCGTTTGATTGTGCCGGAAAGGCCGCTGACATCCGCCACCATCTTATTGCGGAGTTTGCTGGCAACCTCGACGACCATCGTGTCGGCCGCGAGGATTCCCGAAGTGACCTTGCCGGTTGCATCCGTCGAACTCGCCGTCTGGCTGTCGATGACCGACTGAACCTTGTTATACTGGTCAACGAAATCAGTGATGCCTTTCTTGATCGTTGCGTTGTCTTTCCCCACCGTGATCGTCACGCTGGAGTCTGCTCCGCTTGTTTCTGTTTGCTTGAGCGCCCTTACGGTTAGCCCCGCAATCCCGTGGCTGATCTCGCTGAGCGTGTTGCTGAGGCTCTCCAACTGCGGGCCATCGTTGACCGTGAATTTGGCGTTCTGACCGGCCATGGTGGTTCCCGAAGAGAGCCTCGTGGCCGCGAGAAAGTTTCCGCTGACATCCTCCAATGAGATTCCAATATCGCCGGTCGTCTTATTCGTCAGCGTAAACTGATCGTTCGCCGAATCGTAAGCCGCCACAACTCCGGCGGCGGAATCGGTGATCCTCTGGAGCATGGTTGAGATGGTGTCGGAAGCCGCGTAGCTGACGGACACGCCATTAATCTTGAAACTGCCGGATGTGTCGGTGAGCGCAGTGGAGAAATTGACTGAGCTTACGGTGCTGGCCGGGTTGACACCGCCGATGCCGGTGCTGCTGACGATCGTGCTCGATTGGCCTTGGGAGTTGCTGAGCCTCGCTGCCTGAAGAAAATTGCTCGTGTCGCCGGAGGCACCGAGCGTGATATTGCTCCCGGCCGTGAGCGTGATCTTGTCAGTCGCGGAATCATAGGTGGCGGTGACTCCCGCCCCGGAGTTGTTGATCTTGTAGATGATCGTGTCCGGATCGGTTGATCCGTCGGTTCCGAGCTTGGTGTTCGAGTCAACGGTGATCTGCTGCCCGTTGATCGTGAAATACCCGGTCGTCACCTGGACTGCAAAACCAGCGCTGCCGGAGCTGCTAAACGTGGCATTGGTATTGACGGCCCCGCCTGCATCTGTCCCACCTTTGCGAATAGCGGCAGTGGCCAACTGATCGAACACGAACGTGTAATTACCGACCGGGGTGGATGACGTGCTCGTTGCGGTCGCGTATTTGTCGTTGGTGCTCGTAGCCGTCCCTGAGCCTGTGAAGAAATCTGACTTCGTCAGCGCTTCGGACTTGGACTTTAGGTTTTCCAGTTCACTGACTAACGTGGATACGGCGTCCTTGCGCTGATTGATGGTTGACTGCTCTCTGCGGAGTCTGCGTTGCGGCGCACGCTCGAGGTTGGCCAACTGTTCGACGACCGTCTTCCAGTCGAATCCCGAAGCAAGACCTGATAGAGAAAGATCTGCCATGCTTAAGGTGAAACTGTCACTTTTTCAGTAAATATGTCTGGCGGAGCAAATTGTGCGCCAATGGAGCGGGGTCTTTTGTGGCAGAATCCGAGACCGAGGAATGATTATCCTGGTTGGGCGGAGACAGAACTGCGTGCGCCAATGCGATCAAGGACAACCACTGAACTTCCTGCGCCGAACATTGGCGTCCCGAAACTTAAGGGCCTGGAAACGAGGCTGTTCTCAGGCCGTTTTTTGCTCCAATACGTCTCGTGAGCGTTGAAAGCCGCGAGTACCGCCGGGGGGTTGGGGTTCCGTCTTCAGTCTAGATGCTTGCTCAGAAGCCAGCGTGGTCCCCAGTTTGTATTCGTTCAACTTGTTCCTCAGGGTCCGGATATTGATGTCCAAAAGGCGAGCGGCCTGGGTACGGTTTTGATCGCAGCGATCGAGCGCGGCGAGGATGTGCGATTTCTCGATTTCGTACAAGGTCAGGAACGGTTGGTTGGCAGAGGCGGCTTCAGGAGGTCCATTCGACTCTACTGGGTTTTGAGGAAGTTTTGCGACGCCGGTATCCAGGTTGAGGTGTTCCGGTCCAATCCAGCCATCGGGTTCGCAGAGGATGACGGCTCGCTCGACCACGTTTTGAAGTTCTCTGACATTCCCCGGCCACTTGTGGTTTACCAGAATTTGCTGTGCTTCCATGGTCAAACCGCGGACTGCGACTCCGTGTTTTCTGACGAACCTGTGAGCGAAGTTCTCCGCCAGGAACAAGGTGTCCTCGGGCCGTTCACGCAACGGGACCACATGAATGGGCACGACATTGAGCCGAAAAAAGAGATCCTGCCGGAATTCATTCCGCTCCACGCTTTCCTCGAGCTTCCGGTTGGTGGTGGCCAAAACTCGAACGTCCACTTTGATCGTCCGAGTTCCACCCACTCTTTCAAATTCTCTTTCTTGGAGAACCCGGAGTAACTTGGCCTGCATGGCCGGCGAAATTTCGCTGATTTCATCCAGCAGGATGGTTCCGGTGTGAGCCAGCTCAAACCGTCCTTCTCTCTTGTTCAGTGCGCCGGTGAACGCTCCCTTCT
>JACQWK010000174.1 GCA_016209525.1 Verrucomicrobiota bacterium
CACCAAAACGGAGCGCGGCTGTGTGCGAAGCACCAGCCGCAGCCGTCCGGCAGCATCAACGCGCTGCGGTTGGGTCTTCGACCACCGCCGCGCTCCGAAGAATCGTCGCGGCGCACGACGATGCCGGGCACGCTAATCTCATGATTGAATCCGATCTATGTTGAACAAACTAATTCGTGAGTTATCCCGCTGGCCCTGCTTGCTCGTGATGTGCGGCGGCGGCGATTGTCTTCTGCTCCATGGCGCCGACAGCAAGCCCGCGTCCGCGGTGGAAGTGAAATTCGTCCATCCCAAGCCGGGCGACATCACCCGCCACATCACCCTGCCCGCGACGGTGAAGGCTTTTCAGCAGGCTGTTCTTTGCGCGAAAGTGGCCGGCTATCTCAAGACCATCACCGTGGACAAAGGTGACACGGTGAAAGAAGGCGACTGGCTCGCCGACATCGAAGTGCCGGAGTTGATCGCCGATCTCGCCAAGTTCAAAACCGAAGCGGAAGTCGCGAAGATCGATTTCGAACGGACCGTCGAAGCGCAAAAGAAAGCGCCGGACCTGGTCGTGCCGCAAACCGTGGACAATGCCAGAGGCAAATACGAAGTGGCCAAAGCAAGCTTGGAACGAATCGAAAAGCTGCTCGGCTTCGCGAAAATCACCGCGCCGTTCTCCGGCGTCGTGACGATGCGATATGTCGATCCGGGCGCGTTCATTCCGGTCGCGACTTCCGGCAGCGCGGCCAACACGGCGGCGTTGATCACCCTAATGGACTTCAACAAAGTGCGCGTCCAAGTCGCCGTCCCGGAGCCTGAAGTTCCCCTGACCGCCAAAGGCCAGCCGGTCACCGTCAGCGTCGAGGAGTTGCCGGGCCGCAGCTTTCGCGGCGAGATCACGCGGATTGCCTACGCGCTCGACGAAGCGACGAAGACCATGCTCGTGGAAGCCGAGCTGCCCAATCCGAAATGGGAGCTTCGCCCCGGAATGTTCGCGCAAATCAAAATCGGCGTGGAACGGAAGACCGGCGCCCTGCTCGTGCCCATCGGGGCGCTGGTGGTCGAGCGGGGCGGCAACTCGCTGTTCACGGTCGTGGACAACCAAGCCAAGAAAGTTGCCGTGAAAACCGGTTTCAACGATGGCACGACTGTCGAGATTCTTTCCGGAGCCACGCCCGAGGACCGCGTGATTCTTGTGGGCAAACAGGCCCTGGCTCCTGGTCAACCGGTCAACGCCGTGGAGGCCAGGTGAAATTTACGATTTACGATTTACGATTTACGATTTGGTACTTCGGCTCGTTCGTCGGCCGGCGGATGGGCTCCTTGGCTCTTGTACGTCGCGTTCGCCCTCACCCCGGCCCTCTCCCCAGGGGAGAGGGAGAACGTATCGCTGTGCCTCGCCAATGCCTGCATGCCTCGTTCGTCCGCGCGCTGCGGAGGATTCCCCCTCTCCCTGAGGGAGAGGGCCGGGGTGAGGGGGAAGCAGCCGCAGCCCTTGCCGTTGCAGCGCGCTTCCATCGGAGTTCCTCCAACCTTGGCCGTTGCTTTCACAAAGCCGTTCTTGCTTTGGCAAAAATCGCTGTCGCGGCTGCCTGTCTATGCATGGCGTCCGCTCGGCCAGCGGAGCCCTCAACGGCAGCGCCAATCGCCGGCGACACCAACGTTCATTCCATTGACTTGGCCACGGCCTTGCGCCTGGCCGGTGCGCAGAATCTGGACGTTGAAATTGCGCGCGAACGGCTCAACGAAGCCAAGGCCAATCACGCGATCACGCTGTCTCAGTTCTTCCCTTGGCTGTCGCCCGGAATCGCTTACCGCCGGCACGAGGGCCGGCTGCAGGATGTCGTCGGGAATGTGTTCGACGCGGACAAGCAATCCTACGCCGCCGGTGGATCGCTCTCGGCTCAGTGGGACTTCGGCGATGCGATCTACAAATCTTTAGCCGCAAAACAACTCGCGAACGTGGCTGGACATGCCCTGGATGCCCAGCGCCAGGAAAGCGCCTTGGCGGCCGCGCAAGGTTACTGGGAGTTGCTGTTCGCGCAGGTGTCGGTGGACGTGGCCGACGAAGCGGTGCGAATTTCCGAGGATTACTACGCTCAGATTCAACGCGCCGTCGAAGCTGGAATCGCTTTCAAGGGCGACGAACTGCGTGTTCTGGTCCAAACCGAGCGCAATCGGCTCATCCGCCGCCAATCCGCCGAACAGCAGCGCGTAGTCGCCGCGCGCCTGGCGCAGACTCTCCATCTGGATCCGGCGATCGAGCTTCACGGCCTCGACAACGAACTCCTGCCGCTCTCCGTGATCGCGACGAACACGGCGCTGGCCCCGCTCGTGCAGCAGGCCCTGGTGAACCGGCCCGAGACGAAGCAAAGCCAGTCCTTTATTGCGGCGGCTCAGCATTCCCGCAACGGAGTCGTGTATGGACCGTGGATTCCCGCGGTCGGCGCGCAGGCCGCTGCGGGCGGTTTCGGCGGAGGCCGAGGCAGTGCCACGGGCAACTTCGGATCGTCTGAAGATTACGCGTTGAGCTTGGGCTGGCGGATTGGTCCGGGCGGGCTGTTTGATGTCGGCAGGAAGAGATCCGCGGAAGCCCGATTGCAGGTCGCCCAACTCGGCCAGGAGAAGTTGCGCGATGAGATCACGCGGCAGGTGATCGAATCGTTCACGCGGCTCCAATCCTTGGCCGACCAAATCGGCACAGCCGAGAGATCGTTGCGCGCGGCGGAAAAGAGCCTGCAACTCGCCCAGGACCGAAAGCAATTCGGCGTCGGCATCGTGCTGGAAACGATCCAAGCCGAGCAAGACTTGACGCGCGCCCGGCTGGATTACCTCAAGGCGATCGCCGAGTTCAACAAGGCGCAATACGCGCTGAGCCGCGCCGTCGGGAAGCTGTAAACCTAAATCCGGCAGTTGATTAGCCACAAAAGAGCGCAAAGAACTCAAAGAGAAGAGAGGACGGATGCCGGCCAAACTCACTCGTTCGGTGAAGGAGCGTGTTTATGAAAACTCCTCTGTCTTTGCGATCTATGCGTTCTTTTGCGGCTCAACTGCTTTTTCCAGGGTAAAAGAAGCCCGGACAGCGGTATGGATCACAGAGGAGACCGTGGGATGGACTACACGGAAAAGATTTGTAGTCCCGCCTTTAGGCGGCCCGGACCGGCTAAAGCCGGGACTACGAACGCCGAGCTGTCGTCCATCTCGCGGTCTTCTCAATAAGTGACAACAACGAAGCGACCGTACGGCTTTTTCCGGCACAGTCTTCACCGTGCCAGATAATATTTTTGAGCGTAATCCTGCACCATGCGCCAGGTGTTGAACTGGGGCACGAGCGTGACCATGGCTTGGCGAATTTTCGCGATCCAACGGCGTGGAATTCCCTGGGCGTCGCGGTTGTAAAAGATCGGAATCACTTCCTCGGTCAACACTCGGTAAAGGTTCTCGCTGTCCTGACGGTCCTGTTCTTCGACGTTGTCCGGGTGAGAATCGTCGCCGATGGCGAAACCATTGCTTCCGTCGTACCCTTCGCGCCACCATCCGTCGAGGATGCTGAGATTCAAGCATCCGTGGCAGGCGGTCTTTTGGCCGCTCGTGCCCGAAGCCTCCAAAGGACGGCGAGGATTGTTGAGCCAAACGTCGCACCCGGAAACCATTTGCCGGGCCACGTGGACGTCGTAGTTCTCGATGAAAATCAGGTGGTCCTTCAGCTCGGTGAATTTGCTCAAGTGCAGGATGTGCTGGATGTAACGTTTGCCTTCCTCGTCCTTGGGATGCGCTTTGCCGGCAAAAATGAATTGGACCGGACGGTGGCGGTCGGCGGCCAATTTCACGACGTTGTCGAATTGTTGAAAGATGAGAGGAGCCCGCTTGTAAGTGGCGAAGCGCCGGGCAAAACCGATGGTCAGGGCGTCCGGATTCAGCAAGTGATCGAAGGCAATGAAGTCTCCCACCGTCAGACGCTGGCCTTGGATGAGAAGACGCCTACGCGTGAACTCAATCAGCTCGCGCCGGAGTTTATAGCGCAACGCCCAGATTTCTTCGTCCGAGATGAACTCCGGATCGGCCATCCGCGCCCAGAACTCCGTGGCATTGATGTTTTTTTCCCAGTCCGGTCCGAGTTTGCGCCGCCAAAAACGGCGCACGGGACCTTTCATCCAGCCCAACAAGTGAATTCCGTTCGTGATATGGCCGATCGGCACCTGATCCACCGGCTTCTTGGGGAAAAGCGGCTGCCACATGCGGCGGCTGACTTGGCCGTGCAATTCGCTGACGCCATTGGCGGCCCGAGACAACTTCAACGCCAGGACCGTCATGCAAAACAGTTCGGTCTCGCTCTCCTCTTCGACTTGTCCCAAGGCCATCAGATCCGAAACCGAGAGCTTGAGCTGGCTGTGCATCTTGAACAGCGCGTAACCGATCAAATCGCGGCTGAAGCGGTCATGACCGGCTTCCACGGGCGTATGCGTCGTGAAAATGCACTGATCGCGCGTGGCGGCGACCGCTTTGGGAAAGGATTTTCCTTCCGCCAATTTCTCCCGGATGAGCTCCAATGTCAAAAAAGCGGCGTGCCCTTCGTTCATGTGGAACACGGAAGGCTCAATCCCGAGCGCTCGGAGCAAGCGCACCCCGCCGACTCCGAGGAGGATCTCCTGCATGATGCGGGTCGTGCTGTCTCCGCCGTACACGCGCAAAGTCAGATCCCGGTAGCGCTGTTCGTTGTCGGGCAGGTCCGTGTCCAACAAGTACACCGAGCAGCGTCCCACATTCACGCGCCAGGCGCGAAAATACACTTGCGCCATCGCGATCTCGACGGTGCCAATCACCGGCTCGCCTTTCGCGTCCAAGACCGGTTCCACCGGGAGATTTTTGGGGTTCAGAAGGGGATAGACCTCGATCTGCCAGTTTTCGTGGTTGAAGCTTTGCTGAAAATAACCTTCCCGATAATAAAGGCTGATGCCCACGAAACCGAGATCCAGGTCGCTGGCGGACTTCGCATGATCGCCGGCGAGGATGCCGAGGCCTCCGGCCGCGATCGGCAGGGTCTCGTGGAAGCCGAACTCGGCGCTGAAATAGGCCACGGGGTTGGCCTGGAGTTGGGGAGCATTTTGCCGGCCCCAAGTGTCCTGCTCGTTCAGATAAGCTTCGAATTTGTGCAAGGCTTCCCGAACGCGTTGGGCGAATTCCTGGTCCTGGAGCCGCACGCGAAGTTCCTTGTCGGAGACCTCACGCAACACCGCGACCGCGTTGTGGTAGAGGTTCTGCCAGCTCCGCGGCGAAAGTTCGTGAAAGATTTCCTGAGCTTCCTGGTTCCAGGTCCACCAAAGGTTCCGGGCCAACCGGTTGATGCCGACGATCAGTTCGGTGAGTTCCGTCGGGGACAAAGCAGGTTTCGTCATGGTCGGTGAAATCTGTTGAACGGTTGCGCCAGGGTTCCGTTTTTGGCGTGAGAAGCTAATCAGAACGGCGGGCGGGGGCAAATCAAATCCCAGCGGCTGCGATTTTGCGCGCTCGAAGCTGGCGAGGCGGCCCGGGGCCGCGGAGCGGTACTCGAAATCGAAATCCGAAATCCGAAGCCCGAAACCAATCTGAAATCCATATTCTCAACTGGTAGAAGGCACGCGGCTGACGCTGCGAACTTCGAGTTTTCGTCATTCGGATTTGTTTCGGATTTCGACAGTTTGCTGAGAAGGACGGCAAATCCTCACCGTTGGCCTCCCATTTCCGCCGCCCTCCGGCGAGCCTCTGCAATTTGTGCCGGCGACATCACTTGAGCGAACAGGTAGAGGACGTTGACCGCCGCGGTGTAACGCTGCGCCGCCGCCAGGCTGAACCAAGTGTAGGCCTCGATGTAATCCACGGGAACTCCCAGGCCTTTGGCGTGCATGACCGCCAGATTGAACTGCGCTTGGGCGAATCCCTGTTCGGCCGCGCGGCGATGCCATTTCAGCGCTTCCGCGTAATCCTGCGGCACACCGCGGCCATGGGCATAAAGACAGCCCAAATTGCTCTGGGCCTCGACCACGCCGCGTTCGGCCGCCCGCCGATACCATTCAGCCGCCTCGGCATCATTCTGCTTTACCCCGAGGCCATTCTCGTACATCAGGGCGAGGTTATGTTGGGCGCGGGCATGGCCTTGTTCGGCGGCTCGCCGGTACCATCGCACCGCCTCGACGAAGTCTTGGCTCACCCCTCGGCCCGCGTCGTACAATACGCCCAAATTGGACTGTGCCTCGGCGTCCCCTTGTTCCGCAGCGCGCCGATACCACCGCGCCGCTTCCGCCGGGTCCTCCGTCACACCCATGCCATGATCGAACATGACACCCAAGTTATACTGGGCGCTGATGCTCCCTTGTTCAGCCCTCGCCTTGGTCCCCTCAAAATCCAGGACAAGCATATTGCCACACGCGTTCGACACACTTCCGACTCTAACCCGCATCCTCCCCATACGAAATGAGGTGGGGACGCCGCCAGCAATTCTCATTTTGGCCGTAACGCGGACACTCTTGTCCGCAAGACTTCCGAAAATGTGCGGACAGGAGTGTCCGCCTTACGGTCACGAACCGCGCCCGTTGCCAAAATGAGAATTGCTGGACGCCG
>JACQWK010000152.1 GCA_016209525.1 Verrucomicrobiota bacterium
GTCTATGTGCGAGCCGCAGCATTCCCTCTCCCTGAGGGAGAGGGCCAGGGTGAGGGGGAACGCGACGTCCGATCACCAAACGGTGTCACATATCCCAACGACTCCCCAATAACCCTCGCCAACGAGTGGAATGACGCGGTGCTGGCAGCGTTGAAATTGGGCGGAAAAGTATTGCTGCTGATCCCGCCCCACCGGGTGGCGCCTGACAAGAGACTCGGCAAAGTCGAGCTCGGCTTCTCCAGCATTTTTTGGAACACGGCGTGGACGAAGCGGCAGCCCCCGCACACGCTCGGCATTCTGTGCGACCCGAAGCATCCGCTCTTCGCCGGGTTTCCGACCGATGAGCACAGCAACTGGCAGTGGTGGTATCTCATCACCCGCGCCGGAGCGATGATTCTGGACGACCTGCCCGTGGCGCTTCGCCCAACCGTGCAGGTGATCGACGACTGGCTGACGGCTCGGCGCCTCGGTCTTGTTTTTGAGGCGAAAGCCGGCGGCGGAAAGCTGATCGTTTGTAGCATCGATCTGGAACACGATCCGGATGGAAACATCGTCGCGCGCCAGTTCCGTCACAGTTTGCTGCGCTACATGGGCAGCGATCAGTTCCAGCCAGAGATCGAAATCACAGCCGAACAAGTGCGCTCTCTCTTTACGCCGCCGAGCGAAATATCCGAGCCGTAAGTATGAAGTCTGGCACGGGGAGCACACGCGCCCTCGCGTGTTCCGGCCGGCGCCTCGCCGGTCGAAACGGTGTTGAAACTCGATCACTAATCGGTGCCTTGTTTCGGTGCCTTTGGGTGAGGGGCCTGATTCATGTCGAGTTAACTATGCACTCTTCAATGGTTCGCTTCGGTCCGACGATACGCTGCGCACCGGCTCGTGCTCGGTACACCCTGGTGATGGCTGCCTTGAACGCTTCCCTGCTGGCCTGGCCTGCCAGCGCAGGTGTCCCTTGCGGCATGGAGCAGGGAAGCTTCCGCGGCTGGAACGCCTTTTCGTTGACGAATGGCATCGTGTCGATCCAAGTCGCGCCGGATATCGGCGGCCGCGTCATTCAATTTCAGTTGGCGGGTCATCCGTATTTCTTTGTTAATGCCGATCTGGCCGGAAAGGTTTTTCCGCCTGAAGAAAACGGCGGCCGCAACGGTGGTTGGAAGAATTACGGGGGCAGCAAGCTCTGGCCCGCGCCGCAGGGCTGGGAAACCGATCAACAATGGCCTGGTCCGCCGGATCCCGTGCTGGATGGCGGTCGCTACCGAGCGACGATGACTACGAGCCGTCCGGACGAAGTCGCCGTCACAGTCACCAGCCCCGAAGACGAGCGGACTGGAATTCAGTTTTCGCGCACGGTTCGTCTCTTCGCCGGGAGCTCTCGCGTGCGTCATGATTGCGCCATGAAAAACGCGAGCCACCGCCCGGTGCGCTGGGCCATTTGGGAAGTGACACAGCACGACACATCGGACCCGGTCGCGCCGGCAAATTTCAACAACGACTTCTGGGCCTACACGCCGCTCAACCGTTCGAGCGCGCATCCGAAAGGGTTTTCGCCGTTGTTTGGACAGGCGACGCATGCGAGCTGGCTGCCGAATTACGCCCGTGGCTTGTTCGCGGTGAAATACGATTACCGCGTCGGCAAAGTTGGTCTCGATTCACCGGATGGCTGGCTCGCGGTCGCGAATGGAAAGAGCGATCACTGTTTCGTCGCGCGCTTTGCCTATTTCCCGGAAGCGAGTTATCCCGACGGTTCGACCGTCGAGTTTTGGCTGAACGGCGCGGGCGAGTTCATCCTCAATGGCAGCGCCCTCACCAACGCCGCCGATCCGAAGGAAACGCCTTACTTCATGGAATCGGAAATTCTCGCGCCGCTGGTCACCTTGCAGCCCGGCGAGGATTATCATTTCCAAATCGACTGGTTCGCGACGCGGTGTCCGAGACCGATCGTGGAGGTGACCAGCGCTGGTGCGGTGCACGCACCACTGACTGTGAGACGCAACTCGGAGTGGCTGCGGGTTGAAGGCACGTTCGGCGTATTCTTTCGCGGGCACGCGGAACTCATCGCGAAGGACAATCTCGGGAATCCCGTCGCCCAGGAGAACCTCGGGCGCGTTGATCCAAACGAGGTATTCCGTGTGAACAAAGCAATTCGCGCCGCGCCGAGCGCGTATCGTGTGAGCTTACGAATTGTGGACGAGGATGGCCGCGACCGTGGTACTCTTGGCCACGCTTTCGTTTCCGAACGAATCGAATGACTCCACTCCTTTGTTGCAGAAAAAGTGCAAGTGTAACGTACCACCGGCCAGTCACTGCCGAATGACGGCGAGTCCAGCAATTCTCATTTTGAGGACAGGCGCGAACTGCGACCCGATTGTAGTCCCGGCTTTAGCCGGCTTTCTCGCGCTGGCCGGCTAAAGCCGGGACTACATACGGGTCATAATGAGAATTGCGACGGCGAGTCCCATCTTGGATGGTCAAAACCCAAGCCGCCGCGCGGCTGCGAGAGGATTCACCGCACTCACGACGTAACTCGGCAATTGGCGGTAGCCTTCGTTCACGCACTCGCAAACGTCGCCGCGCTTGAAGTCGTCGATCAAATCGTTCCACATCCGCCGGGCGAGGGAACGGTCGCTCTGGGCCAGTGACCACATCATCCACCCCGAAGCCGTGGCCCAATACGCGCCATTCTGGTAACGACCGGGCGGCACCGGCGTGAGGAGACGCTGCCAGTGCTCACCCGCGGGCAGATGCCGGACCTGTCCATGCCAAATGAAGCCTTCGCGGTTCTCCTGAAGGAATCTCAAGACACGCGCGCGCTTTCCGCCGAGAGGAAAGTCCAGCCAGATCGCGTAGGCGTTGCCCCATACATCGATTTGACGGCAATCCCTGGCCGCCGCGAGGAACGCGCCGGCTTTGTCGTCCCATAGTACGGCGAGGTTCCCTTCGGTCATCGCCGCCCGGGCCGAGTGAGTTTTCGCCGATCTTTCATCGCCGCCATCAAGGTAGTGGGCGGCGAGACGCCGGCTCGCGGTCCAGTCAAGCAACGACTCGAACAACAGTTCCCCGGTTTTGCCGACCGTGTCGGTGAAGCCGTACGGTGAATGCGGTTTGGCAGGATCGTTATAGACAAGCCCATTCGTGCTGCGCGGGATGTAATTCATCGCGCGATCAAATGTTGGGGCCCATTCCGTGAACAGGCCGCGCCGGCGCGCTCCCGGCAGGCGCTGCAAATACTCGTCCACCGCGATGACTAAGAATTGCGCGTTATCAATGTTCGGTTCGCCGAGCGGACGATTCTCCGGGCCCGCGACGTACACCGCCACGCCATCGGGCCGCACGCGGTCCGGCGCTGCGCCGTCGGCGCGCACGCCGCGGATCAGAGCGCGCAAGCAGGATTCGACATCGTCAATGGACATCAGATTGCCGGCGTTCTCCACCATGTAAGCAAAGTCGCGCGTCCACAGCGCCCGGTAATTTCCTTGGCCGTCGGGCGTGAAGAACGTTGTGCCGTCGTTCGCGCGGACGCGGCATCCGGCGATCAACTTTCGCGCCTTGTCTTCCAGGAACTGAGCCGGCGATTGCGGAGTGGCCGGCCTTTCCAGCGCCTTTTCCGCGGCACAAGCGCAAAACGTGGTTGCGAGAAACGTCACGGCGCAAAGCCAGGAAGCAGCATCGGTGTTCATGTCCTAAGTGATTGGCAGGGCCGTTTTGAGCGGGTTTCAAAATGAGGGTGGAATGGGCTACCAGCCCGTTTTGCGTGGCAACCTGCCACCCAACCAAGAGGAAGGCTAGTAGTGTGCATCGGTGGTTCGCTGCCGACTTGAGGTCGAAATGCTTTGTCATTCTTGTTTCTGCGTGCCAGCTCATCGTTCAGCACAGCGGATCACCACGGTTCCACCGGCAAAATCCAGAGGCAGGCACACTTCGCCGGCGCGGCTTAGCTCTGCCGCTTGGCCGTTTAGCAGCGCCACCTTGACCGGGCCACTGCCGTCGATCTCCAGGCGCAGGCGGCTTTGACGGAACCGCAAATCGGCCTTAACGGGCGGGCTGCCGGGATAGAGCGCGGGCCGGATTCGGACTTGGCCTCGCTCGCCGAAGCGCACTCCGAGATAATGCCGCACGACGAACAAGGCGATTTCGCCGGAGGTCCAGCAAACTAGGCCGCACGACTTGCTGAGGGACCGGACGGAGGGAATTTCCTCCAACCAGAAGCCGGCGCGTCCACCCTGGCAGGTGTCGAGCCATTCCAACGAGCGGCGGCTGCGGTCATACAAGCCGGCGTCGTGCTGGGCGCGCAAGATGAAGGTGGTCGCAAACGGCCACGGACCGGGCTGATCGGGTTGGGTGCTGGTGTGGTAGCGGTCGTAGCCGCCGTCGGACCAGCGGGTGTTCCAAAGTTGTTCGAGATCATCGAGGGTGCGGCGCGCCAACTCTGAGCGTGGGTCCACTACGCCCAGAGCGATGGGCAAGGCCATGGAGGCATCCGGCAAGAGCAAATGGTGTTGCTCGGTGTTCAACGGCACGTCCGGCTGAAAGCCTTTGAAGCCGTCGGGCTGATCGGCGATCTGGCCCGTGACCTTGCGCCGCTTGATCAACCGGCCCTGATCGGTCAGCGAACGCGTCGGATGGCTGAGCACGGCCCGGAGCATCTTGTCCGCTTCGGCGCGCCAGCGTTCGGCGCGATCAACAGCGCCCAATGACGGCGCCAGTTCCGCGGCCTCCCGTAATCCGAGAATGACGTAGGTTTGGTAGGCCAGTTCGTACGCGTCGGTAAACGTGCGTTCCCAAAACTCGCGGCGGTTGTGGACCATTCCCGTCTCGTCGCGGAATTCAGGCCGGAGGGGACGCTCAATGAGCGCCAACAACAGCTCGCGATGCTCGCGGATGAGCGAATCATCGCCCGTCCAATCCCGCCACGCGCGCAAGACGTGCAGCAGTTCGCCCATTTGGTCGAACTGCTCGAGATCCGGCTTCTCAAACGCATTGGCAATCATGGTCGCACCTTCTCGGTTGATCATCTTGGTCAACACGCGCTGCAAGGCCGCGCGGGTGATCTCGATGTGCCCCGCGTGAAGCGCTCCCAGGACGGTGCAGGATGTATCGCGAACCCATTGGGCGCCGTATTCAAAAATGCCGGCATCCATGGTGCCGTCATCCGCAATCATGCCGGGCAGACCGAAGCGCGCCTTGTCGAAGATGCCCTGCACGGTCTGGTCGCCGGTGATCACCACTGAGGAGGCGGACCACTCATCTCGGGTGGCAGCGGTCTCGGCTGTGGCGCCCGACCGGACCAGCCCTTCGGCCTGCTCAAGCAACGACTTTTGGTCTCCGGCCGGGATTTGGACGACCAGCACAGTCTCGAGGCTCACGGCTTGGCCCGGCAAGACGGACACTGGCCCGATCTCAATGCCGCACGACTGGCTGGGGTTCGAAGCATGAGAATTCTCTGAACCAGAAACGCGCACGTCGCCCCTGTGGGACCCTTCACCCGTCCTTCGGACACCCTCTCCCCTCAGAGGGGAGAGGGATGGGGTGAGGGGTGCTTCTGCAGACCTATGGGAAAAGTTGAGGGAGCGGAAACTTGAGGATTCCCGGCCGAGAACGCCCAAGGCCAGGCGGGCGCCACGCCCGTTTTGGAGCAGGATACCGCCGACGCGTTCGCACTCGCCGGGCGGAAGCTCCAATCGAAGGCTCACTGTTTCAGGGCCGACCAAATGCGCTCCTTCGAGTCGAATGGACCTTCGAAACGCGCCCGCGTTGGCCCAGGCGCTCAGGCGTTCGGTCACTCGAATTCCGCCGGCCCACCAAACGGCCTCGACCGCCGGAATGCCGTCGGAGATTGTCCATCGCGTCTCCGTCCGATGCCCGAGCGCCGTGAATGGGAATTGACCGAGCTTGACGACGAGCGCGCTATGCCCAAAACCCTCTCCGGGGATGAAGTTGAAGGCGCCTTCTTTGCGGACGCTTTGCCGGGCATCCTGAACATCGAACAGCATCCACGTTAACCCTGGGCCGAGGTCCGCGCGGTCCGCTTGCACAATCATCTGCGCCCGGGCGCTGCGGAGCACGAAATATTCACGGCCAAGGAAGAAGGGAAGCTTGTTCAGATCGAGGACGGTGACGCTCGGACTTGAAGCCAAGCCGCAACAGGCTGTCAGGAGCAACAGCCCAATTGCGAAGAACGGAATCGACCTACGCATAGCGCCAGCGGCGACAGCGCACGGTTCACAGCGATGGGCAAATCGCCATGTGCGTGGCACCCGGTTCATGGGGAGCCACCAAGCGAAATCTGGCGCGCATTGGGCGCATGAACCGGAGCGCGGGCGGCTCGCCCGCACTTTCGGAAGGAGCTGCGAATCTCGCGGGCGAGCCGCTCGCGCTCCGATGGCTGGCTCATGGAAAGCTAAATAGGCGTCGGTGAAGCCATTGGTTCGCCGAAACCCCGACACGCCGATACGCCGGTTCACTCTCATCATTGAGCGGGAGAAATCGTGATCCACCGCCGGCTTTGTGTGGCCTCGCCAAACGTCTTGTCTCTGGCTTTGGCGACCGCTTTCACCGTGCATCGGCCTGTCAAGTTCCGAGGAACTGTGAGCGGGACTTCCAGAGACGTGTCCCCCAGCGGACCGAGCGAGAAAGCTCGCTCGACCTGTTCGATCACGTTTCCATTCGCGCCTTCCAGAACCAACGTCAACGTGCCGTCAGCGGCGCGATCCCGATCATTGACGAGCCGCACCTGGAAGGTGCGATTCGAGCCGGCGATCAGAGTGGGCTGGAAGAAATTGAGATAAACGCCCAACGGCTTGAAAGCTTCGCCCATGTAATCCGCAAAGGCGGGATCGAGCTTGAGTTTCGTGACGTCGGCGAAATGGTCCGCCGTATAAACACCAGGGTAACTGCACGTGAGATAGACGAAATGGATGATCCCGGCGTAGTGCCGGTGGGCGCGCCAGAACTCGGTCTTCCCGGCGAGCAAGTACGCGTAGAGATCCAAACGCTCCCGAGGACTGGCGTTGGTCGTGCCCATCAAGCGCTCATAAACCTTTTCCGTCAGGCGTGTCGGCGTCCCATCGCGATTCAGCCAGAGCCAGCCGTATTCATTGATGAGCGGCGCGTGCTTGTCTGAAGGCAGAACGCCCTTCCGCGGTCTGCCGTCCATCTTCTCCAGGTCTGTCATCTGGAAGCTGCCCCGGCCAAAGTGATAACCGGACATCAGGTAGGGATGATCTTCGACCGGATCGTCGCGCCCCGCGGGAGAGTTGTAGCTGTTCTCCCACGGTCGATTGGAAAGATCGAGCGGGCGCACCACGGGGATGATTTTCGATCCGAAAATTTCGTCCTTGGTTTCGTTGTTGGCGTCCCAGACGACCACGCTGGGATGATTCCAGTTGTCGCGCATCCAATCGCGATACTGGCGGACCATTTCGTCGGGATCATGAGCGCGCGAATAGCCCTTGTACCAGCCTGGGCCGCCGGTCCAAACGAAGAATTCGTTCTGGATGAGCAAGCCGGCTTCGTCGCAAATCTCCAGCCAGCGGTCTGGCACCGGTCCGATGCAGAACCGGAAATAATTCCAATGCATTTTTTTCGGAAGGTCGCCGAGCAGCTTGCGCACCCAGCTTTCCTGCCAGGGCAAATCCCGGCAAAGCGGGTCCTCGAAGAAGCGGTGCAGCGTAATGTTCGAGCCGCGCAGGTAATAGACTTTGCCATTGAGATAGGCGCGCTTGGTGGCGGCATCGAATCGAAACTCGCGCATGCCAAACCGCGTCTCCACCGAGTCGCCACCGGTGCTCGACTCGAGCACGTAGAGGAACGGGTCTTCCGGCGACCAAAGGTGCGCGTTGGGAATTCGGATGGTTTGGGCAAACTCTTTCTCTTCGCCAGGTTGAAGGGCGACGATTTCAGGCGCGCCCGCGGCGAGTTGCTTGCCGCCCTTCCAGGTTTTCACGCGGTGCGCAAGCGACGCCGTGGCGGGCGTGGCGCCATGGTTCTTCACCTTGGTTTGGACGACGATCTCACCGGACGCGACCCGCGGAGCAACCTGAATCGTTTCGATGCCCGGATTGTCGCAGAAGATCACCGACACGCTGTCGTAAATGCCGGGCGTCCACTTGATCTTCTCGAAGTCGGAGCCGGTGGGATAATTGTCCGGCAGCACGGCTGGGTGCGCGCCGATGCGAATGAGGAGAGTGTTCTCCGCATTCCACCGGATGGCGCCGTTGAGCTTGAAATAACTCGCGGTGAAGCATCCCGCATATTCGCCGATCTTCAGGTGGTTGAGCCAGACGGCGGTGCCGAACTGAGCTTTGGCAATCTTGAGGAGTGCGACCGCGTGCGGCTCCGGGGAGCGAAAGGTCGTTTGATACCAAAAGTAGTTGCGGTCCTGGTCCAACTTGCCCTTCCAATAATTGGTCAACCATTCTTCGGGCGACAGCTTGGCGCGGATGCGATTGGCGAGGTTCTCGCGGCTGATGAACTTGTCGATGTCCTTGAATCCGGGCTTGGCGAGGTTGGCCAGGCCGGGGACGGAGACCGTCGCAGGAAATGCGGCCGGCATGTCGGTCGCGGAGATGCTATCGGCAATGCGCCAAGTCCCATCGAGCGACAACGTCGTGCGCTCTGCGTGGACGAGAAAGGGAGTGGTTAAGGCCAGTCCGAGGCTGCAAAACCGGGCGAGCCAGATTTTGCCGATAAGAATCTGTCCGGCAATGTGGGGCAGGCTTCCAGCCTGCCGGTTCGAGCGGCATCCTGCCGCTCGAAGCACGGGGCAATGATGCCCCATGAACCGGCAGACAAGGCGTCTGCCCAACATTTTCAAACATGTTCTAAGGGAATGGTGGTCGCTCGAGTGGGGTGCAGCAATTCTCATTTTGGCATCGGGCCCTGTCCGTCGACCCGTAAGTAGTCCCGGCTTTAGCCGGTTTCTGTGCGCTGGCCGGCTAAAGCCGGGACTACAAACGGCCAAAATGAGAATTGCTGAGTGGGGTGGGGTGCTTCTCATATGTGCAGGAATCATTGTTTTCAGATTTGGCAATCGATCAGTTATGCCGGCATAAAGCCCGACAGTTTCGTAGCGCAGATTTGCTGAGACCGACGCTCCACCGGATTTGGCTCTTCATCATTTGGGTTCAATATCAGGCCCGCCAGCCGGCACTTTGATTTGAATTCGGTGCGAGGACCGTCGATGCGCCGGCAACTCCATTGTCCCGCCTTGTCCAGTCCACCCGTCCAGGTGCAGGACGATGCGCGAGGGCGGATGGCGTTTTGGCGGCGTAACTTTCAGCAAACCGTTCCCGCCATCCTTCGCGACGGTGAAGTTGAACGAAAGCGGGCCAAACTCGGTCAGCACATCGCGCATGCGCGTGACCGCGCCGGGCTGCGCCCATCGAGCCGGAAAGCCTTCGAAAAGGTGCAATTCGCCTCCGCGTTCGAGCGCAAGACAGTGCCGGGTCAGCCGGATGAATTCCGCGCTCGCCCAGTTGTGGGGCATGTCGCCTACGACTGGTGCGCCCTGCCCGACCGGCTTCTGCTCCTCGCGCCAGCAAAGCAGGGGCGATGCGTGGTTGCCGAACGCGTAGAGCGTGCGCGCGGCCTTTTGCCCGTCACCCAGCCAGAGCCAGGCGTGCCCGTAAAACGATCCGAAATAAGTCCAGATGCCATCCTTCAACCAGCCGGTGTCGAAGACGAGATCCTGCGATTCGACGGCGTGCAGCATCGCCATGTTCCCTTGCACGAGCGGATCGTTGGCCGCGAAAACTTTTCCCGGAAAGATGGAGTGCAGGAACGCCCATTGCGCCTTCTGGGGCGGGATGCCTTCGCCCTTCGCCATGCGAATCGGAAGGTAGCGAAGGCCGCGTGCGTCGGTCTTCAAGTCGCGTTCGGCTCCGCGACGGAATGCGGCATAAAAGTCATCGTAGGCGCGCTGCCACTCGGCGGCTTGAGCGGCATGGCCGAGCCAGAAGGCGGCCTCCACGGCTGCGCGCATTCCCGCGAGCGTCCAGTAAATGTTGGTGTATTCGGGAACTTTGTCGGCAAGTCCGCCATCACTGAACCCATCGGGAATCAGCCCGCAGTTCGGCGCGCTTTTGTCCGCTGACGCAAGCTGACGCATCACGCCGATGTAGGCTATGCCGCGTTCGACCTGCGGCCAGACTGAGCGCAGCCAGTTTGTGTCGCCGGTCAACCGGGCGTGCCGGGTGATGGCCCAAAGGGCGATGCCGGTTTCCTTCCAATGGCCGTCGATCAACATGAACCCGCCGTCCGGCCGCTGAAAACTCATCAAGTATTTCACGCCAGGCCGCGTCTCGTTAGTGCGGCCGAGATAAGTGATCGCTTCGAGCAGGAAGGAGCCATCGACCACCCAAAGCCCGCGGTAACAGGTGGGTCCGACCTGGAACGCGGGCAGGCCTTTCTTGATTTCGCGGGCCTGGTAAATATTGCGGATCGCGGAATCAAGCAGCGCCTGCACACCGGCATCAGGCACTTCGATCCGGCCATAGGGCAAGTCCAGCTTCTCCCAGAAGCGTTGTGATTTTTTGCGCAGCGACTCTGCCTCGGCCACATGGCCTGGAAGGGCGGCCGCGTTTTCTCCGCGCGCGACACGGAAGGCCAGACGAAATTCCCTTTTTGGAGGAAGCGAGGTCTGAGGAAAGGCAAGCACAACCCTGTTGGTGAGCGTGCCGCTCATCTTACTTGTGAACGGCTGTGGACAAAACAGAGTGGTCATACGGCCAACCAGAACGCGCCGCCCATCGGGCTGCGGCGTGATTTCAGAAGCGCTTTCGATCGTGAGCGTCGGTGTGAGGTCGCTCGCCACTCCTCCGGCGTTGCGAAGCGTGGCGATCAGCAAATCGTGCCGTGGCGGTTTTCCGGCCGCCGTCTCGCCGCCGGTCCGGACGCCCGACTCATTTTCCGGCCCTTTTCTTGCGGGTGCCGGCGCTGCCGCAAACGTTTCCTCAAGGATGTCAATCTGCCCGGCGCGTTTGGTCGTCCGTACGATTGGCACGCGTGGCGACGCGAGTTCCTGTTTCAGCCACTGCGCGCCGTCGATGCTGAAGGTGATCTTCGTTCCGAAGCCGGCGAACTTTCCCGGATAATCGTAAAGCAGCGCGCCGTCTTTGCCGACGAGCGTTTTCTGCCAGTCGTCCGGCAGGCAGATCGCCGTCTGCCATGACGGCGGGGCGAAGCAGAAGTCGATGGCTGGCCGCGGGCAATTCGTCTCGACGGCCACCACACGCAGAGCGAAGAGAGCAAACGCGACGAGTTTTGCGACTACGAAGGTACTGATTCTTGCATGCCTACTGCGGAGACCTTGGGACGGACGACAGCCCGTCGTCCGTAGTCCCAGCTTTAGCCGGACTTGGCCGCCTAAAGGCGGGACTACAAGTCTGCTCCATGTCATCCATCCCCTGGTCTCATCAATACATGAACTCCTCACGCCTGCCCCTCTCCTCGCGCTGGTGAATGGGAAGCTGGCGATCAGCGCGGGGAGAGGGATAAAGGGTGAGGGGCTTTTGGGCAGTTCCGCGCAGTGACTTTTGCAGAGACCTATGCGGCGAGCGGAGAGTTTCATCGTAGAGTCCCGATTCGACTTCGTTCCGGCAATAGATGCGTTGACACAGGTCAATGCGGCAGCGCCCGCCCGAGTAGATTGTTGTTCCAGAATTTGCCCGCTCGGCAACGAGCGCTGCGGAAACTGGAGACAACCGGACACGCAACTAGCACGGCGCAGCCAGAGCCACACCCGACCCGCCGTTCAATGACGAAGGACGAAGCTCGAATGACGAAAGAATCACGAAAGACCTAATGACCAATAATCCAAGTGGTAGCCACTCGTGCGGCTCCCAGGGAAGATGGGATGCCTGCATTTAGCCAAGACCGAAGCTCAAGAAAACCACGATCGGCCCTCCGATCCGTGAAATCTGTTGTCCCGGATCGCTCCCAGTTGCCCAACGCAGTTTCAGTCTTTCCTCGTTCGTCATTCATTCGACATTAGTCCTTGGTCCTTCGTCATTTTGAACAGGTTGGCCCTATCGAAATCCTCTCAAGCCGCGAGAAAATTGGTCCAGACTGGCACATCTGCAAGAAAGGAGTAGCCCCAATGACAGTATTGAAGCCCAAGCCCTCCCTGTTACAGGGAAGTCTCTGGAATAGACTGCACCGGTTGGTTTGTGCGCGTCGCGTTCCCCCTCATCCTGGCCCTCTCCCTCAGGGAGAGGGAACACCGCCACCCCCGTCTGGAAAAGTCGCTGAGCCTCGGCTGGCCACGCCGCAGCGCACGATCCTCCCTCTCCCCTGGGGAGAGGGCCGGGGTGAGGGGGAAGCAACAGTAGCCCATCCCGCGCCCTCCTCCGTTAGATTCCCGGCCTTGTCCGTTGCCGCCTCCATCTTGATCTGCGCTCCATCCGGCGCGGCCGATGACGCGCTCGCGAAAGGTTTTCGGCATCCGCCCGACTCCGCGCGGCCCTGGGTGTATTGGTTCCCGCTTGACGGCAACATTTCCAGCAACGGCATCACCGCTGATCTGGAGGCGATGAAGCGAGTGGGTATTGGCGGCGTGCTTTACATGGAAACGTCGCAAGGCACACCGCCCGGGCCGGCGAAGTTCGGCGGGCCGCTTTGGCGCGAGCTTTTCAAGCACATTTGTTCCGAAGCGAACCGGCTTGGACTCCAAGTGAACATGAATAACGACGCCGGCTGGTGCGGCAGCGGAGGCCCGTGGATCACGCCGGAACTTTCCATGCAGCGGATTGTGAGCACCGAAACGAATGTCCTCGGCCCGCTTCGGTTTGACGCTGTTCTTGCGCAGCCCCAGGCCACGGCGAACTTTTATCGCGACATTGCCGTGTTCGCTTTTCCGACCCCCGCGAGCAATTACATCATCCCGCGCATTCGCGGCAAATCGGCGGAGACCAAGGAGGAAATTCCGCTCCGCGCAAACTTCCCCAAACCGCCCTCCAACGCCGTCATTCCGCGCGTTCAGATCGCGAATCTCACCGGCAAGCTCGGCCAAGACGGGCGGCTCGCGTGGGAAGTGCCGGAAGGCAAGTGGACCTTGCTGCGCGTTGGCCACACGAGCACGGGCAAAGACAATCATCCGGCGCCCGTCGATGGTCGCGGCCTTGAATCTGACAAGTTCAGCAAACACGCGACTGAAGTCCACTTCGCCGGACTAATGGGCAAACTCATTGACGATTCCAAGAAGCACGTCGGCGAAACGAAGACACTCGTCGCGACGCATATCGACAGTTGGGAGACTGGCTCGCAGAACTGGACCCCCAGATTCCGCGGGGAGTTCCAGCGCCTGCGCGGCTACGATCCGCTGCCATGGCTGCCGGTGATGCGCGGCCATGTCGTGGATGGCCTCGAAGTCTCCGAGCGTTTTCTCTGGGACGTGCGCATGACGGTGAACGATTTGCTGATGGAGAATTACGCCGGGTATTTTCGCGAGCTCGCGCACCGGAACGGCATGAGGCTTTCCATCGAAGCTTATGATGGCTCGCCGACGGATGACCTGACCTACGCCGGCCGCGCGGACGAACCGATGGCTGAGTTCTGGTCATGGGCAAAATTTGGAGCGGCTTACAGTTGCACCGAGATGTCTTCGGCGGCACACGTCTATGGCAAGCGCATTCTTGGGGCGGAAGCGTTCACGGCGACAGACGCGGAGAAATGGCTGGGGCATCCGGCCAACGTGAAGGACCTCGGCGATTGGGCCTTCTGCGAAGGGATCAATCGGTTCGTCTTCCATCGCTACGCGCTTCAACCCTGGACAAAGCCGGACCGCGCCCCAGGCGTGTCGATGGGCCCCTGGGGCCTGCATTACGAGCGCACCCAGACCTGGTGGGAACAGTCGCGCGCCTGGCACGAATACCTGGCGCGCTGCCAGTTCCTGCTGCAACAAGGCCTCTTCGTCGCCGACCTATGTTTCCTGGCGCCCGAACGGTCGCCGCAACGCTTCAGCTCGCCGGTCAAATCGGGTCACGACCGGCCAGGCTACAACTTCGACGGGTGTCCGCCCGAAGTCGTGCTGACGCGGATGAAAGTGAAAAACGGCCGAATTGTGCTGCCGGATGGCATGAGCTACCGAATGCTCGTGCTCCCGCAGGTGGAGACGATGACTCCGCGGCTGCTGCGCAAAATCAAGGAGCTGGTCAGCGATGGCGCGGCGGTCGCCGGCCCGCCGCCGCTCAAGTCGCCGAGCCTGAGCGATTATCCGAAATGCGATGATGAGGTGAAAGAACTTGCGGCCGAGCTGTGGGGTACCGGGGAAGCTCCCGAGGAACTCACGGAACGCCGGTATCGCAAAGGCCGAATCTTCTGGGGCGGCGAGTTGCGACCGAAGCAAATCGTGGGATCCGACGCCGAGAGCCCGTTCGGCGCCGCGAAATGGGTCTGGCATCGGGAAGGCAACCCGGCCGCTTCCGCGCCGCCTGGCCGGCGCCACTTCCGACGTGCCATTGTGCTTGATCCGGAAGCAAGCGTTGCCTCGGCGCGGCTCGCGATCACCGCCGACAACTCGTTCGAGTGCTGGATCAACGGGCGGCTTGCGGGCGGCGGCGACAACTTCAACCGGGCGTATTCGTTCAACATCGCGCCGTTCCTCAAGCCTGGCACGAATTTGATCGCCGTTGCCGCCGTCAACGCGACGGACAGTCCGAATCCCGCAGGGCTGATTGCATCCACCGTGATTAAGTACAGCGATGGACACACGCTGGAAGTGCCGACCGACGCGAGCTGGCAGTCGGCCGCGAGTGCAAGCGGCAACTGGATGGCCGAAGCAACCGCGTCGAGCGGCTGGGCGCCGGCAATGGAGCTTGGCCCGCTGGGCATGGCGCCATGGGGGGAGGTTGAAAGTTCGCCCGCCGCCTTCGATCCGATTCCCGACCTCAATATCCTGTGCCGGTTGCTCGCGAAACTCGGCGTGCCTCCGGACTTCAGCAGCGAGACGAAGAACTCGCCGGAGGGCCTCCGCTATATCCACAAGACGGTTGGCGCGACCGACGTGTACTTCCTGGCGAACAAGAATCCGCAGGTCGAGGAAACCCTTTGTTCCTTCCGCGTGAGTGGGAGGCGTCCTGAACTCTGGTGGCCTGACACCGGGCGCATGGAGCGGATTGCTGCCTATGATATGGCAGACGGAATGACGAGGGTGCCCATTCGTTTCGAGCCGAGCGGCTCGGTGTTCGTCGTTTTCCGCGGCGGCGCCAAAGCCGAGGAGGATCGCATCGTTTCCGTGACGCGCAACGGTGATCCGGTGCTGGACATTCGCTCGACAAACTTCCATGAAGCTCAAGGTGGGGCGAGAATCCTGTCGAGCCCTGACTTCATTGGCAGTAAGGATTCGAGGGCTCGACGAGAGTCTCGCCCCACCGGTGAACAGGTTCGAGGTCCCAAAGTGGGCGGGAAGAGCTTGGTGGCTCCCCAAGTTTCAGGCGCCATCGAACTGGCGCGGGACAACTCCGGCGTGCTACGCGCGCGCGTCTCGCAACCCGGAGTGTACGTCTTCAAATCAGCGAACGGGAAAAGCGGCGAGCTGGCGGTGAAGGCTCTGCCGGAACCATTGGAGATTTCCGGGGCGTGGCGGGTGCGCTTCGCTTCCGGCTGGGGAGCACCGGAGTTGGTGACCTTCGAGAAGCTGATTTCGTGGAGCGAGCACAGCGACGCCGGAGTGAGATATTTTTCGGGCACCGCCGCGTATTCCAAGACGTTTAATATGCCTCCGGCTTTAGTCGCGCGTGGCCGGCAGCTCTTCCTTGATCTCGGCAAGGTGGCCGTGATGGCTGAAGTGAAACTTAACGGCAAAGATCTTGGCATCGTTTGGAAGCCTCCGTTCCGTGTGGAGATAACGGACGCCTGCAAGCCAGGGGAAAACACGCTCGAAGTCAAGGTTGTCAATCTCTGGGTCAATCGCATGATCGGTGACGAACAGCTCGCGGAGGACAGCGATCGCAACGCCAACGGCACATTGAAGTCATGGCCCAAATGGTTCGAGGAAGGAAAATCCAGCCCCACCGGCCGATACACCTTCACAAGCTGGAGGCTTTGGAAGAAGGATTCGCCGTTGCAGGAGTCGGGCTTGCTTGGGCCGGTCAAGATCGAAGTTAGTGAGCAAAGGACGCTGAGGCTGGGCCGCTAGCCTGCAGCTTTCACACGACAAGAGTGGTAGGGACGCTGCGCCGCGGCGTCCCCGCGCCGTGCAGGCGCGGAACTCTCCTCTACGGGAGGGCTGAGTTCTGCACTGACACATCGCGCTGTTCCGCCGCTGCACGAGGCGGGGACGGCGCCAGCGCGCCGTCCCTACGACAAAGAATGCCGCTTCCTGCTAAAGAAGGGATGAAGAATTACGGCCAAGCCGCACCATGCTCGCACACCGACCGTTCGAGGCCGCGCTCAAAGCGCGGCGGACGACGGGCGGGAGATTCGTTTCGAGGCGCCGTTTGAGCACGCAACCGGTCGCCCCGCTGTTCAAACTGTCGATCATGACTGACACGCCCATAGCGCCGGAGATGAGAACGAAAGGGGTGTTGGGCCGGGCTTTTCGCGCGATGGCCAGCGCCGTAAAACCGTCGAGCCGGGCAAGGCCGAAGTCGGACAAAATCAAATCCGGCGGGTCATGTTTCAGCTCGTAGAGGAAGCGGGCTTTGGTCTCCACGCGCTTAATCCGGAACGTCAAGCCTCCCACGCGCAGGGCATGCTGTATCAAATCCGCCTCTTCGCTGGCGTCCTCAACCATTAGAACCCGAATTTCCTTTTTCATATCAAGACTCCGCTGATCCAGTTGTAGCGCTCAAGTCAGTCGCTCAGAAATGGGGTGAAAACCTCAAAGGCTGGAGAGCAAGGCCTACCACTAACGACTGCCGGCTCGATGCGCTATCGGCCCACTCCTGTGCGAGGGTCCTCTTGATCGCGCCGGTTCAGGAACTGCGGGCTTGTGACGATGCTCTCGACCAAGGTGCCGAACCGATGATCATTGGCCGAGAGTTTGGCCCGCATGAGTTGTATCGTGGCGTCGTCCGAAAGCAGGAGAGTCCGGCCGAGGGCGTAACTCAGCAACTTGCGGCAGAGGTTTTCAAGGAAGTCGTCCTGACGGCGCTGGCGCAAGTAGGTCCGGAGGCCATCGAGGCCAGTGCCCTCGCTGCCGTCGGGAAACGTCGCGCGTGTGTCCACGGGCCGGCCGCCCAGATCGGTGGCGCGCAATTCGCCGATTGGGCCGTAGCCCTCGAAAACCAACCCGAAAGAGTCGAAGCGCTCGTGACAACCGGCGCAACTCTTGTCCTCACGATGCTTGGCCAGCGTTGCCCGCAAGGTGAGATTTCCCAGCTTCGCCTCGTCGTTCGGAAGTTCCGGAACGGTCGGGGGCGGCGGGGGGATGTGTTCGTCCAACAAGCGCCGCACCACCCAATAGCCGCGCTTGACCGGACTGGTCCTGAGGCCCGGCGCGTTCTTCGTGAGAAAGACCGCCATCGGCAGGAGGCCTCCGCGTTCGTGCCGGCGCGCGTTATCGATCCGGACCCAGTCCTCCGGACCGGCCTCGATCCCAGGGATTCCATAGTGCTTGGCCAGGATCGGATTGACGAAAGTGTAATCGGCGTAGAGGAAGTCGAGCACCGGGCGATCCTCCTGGATGAGACGGACGAAGAATTGAATCGGCTCCTCGAACATCGCCTCGCGCAGCCCGTGGTTGAATGCGGGGAATCGCTCGCGGTCCACGGCGTTGTGTTCTTCGAAGCGGCGAAAATCGAGCCAATTGCCGCCGAACTCCGTGGCCAAGGCTCGGACGCGATCATCCCGCAGCATGCGACGCGCTTGACCGGTGAGAATCCGGGGTTGATGCAGGTCTCCCGCGGCTGCGCGCGCGAGCAGTGCTTCGTCGGGCATGCTCGACCAAAGGAAATAACTCAACCGGCTGGCTAATGCGTAGCCGGACAAAGGAACAACGCGGGTGGGGCGAGACTCCTGTCGAGTCCTGGATTCTTTGCCGGCAGAGAAGTCAGGGCTCGACGGGAGTATCGCCCCGCCTTGTGTTCCATGGAAGGAAGGACGTTCGACTGTTTCAGAAAGTTCCATGCGATAGCAAAAGTGCGGCGACATCAGCACGCTCACAATCGTATCGCGAACCGCCTCTTCGTGGTCCAAACCCTCCTGCGCGCGCAGAGAGCGATAGAAGGCCAGAAGATCACTGCGCTCGGTTTGCGACAAGGGACGGCGGTAAGCGCGTTCGGCGAAGGCCTGGAGCGCCTGGAGGTGGCTCGGTTCCGCCGCTAACCGAGCTTGTTCGACGACGCGGATTTCCGCGTCGATGCTTGCAAAGTAATGCTGGATCGCCTCGATCGCAGGACCTTCGTTAAGAATCCCGCGCGCTTTCGCCAGATAAGTCTCCGCCATTCGCCGAATCTTGGCCTGCGACGTGGCGTCTTTGTCCTCGGAGCGGGCGAAGTCGAATTCTGCGCCTTGGGCAAATCTCGGAGGTTCGGCGCGCTCGAAGAAAATGAAATCCTTGTACTGCCGCATCGGAGCGAGCGTGATGAAATTGAGTTCCTGCCAAAGCGCGTCGAGTTCGCGCCGGCCTTGCTCATCCAGGATCAATTCACAAAGCGGCGCGTCATCGCGAAAATAACCGACCATGAGATGAAATCCGGCGCTCAAGAGCCTGCCGCGGCCGCCTTCGTCCTTTTCGAGGAAAATCCGTCCGCGCTCTGAAACGTAGAAGGCGTCCGGGAAAATGCCGCAAAATCGTTCCAAGGCCGCCCCATCGTTCTCCGCTGCCGACGCCGCTGGGTCCAGGCTGGCTCCACTGGACGGAGTACGAGGCGGTTCGCTCTTCAACGCCTCGCGATTGTAGCGCATGCGATTAGTTGCGTATTGGCGGTCTTTCCAGAGCACCAGCGGTTGGGACCCGCTTGAAATCCCGCGCAAGGCGAGATTCTTGAATTCCGGGGCCAGGGTCCGACGAAACTGGACGACAAAGTCCCGCATCTGTTCGCAGCCGCGCCGGACGGCCTCTGCAGCATTGGCGTTTGGCGCGGGCAGTTCTCGCCACAGGGCCTGTAACTGCGCAATCGGGCCGCTCTGCTCTTTCGTTTCTGCCAAGGCGGACCAGATTTTCGCAAGGTATTTGGGGCTGACTTGCCTTTGGGCGGCGACTTCGGCCAAGGCTGCCTCCGGTTTGCCGAGCGCTTCACGGTGCCGGTAGTTCCATGCCGCCCCAAAATAATCCACATAGTTGGTGGGCTGCCGCTCATAAAAATCCACGATCCGCTTCACGCAGTATTTGTCCCGATCCGTTTCGGTGACCATCGGGTGCGGACCGAACGCGAGTCCACTCGGCTTGAAGACGACGTGGTCGGCGACATGCCGCGCCGCTTCGAGGTATTTCTTCAGCAAGGTCGGCGACATTGCCAAAGATTCCGCCGAATTATCGAAACCGGATTCGTTGGCGGGATCGACGGGAAACTCGCGCGTGGGCCGGATATCAACGCCCGTGAGATCGCGGATGGTGTAGTCATATTCGGCGTTGCTCAACCGGCGCGCCAGAACGAGGCCGGGATCGCCTGCATTGCGTGCCGCCTCATGTTTCCGGAGCGCGCGAATCCAATGGATCACGGCCTGGCGCTGTTCGTCCGTTGGCTGCCGCTTGGCCTCTTCCGGAGGCATTTCTTTCGCGTTGAGTTTTTCCAAGACGATCGCCCAGCGCTGGTAAGCTTGGGCTACGGCCTCGAGGCTGGAGTGAGCGCTCAGATCGAGTTTTCCCTTTTGCTTCTCCCGGCCGTGGCAGTCCAAGCAGTAGGTTTCGACGAAAGGACGAACGGTTTCGGCAAGGCGGCGATCCAGTTCGATCCTTGCGAATCCGTAATCCGCAGCCCTCGCGGCCAGCGATTCCATGAGCACGATGGTCGCGATGAGAGCGCATTGCAGAAGTCGGTGCGCCGACGTCGGGCAGGCTTCCAGCCTGGCTCCTTGAAAGAGCTTCGAAACAAACACACAGGCAGGCACGTTGCCTGCCCTATTCTGAGAGCGCGCTCTGGGCATTGCGCGCGGGAGCATCGAATGTCTTTTGTCGGCCACTCTAGCTCACTCAACCAGTTTCTCGGGAAGCGATCAACGAAAGAAACGCAGCTCAATCGAGCGCCGGTGAACCACAAGTCGCCGGTGGAGAAGCGCGGCGTTCGCGTCGCTTCAGCTTGAACAACGTCAGGACGGCTTTGGCAACCCTGGGTTATTGCGCACGCTGGCGACGGTCCTCCCTCTCCCAGCGGGAGAGGGCCGGGGTGAGGGAGAATCGTCAGCAAGTCCCATCGTCTCTGGTTTGTCCGACCTTGTCACCCTCACCCTGACCCTCTCCCTCAAGGGAGAGGGAA
>JACQWK010000164.1 GCA_016209525.1 Verrucomicrobiota bacterium
AACGAGTGGGGAGAGGACCGAGGAGAGGGGAACCAATAAAAATGTGCCTCCTCTCCCCACCCCTCTCCTCCATCCGATGGAAGAGAGGGAGACTTCGAGGAGCTTGATGCACCCCTGAGGTTGGACTGTGCAACGGGTGCATGACAGAATTCTTCAGCGCGTCGAGCCCTGGAACCCTTACTGGCAAAAAAGTCAGGGCTCGACGGGAGTCTTGCCCCACCAACAATGCTGCGCGGCTTGCGACGATTTGGGGCGCTACTGACAGAGTGCAACTCGCAACCCGGAGGTGGACCGCGTGGCAGCGCTTGCGATCTGAACCCAAGCGTTGCTTGGAACTGGGTTAATACGGATTCAGCCGTGCCACTGCCCCGCGGTGTCGCCCACCCGCGCTGTTGGGTGGGAGGGAAAATTCATGTCGGCGGCGGTTTTGGAGCGTGGGAATGAATGATCGGGAAGACCTGCAAAAAGTCTTCTTTGAACACATAGCCGTCGGCGCCAATCTTCTCCGCTTCAGAGCGGAAACCTGCATCTGCGAACTGGCTGACAAAAACAATCCGCGCGGAGGGAAACTGTGCTTTGATCTGGCGGGCCGCCGTCAATCCATCAACTCTCGGCATGTGAACGTCCATCAAGACCCAGTCCGGCTGGTGCTGGACGTAAGCGGTGAGGGCCTGCGCTCCATCTTCACATTCGACCACTGTGTGATTGGATTCAAACAGACTCTTCACAAACAGACGCCAGCATTCGCTGTCGTCCACAACCAGGAATTTCATCAATGCTTCAACGCTGTGACCCTAACGGTGAGACCCCTCAACCCTGCCATCGCCTCTCAACCACGGGCCAACATCGTCGAACAAACCAAGAAATAAAATCCAGCGGTTTACTTGTTTTCTTCCTAAGCAGCACCCCGCCTTTTCTAGGTAGAACTACTTGGGTAGGGATGGCGCGCCTGCGCCGTCCCCGCCGCGTGCAGCGGCGGAACAGAGTAAAGTGTTGCTGAACGAACCGCTCCTGCTGTTTCCAAGGGTTCCGCTCCTGCACGGCGCGGGGACGCCGCGGCGAGGCGTCCCTACCTCCTTTCGTGTGTGAAATTTGCTGGCTAAGGGGTCGGCCCCGTATCTTGAGGGACGGCTGGCACAGTGCTAGAGCCAGAACCGGTTCTGATAGGCAAACTTGACCAGACTTTGGGACCCTTGGAGCCCTAGCTTGGCCGAAAGATTGGCGCGGTGGTTTTCGATGGTGCGGGTGCTGACCCGCAAAATTCCGGCGATCTCTTTGCTGCTTTTGAATTCACTGACGAACTTGAGGACGCGTCTCTCCGCCGGAGTCAAGCCGGCCAATTGCTGGGTCACCGATCGACCACGTTCGGCGCGAGAGAAGAGGTATTCGGCAATTTCGGGGCTGAGGTAGTGACGGTTGTTGGCCGCCATTTCGATCGCGGTCAAAATCCCCTCCGGCGCGCTGTCTTTGATCACGAATCCGCTCGCTCCCAGATCCATCGCTTCGTTGAACGCATCTTCCCCTTTGTGCATCGTCAAGAAGATCAACCGCACGCCCAGGTTCTCCCGCTTCAATTGGCGGGCCACCTCGAAGCCGTTCATCCCGGGTAAGTCAACATCCACGATGGCCAGGTCCGGTTTGCATTCCTGAAGGGCCCGCAACAAGCTCGGACCGTCGGCCACCTGTTGCACCACCTGATTCTCCGGCTTGCTCTCGATCACCTCGACCAGGCCTTTGCGGAAAATCGGATGATCCTCCGCGACGACGATTCTAATCGGCCGATTCATGGCTAGGCCGCCGCACTGGCAGCGTGAACCTCAAGCTGGTCCCCTCAGCCGGCGCGCTGCGGAACTCCGGCTGGGTGCCCAGGATTCGCAACCGTTCGGAAATGCTCAGCAAGCCGAGTCCTTCGGTCCTGCGGCCGCCCCCACCGCCGCTCGGCGTCTCGAAGCCGCGCCCGTTATCCGCAAACCAGAATTGGACTTCTCGCTCCTCCCGGCGGATGGAGAAGCGCACTTCGGTCGCCTGGGCATGTTTGATGGCGTTGTTCAAGAATTCCTGAGCGATCCGAAACAAATGAATCTCGGATTCCGCCGGAAACAATCTGTCCACCGGGTCAATCTCGTCAATCACACGCAGGGGAGCCGGGACACCGGACAGCAACGCATGCAGAGCCCGGGTGAGTCCGAGACGGTCCAGTTGGTAGGGGCGGAGATTCTGCGCAATCGAACGGACTTCTTCGATAGCCGCAGCCGAGAGGTTCGAGATTTCGTGCAATTGCTGCCGGGCACTCTCAGAGGTTGCGGAACTGGCCGATCCCATTTTCGACCGATTTTTGATCACCACCAAACTTTGTCCAAGGCTGTCGTGCAACTCCCCGGCGATGCGCTTGCGCTCGGCTTCCTGCGAGTCGATCAATTGCCGGGCAAAGGCGGTTTGCTGGGCGCGGGATCGTTTTAGTTCGCGCACACGATGGTGGTAGATCGCCGCGAGCGCGCCAAGGAAGAGCAAGAAAACTAAGAGCCGGTACCACCACGTTTGCCGCCAAGTTGGAAGTACGAACAGCGCCAATGTCGCTTCAGTCTCGTTCCAAATTCCATCCCCGGTGGCGGCTTTGACATGGAACTTGTAGCGGCCGGGAGGGACCTGGCTGTAATGGGCCATTCTCTGCGTTCCGGCCTCCTGCCAGTTGTCCTCGTAGCCCTCCAGCCAGAATCGGTACTGGTTTTGTCCGGCGGAGGCGAAACCCAAGGCGGCGCATTGAATTTCCATGCGTCTTGCTCCGGGCGGAATCTTGATGAGCGCCGGGTCTTCCGCTGTCGTCTCCCGGCGCAGAGATTTCAAATCACGGAATTCGGATTTCGAAATCGAAGACTCGGTGTCTGGACCTTGAACTCCTTCTGATCGCCAATCCCGCGGTATCCCCGACGCAAGCACTCGCCCGCGCCGCGTATCCGCGGCGAATTCAACGCCATCCACGAGCAGGCGTTCGATATGCACCGGCGGGGGCAAGCCTTGACCGCCCATTTGTTTGGGATCGACGACCGTTACTCCGCCGGCCGTGCAAAACCACAATCGCCCGTCGGGTGTCTTCGTGCAGGCGGGCTGAAAGCCGCCCGGACAATCCACCGAGCGCATCCCGTCTTTTCGCCCGAAGATCCGGCACTGCGCAAATGGCGAGCGGCCATCCAAAACGTCGTGCAGTGCCTGTTTGCCGACCCGGAAAATGCCGGTCGTGGAGCCGATCCAAAAATGGCCGTCATCGTCTTCCAGGATTTGAGCGACGACATCGCTGTGCAAACCCTGCCGGCTCGTGACGGTCGCAAATCGTCCGCTTTGGTAGCGAGTCAGCCCCGCGCCCGGCGTTCCGATCCAGAGGGTTCCTTCGCGATCGGCGAAGAGGCAGTGAATGAGGCTGGCGCCCAGCCCATCTTTGGCGAAGAACCGCTCGACGCCACTTTCCGTCAGCCGATTGAGTCCATTTGCCGTTCCCACCCAAATCGCATCCGCAGCATCCTGCGCAATGGCGGTCACGCTGCTATCGGACAATCCGTTCGTCACGCTCCAACGCAAAGTTTCCTCGGCCCGCAAGCACTCCAAGCCGGATTTTGCCGAACCAACCCAAAGGCGGCCGGCTCGGTCCTCAAAAAGCGCTCGAATCTGGTTCATCTGGCTGCGGGACTCTGGTTCCGTCTGTCCGCGGCGCACTCGGCAAAGCGATCGATGATAACGACCGAACCACAGCGTGCCGTCGCGGCCAAACCACAGCGCAGGGACGATCTCGTCCTCATCCAATAATTGTGAAGCTGAAAAGCGATGCCAGCGGCCATTTTCGCCCACGCAGAGCGAACCGCCGAAAGTGCCCAGCCAAATCCGTCCCGATGGTTCCACCGCGATGGACAGCACGTCGGCGGCGCTGAGACCGTCTTCCTGAGCATAGGTGATCATCTGAGCCCGTTTGACATGGCTGAAGCCGCCGTTGTCGGTCCCAATCCAAACGCCGCCTTCGCGGTCTTCGGCCAGGGTCAGGATTCGATCGCTGGCCAGACCATCCCCCCTCGTGACGGAAGTGAGTTGGCCGTCGCGCCAGTGATACACCCCTTTGTCCGCGGTGCCGATCCATAAATCCCCGGCGCGTGTCTCCAGCACCGTGCGAACGTCCCCGATGTTGAATCCCGCATCCTCCGGCGGACGGCCCGGCTTCCACCGAACCGCCCTGCCCTTCTTTCCACACCAAACTTCGGCCTTGCGTCCGACTTCAAGCAGGCTGATCGGCTCGTCCAACTCCGCTGAAAATTGCAGCCTCCCTCCGTCCAAGCGAAAAATCTTCCGGTCGTGCGCCACCCAAACCGTTCCATCGTCGCTCGAAATGGTGGTGCTAAAGCCGTTCGGCCATTTCGCTTGGGGCACGATCAGCTCTGAAGCCTGTCCGCCGACAATTCGCCAAACCCCCTCGTAGGCGGCCACGATGAGGCTTCCATCCTGTGTCTCCGCGAACCCCGAGATGGCCGCGCGGCTAAGTTTGGACGGCTCTCTCCAGTGCGTGAAGCGGCCGTGCTCGTAGGATGCCAAACCCGCCGACGTGCCGATCCAAAGGCGTCCGGACCGGTCTTCGTAAAGCTCATTGATATCCCCGGACGGCAGCTCCCCCGTGTTGCCTATGGTGAAGGAGGTGAATTGAGCTCCGTTGAACCGGACCAATCCATTGAAGGTGCCGACCCACAAATAGCCATCCGAGGTTTGGACAATGGCGGTGCCGCTGTTCTGTGGCAGCCCATCCTCGGCCTGCCAAGTCCGGACGACGTGTTGGTCCGCGCCTTCGGATATTCTCGCGATCAGGAGAAGCAGGCAGCTTCCCAGTAATGTCCCGACATCCCCGGGGAGAGTGATCTTCCTTCTCCCTCTCCATGAACCAACCCACCACTGCGCCCCTCCCAAGAGGGGAACTCTTATCGGCCGCACAGTGCGTAGCTCCCCTCCCTGGGAGGGGTACGGGGGTGGGTTCATCAGTGCAAAGCGCAGTGCGCGCACGGGTCGGTCTCTGCTCAGTCCCGCCAGAACGTGGATTCGCGCGGCGCCCGATAGCGCACAGCCAGGTGGGGAGTTTCCAGGCGTTTCTGGTCCGCTGCTAACGATCGCATGCCCGCTGCCACGAGCCCGCTCGTGAGCAACGTGCGTTCGACCGGATACGGCGCTTTGCCGGTGAGGAACATGGTTTCGACCTGCGACATGAGCGCCGCCGAATAAACGACGTTTGGGTTCGGCGGAAGGTGAAACAGCGTGGAGAGCGGCTCGCTCCGGCTTTTGAGTCGCGCGGCAAAAGTGAAGTCGCCGACCAATCCGTTCAACAACAGCATGGTGGCTTTGAGTCCATCCGCATATTCAAATCGATACACGACCGGGTCCTTCACAAAGCGGCGGATTTGGTCGTTCGACGGATAGCGATGGCTGTAGGTAGGCGGCTGCGCAAGCGTATGGCTCCTGGACAGGCAAGCTTCGAAAAGCCTCGGATCCCAGCCGCCGGAGCGCCATGAACCGGCGTCCATCGCTTTCCACACCGCCTCACCTCGCAAGGCCTGCAGGGCGGTCACGCCGGTCTCACCGCCGCGCCGGCGCTCGGCCATGCACTGAATCACTTCCAGAGCGTGGAAATCATAGCTATCGACACTGCCAATGGCGACGCACATGACTTCTTCGATCTCTGCGCCGTACGGCATTTCGACCGACGGCATCCGCCACGTCACGGGCAACGAAGAGCCGGCCAGGAAGGGAAACCTAAGTTCTCGCGCCACGTCCACCATCTCGCGCGCCCATTCCCATTTCCACGAAAGATGCTTGTCGTTGAAGACGGGCGTCGTTCGGCCATCCTGCCGAAACACATCGGCCACCTGTTTGAAGAATTCATAGCGCGGATACATTTTCTGCCCGAACTCATTGTTGGGATAATTGCCGTGTTCGCCGATGATGAGCACGGCATCGACGGCCAGTTTGTCTCCGCCACACCGCAGCGCCTCGCGAATCGTGGGATAAATCTTGAAGCCGAACTCTTGGGCCCGTTGGCGGCTCAGATCGTTTTCGGGTTTTTGATCCACATAGGCGGAGACAACGTCGATGGGAGGCTGGTGCCACCTTCCGCGAATCGGGTAACCCACGAGAAACCGTTCCCCCATGTGCCAGGCATGAGAATGAAACCGCCACTCCGTGGTGATAATGGCCATCCGCTTCCGGCGTGGCGGAGTGCTTGCCGCATCCACGCCCGTCCACGGAGTGGTGCTTAGGCTTGCTGCGATGGTCGAAAGGAACTGGCGTCGTGTCCACATAGAAAATGTTGACACCAAAGTAACTGATCTGGCGTCGGCGATCAACGTCACTGTCACCAGCAATTCTCATTTTGACGACAGGCCCGACCTGCGACCCGCTTGTAGTCCCGGCTTTAGCCGGTTTTCTCGCGCTGGCCGGCTAAAGCCGGGACTACATACGGGTCATAATGAGAATTGCTGCTTGCAGCCTGCGCCGGCTTGACAACTACGACCATGCAAGAGCGTTCGACGCCCTGCCGACTGCAATTCGGCGATACAGCAGGCTTCAAGTCTGCGCTACAGGGACTCGGAGCCGCATTGTCTCGCAAAACGTGCGAAATATTCGAGCTGGCCTCGGAGAAGTGAGCCTCCTCACGTCGGCTCCTACGCGGCTTTGATGGAGATGGCATGAAATATCTCCCGCCTTTTCTCGTCCAATCACACGATGCATTTGGGCAACGCAATTTCCATCGGCCTGAAAGAGATTCTGGCCCACAAATTCCGTTCGGTGCTGACCATGCTCGGGATTATTCTCGGCGTCTCGAGCTTGGTCGCAATGTCGGCGCTCATCAAGGGCATGGAGAACGGGATGAAGGAGGCCCTGATCGCGCTGGGCGGACTGGACAAAGTGCTCTTGCGAGACCAAGACGTGCCGCCGCAGCAACGCCACTTGGCCGACGAAGCTGCGGGCCGGACCATCCGCGACGTGTATGCGCTCAAGCATGGCGCGCCTCTGATCCGCCTCGTCTCGCCGGAGATGGCACTGGAGAGAGTGCTGCTCACCCGGCGCGGCAAATCGACGCGCCCCTCCGAATTTGTCGGCGTGTGGCCCGAGGTGCTGGACATGAACCTCCACGAGCTGAAGCATGGCCGGTTCTTCACGGACTTGGACGAAGAAACCGCGAGCAGCGTGTGCGTCATTGGCACCGGCATCCGCGATGAATTGTTCGGCTCGCCCGAGGAGACCGGTCAAGAGATCGTTCCGGTCGGGGAGACCATTCTCATTAACGGAATGGCGTTCAGAATTGTGGGCATGTTCGCCCATTATGAGGGCGAGAACGAACGCAAGCTGCGTGAGTTGGCCAAGCGCCAAGCCAAAGAAAGATCGACCGATGCCGTCGCTCGAAGCCGGGGCTCGAGCAATCGGGGTCGAAGCGGCTGGGCCTTCTGGAGGAAGAACCACACCGTGTACGTTCCCCTCAATACGATGTGGGTGAGATTCCGGTCCGCCTCCGGCGCCAGCGGCATCCCCGACCCTCGATTGTCCGATATCGACCTGAAAGTCGCCAGTTTGGAATTGCTGGAGGCGGCCCTGCAGCAGGCGCGGAATGTTCTGATGATTACTCACAACGGAATCGAGGACTTCACGTTCCAGACTCAAGAGAGCTCAGTCGAAAATATCCACACCGCGATCCACAATGCCCGGATGAGCGGCGGCATCATCTCGGCCATCAGCTTGCTCGTGGGCGGCATCGGAATCATGAACATCATGCTCGCCAGCATCACCGAGCGCGTGCGGGAGATTGGCATCCGCAAAGCCATTGGCGCCACCACCGGGGCGATTTTCATCCAAATCCTGGCGGAGAGCACGGTCATCGCCTTGATGGGGGGAGTGGCCGGCTTGGGCGCCTCTTACGGGATGGTGCATTTGCTGGCCGTGTTAAGCCCGAGCGATAACACGCCTGTGATCACCGTCGAAGCAATGGTTCTGGCTTTTCTTTTCAGCGCCGCTGTGGGAGTGCTGGCTGGGTTGGTGCCGGCGTTCAAAGCCGCCAAGCTCGACCCCATCCAGGCGCTTCGGTATGAATGAGGCGCGAGTTCTGCCAGTCGGTCAATGTAGCGGCGGGCGTCCCGCCTGCCGTAGAGGGCGGCATCTTGCCGCCCGGACTTGGCCGTAGATCTCAGACGGTGCTCGAACTTCCGAACCGGTTCCGCCGGGCGAGACGCACCGGCTCTACGGCAGGCGGGACGCCCGCCGCTACTGTGGTTCACGCCGGCAACTCGGGAACGCGTTGACACAGGACCGTGCGCCTCTCAGTTTTCTGGTGACCGCTTGGCTGCTGCTCGCCATTGAGAATTCAGGGGTGCATCAAGCTCCCCGAATCCTCCCTCTCCTCCATCGGATGGAGGAGAGGGGTGGGGAGAGGAGGCACGTTGTTATTGGTTCCCCTCTCCTCGGTCCTCTCCGCACTCGTTCCTCGCGGGGAGAGGAGGAAGAGCTTGATGCAGCCCTGTTGAGATTTGAATATCGAAAATGGGTTATTGGCTATTGCCACCGCTTGGTTGGCGTAAGCATGCAGTTCGGATTGGGGAGCACACGCGCCCTCGCGTGCGCTCCCCAGTTCACTTGAATAGATAGGGCTTAGATGCGCATGGTACACAGCGCTGTGTCTATTTCCTCGCCTGCGAATTTGAATTTGAGCTAAGCTGGCTCGCGTGAAGCTATCGGAATTGGTCAGCGCAGCGCTGGTTTTCACTCTGTGCCTCCTCGCAGGCGCTGTCGCTTCCCAAGCGGCAGAAAAGGGCGAACTCGTCTTTCAATCGCTGCCGCAAGCCCAGTATCGCTTTGACGGACTGATCGGCCAGCGCATCTCGGCCAACGTTCAGAACTGGCTCTTGTCGGCGCCCATCGCGAATCCGGGGATGCTGGAAATGTTCCGAGTGCGCGACCGACATCCGATTCCAAAGCTGGTTCCTTGGGCGGGCGAATTCGTCTGGAAATACCTGATCTCGGCCATTCAAGTCTTGCGCATGACCAACGAGCCTCAACTCAGAGAGCTTGTCGCTCGAGTCGTGAAAGAGCTGATCACCAGCCAAGCGTCGGACGGTTACCTCGGTCCCTTCCCAAGCGAGGCGCGGCTGAAAGGCAATTGGGACTTGTGGGGGCATTATCACTGCCTGATGGCGCTCCTGATGTGGCATGAAGCCACCGGGGACGAGTCCGCGCTCAAAGCCTGCCAACGGGCCGCGGATTTGGCTTGCGCGACGTTCCTCGATGCGAAGCTCCGCGTCCGAGACGCCGGATCGCCTGAAATGAACATGGCCATCATTCACAGCCTTGGCTGGCTCTACCGCATCACGAATCTCCCCCGCTACCTGCGCCTGATGCGGGAAATCGAGAAAGATTGGGAGTCGGCCGGAGATTACTTCCGCACGGGCCTGGCGGGCGTCGAATTCTTCAAGACTCCCAAACCGCGTTGGGAAAGTCTCCACGACCTCCAGGGCTTGGTTGAACTTTATCGCATCACAGGGGATACGCGTTACCGGACCGCCTTCACGAACCACTGGCGCAGCATCCGGCATTGGGATCGGCGTAATACCGGTGGATTCTCGTCCGGCGAGCAGGCCACCGGCAATCCCTACGCGCCCACCGCAATTGAAACTTGCTGCACCATCGCCTGGATGGCCCTGACCATCGACATGCTCCAATTAACCGGCGAATCGTTGGCGGCGGACGAGTTGGAGTTATCGGCTCTCAATGGCGCGCTCGGCGCCCAACATCCTTCCGGCCGCTGGTGGACCTACAACACCCCCATGGACGGAGCCCGCGAAGCCTCTGCGCACTCCATCGTTTTTCAAGCGCGAGCCGGGACGCCCGAATTGAACTGTTGTTCTGTCAACGGCCCGCGTGGACTGGGTTCCCTCTCGGAATGGGCGGTAATGAAAACGTCCGACGGCCTCGCCGTGAACTATTACGGCTCCTGTGCTTTTCAGGGGAAACTCGCAGACTCCACACCCATCGCCTTGCAGATGGAGACCGATTATCCGCTTTCGCGAAGGGTGGAAATTCGCGTCGAGCCGCTGGCTTCGCGGCAATTCAATCTCCGGCTCCGCATTCCGGCGTGGTCAAAGGCCACGAACGTCCGGCTCAATCGGATCGCCGTGACCAATGTCGTCGCCGGCCATTATCTACAACTGAATCGACGATGGAGATCGGGCGATCTCGTGACGCTGGATTTTGACCTGCAACTGCGGATCGTTCCGGGAGACAAGGAAGCGAGCGGGAAAGTCTCGATCTATCACGGGCCTCTGCTTCTGGCGTTCGATCCGAAGCACAATGACCTCGATGACGAGGGGATTCCCGCGTTGGACTTGCAGAAACTCGGCGAAGCGGAGGATGTTTTTCTTCGTAGAAACGACCAGACAGATCCTCTCCTGCCTTGGATCCTCGTCGAAGTCCCAGCCAAAGATGGGCGCCGGCTTCGGCTTTGCGATTTCGCGAGCGCAGGAGCAACGGGCACCCGTTACCGGTCCTGGTTGCCAGTGGCTGATTGAAAGATGGGTAGAACGGGCTACCAGCCCGTTTTTGGCGGCGGCTTGCCGCCACACAAGCAGTGAGATGCTCCCTGCACCGCAACCGTCGAGAGGGTTCGCACGCTGCGACGAAACTTCTCATCCTCGTAATCGTAATCGTGATCGTAACCGTGATCGAATCGGGAAATCGAGGACGGCGACGAGAACGGGAACGAGGACGATCTGGTTGCGTCGTTGCTGCGCTGTGTTCAGCGAGAAGGAAGAACACCCTTGACAAGCTGTGCGAACTGTCCTAATGTCATATGACAGTAATCAAAGACGGTTCGGATGCATTTGCAGCTCAATTTCAAGTCTGGCAAACCGGCCTACCTCCAGCTCGCCGAGCAAATCAAATACGCTGCCGCCACGGGGGTCCTGCGTCCAGGCGAGGCCCTGCCTTCGATCCGGCCTCTCGCGGAGGATTTGCGCATCAATCGCAACACGGTCGCCAAAGCGTATGCCGAACTGGAAAGCGAAGGAGTCATTGAAACGCGCCAGGGCAAGGGCTGTTTCGTGACGGAGAACAACTCGCCGCTGCGGAAAGCCGTGCGGCAGGAGATTGTCTCCGAGGCCATCGATTACGCCATCGTCCAGGCGCATCACCTGCAAATTCCGCCGGAGGAATTCATAGAATTAGTCAAGGGCAGGCTGGAACATTTCAGGACCGAAACGGAAAAACCCTCCACATCCAAGGCGGGCGATTGAACAGTTCAAGAGAGACTCGACATGAAACGTGCCCTTCACCCCAGCCCTCTCCCCATCGGATGGGGAGAGGGTGGCCGAAGGCCGGGTGAGGGGTGTCTGCTCACTTCTGAACTTAAGGATAATATGTGCGACTCAAATGCGATCATCGAAGTGAGCGGGTTGGTACACTGCTACGGGAAGACCGACGCCGTCAATGGCCTCAACCTCACGGTCCGACCTGGCCGCTGCTACGGTTTCTTCGGACGCAACGGCGCAGGGAAAACGACGACGATCAAGTGCCTGCTGAACTTGCTCCAACCAAAGTCCGGGACTGTTCGCTTGTTCGGGTTGGACCCGCGAAAAAGCGAGGTCGAAGTCAAATCGCGCCTGAGTTACGTCCCGGATCAGGTCGCGTTCTATCCATGGATGACGATTCAGCAGCACTTCGAGTATCTCGCCTCGTTTCGACAGCGCTGGAACCAAACGCTCGAACACGACCTTCTGCGCCAGTTTCAACTCGATCCCGGCCACAAGGTCAACGCGCTATCGAAAGGCGAGAAAGTGCAAGTCGCTCTCATCGGCGCGCTCTGCCCGGAGCCTGAGTTGCTCATTCTGGATGAACCGACCTCGGGGCTTGACCCGCTCGTGCGCCGGGAATTCATCCGAACAGTAATTGGCGCTTACCAAGACGCCGATCCGGGGAATCGAACCGTCTTCGTCTCCACGCATTTGATCACGGAATTTGAGGGTTTGATCGACGAGTTCACAGTGATCGAGCAGGGCAAGGCCATCCTGAACATGGAAACCGAGGCGGCGCGGCTGCGCTTCAAGAAAGTGCGGGCGCGATTCAAGACAGGCGCGCCCGACCTGAAATTTCCGGGAGTGGTGAATGCGCGGCAGGACGGGCGGGAGGTGGAGATGCTGGTGGACGGCGGCGAGAAGGAGTGTCTTGCCGCCGTCGAGTCCCATTGCCCTGAAGCCGTGGCCAGCGAGTCGCTCTCCCTCGAAGAAATCTTCCTAGCCGCGTTGAAGCTGGGGAGGAGCGGCCCATGAAGGCGAGAATCAAGAAAGAAATCCGAGCCATCCTGCCGGCGTGGAGTGTGGCGCTGGCCTTGGCGGTATTTGTGGCGATGCGGCCCCGGATCGAGATGCCGGTCTGGATCTTGGTCTATTGGCTGGGTCTTGTGGGGCTGGCGGTGGCCGCATTTGGAAGCGAGATCTCTTCCCAGACACTGACGCTCCTGCTCGCCCAGCCTGTGAAACGGACAAGTATTTGGCGGGAAAAGGCGAGCATTCTGGCTCTGGCATTGGGGACGGTCGTCATGACCTTTTCTCTGGTCGGCGCGGCCGCGAACACTTTGCCGTTCGTTCTGGGCACAGGGTCCCCTTGGATCGAGACGGCCCTGATCGCGCCCATCTGTGCCTTCGGCGGTGGCGTGAGTTCGACTTTGCTCCTCAAGCATCTGCACGGCGCGTTCTGGCTGGCGACGTTGCTGCCTTTGTTCCTCATCACGGTCGTCCCGATTGCCATGCAAAAGTGGTTCGGCCTGGCTGACACCAGCGGGGTGTTGTATCCGGCGCTGATCGCCTATGGGGTGCTCGGAGCTGCCGTTGCGCGATGGCGATTTCTCACGATGCAAGATGTCAGCCCTGTGCCCGCAGAATTCAGTTTGAGTTTCGAAAAGTTGGCCAAGCTAACGCGCTCAAGAACCCAAAGCTCCGTGATATCGCTCCTGTGGAAGGAGGTTCTACTCCAACAAATCAATTGGATTCTGGCCTTGGGCATGATCCTCGCCTTGCTGGCCACGGCGTTGGTGGAACCGGCCCTCAGCCGAGAGAACAAAGCCCAGCTTCCGATTGTGCGCGGTCTCCTTTTCTACCTGCTGAGCGGTCTCTTTCCACTGCTCACCGGCGCGGTGGCCATCGCCGAAGAGCGAAGGCTCGGCCTGCTCGGTTGGCAACAAACGCTGCCCGCTTCGCGGCGAAGGCAATGGGGGATCAAACTGGGTGTTTGCGGAACGCTGGTTCTGGTTTTTGGCTGCATCGCGCCGGCCCTCCTGTATCCGTTCGTCACTCCGTTCGAGACCTTCGAGCCGGCCAAAAGTTACACGCCAATGGGGGGATTCTTCCTGGTGAATCTCGTGTTTTTCGTGAGCGGCTTGCTGGCCTCATCCGCTGCGCGAAATCCACTGCAAGCAATGCTCGCGGCGGTGGGACTGATCATCGCCGTGGTCACAGTCCTGACGAAAGCGCCCCGGACAATCGGCCAAATCGGAGACATCAAGCCCGGTCCACTGCTGAACCTGATCGCCGATCCTCTGCTGCTCGTCGCGGGCGTGATCTGTGCTTATTGGAATTACCGCACAGGCCGGGTGACGAAGCGACTGATTCTTCAGAACGGTGGCGTCCTTGTCGCCACATTCATCGTCGGGCTCGTCGTCACCGCTTTTGTGTACCATCGGACATGGGAAAAGCTCGCGAAAGAACCAGGTCCTGACCGAGTGAAGGCCCCGGCGCGAAAGGTCGATCCTTCAGTGATGCCCGCCGCGCCATGGCTTTTTGTGTTGGGTCCCGACGGCACTTTATGGGGATCGTATGAGTCCGAGAGGATCTCCGCCTCCTCCAAGAAGCGCACCCTGGCGAAGATGCTTCGTCTCCCGGAATCGCCAGAATGGCGCTCGGTCTCTTGCGCCGGCGACTCCGGACTGGCGATCGATGCCGGAGGTTCGCTTTGGGCCTGGGGTTGGAATCATCAGGGAAGGCTCGGCGTCGGAGGTGAGATCAGAAATCTCCTCAAACCCAACAAGCTGGAGACGATTCAGCAAGTCGGTACTGACACAAACTGGGTCGCCGTCTCAATGGGAGGCCGCCACAGCCTTGGGCTCAAGGCCGACGGCAGCCTTTGGGCATGGGGCGCAAACAACCATGGCCAGTTGGGGATCACGGGAATTCGTATCGCTTCAACCCCGGAACAAGTCGGGCAAGATCACGATTGGGTTTCCGTCGTGGCTCACTACTTTGGCAGTGTGGCCGCGAAGAATGATGGGACGCTTTGGAACTGGGGAATGCCCAATCCGTCGTATCAGGTTCCATTTCCCGCCAAAGTCGGGAACAACACGGATTGGGTCGAGGTCAAGCCCTCCGGATACACATACACGGCAGTGAAGAAAAATGGGACTCTCTGGGCGGCTTCGCCGCCGATGTGGCTAATTGGGACCGGAGTGGGTCCGAGCCCTGGATCTCCCATTCGATTGTCCTTCGATTTTAAGCCTCGCGATTATTCTTTTGATCCACTTGGCGCGCTGGCGATCAAGTCGGACGGCACGCTCTGGCAGTGGGACGGTCTAAAAGAACGCCATCAATGGGGCGTGCATCCGGTTCAAGTGGGGCACAGGAACGACTGGCTCGACGTGGCCGTGGAAATGGGCAGTTGCATCGGGCTGACCAGCGACGGGTGGGTCTGGAGGTGGGGCCGGCCAAGCCTCCCGGAGTACCCTCCAAGATTCCACTGGCTGCCCTATTCGCAAAAACCAAAACGGTTGCTCAACGTCTATACGGGGCAAGTCGGAGAGCGTTGAAGCGTTAAAGCGTTAAAGCGTTGAATTGGTCAATCATCGATCGAACGCTTGGACCTTGCTAACGATTTGCTGAAGAAGCCGCGGGATAGCCTGACCGTCGCGGGTTCCCTCTCCCTTGAGGGAGAGGGTAAGGGTGAGGGTGAACGCGCCGGACAAAGCAGAGCCGTCGGGAAGTGTCGGCGTCTCTCCCTCACCCCGGCGCTCTCCCCAAGGGAGAGGAAGGATCCATCGCTGCGGCTCGCCAGCCCCAGCAGGACCGATTTTTCGACACCCGGCGGGCGTGGTTCCCTCTCCCTGGAGAGAGGGGCAAGGTGAGTTTTCCCCAACGCGTTGACGCGCATGCGCCCTTGAACCGCAGTGCCTGTCTCCGACCCGGCGCGAACCCGCTGAGCAGAATATCGCGCCGGATCGGAGACCGGCGCTCCGAGGTTTATGGGCAGGGGGAACGCGACGGTTGAAGACCAACCGGTGAAGTCGATCCCGGAGACTGCTCTCTGACCGTGGAACGCTTTAACGTTTTAACGCTTCAACGCTTCAACACTTCAAGCCTTGACCTGTTCCTCGACGCTTTCTTCGACAATGCGGCCGTCAAACAGGTGAATGGTGCGTTCCGCGTAACGGGCGAAGCGAGGATCGTGCGTGACCATGCAAATCGTCGCGCCTTCTTGATGAAGCCCTCGCAGCAACTCCATCACAGCTTCGCCATTCTTGGAATCAAGATTTCCGGTCGGTTCGTCGGCGAGAAGAATTGACGGTTTGCCGCCGAGCGCGCGGGCCACCGCCACGCGCTGCTGTTGACCGCCGGAGAGCTGCGACGGGTAATGCTTGACGCGATGGCCCATGCCGACCTTCTCCAGCGCTTCCTGAACTCGCTGCTTGCGCTCGGCGGAGTCCATGCCTCGATAGGTCAACGGCAGTTCCACGTTCTCATAAACCGTGAGATCGCCGATCAGGTTGAAACTTTGGAAGATGAATCCGACTTCGCGGTTTCGGATGCGCGCCCGTTCGGCCATGCCCAGGTTTGCTACGGAGTGGCTGTTCAGGATGTAAGTCCCTTCTGTCGGCGTATCGAGCAATCCGAGAATGGAGAGCAATGTGGACTTCCCGCAGCCCGACGGACCGGCGATGGAAACGTACTCGCCCCGGTTGATTTCCAGATGGATCCCGGACAAGGCATGGGTCTCGACTTCGTCAGTGAAGAAGACTTTCTTGATGCTTTCCAGTTTAATCAGGGCTTCCCCATTTTGGATTTTGGATTTTGGATTTTCGATTGAAGCGGTGGAATTTGATTCCATAACATTTACCCAAGTTTGGATGGCGAGAGGATTACGATCTGTCTCTTAGAGTTTTAATGGAGGCAACTATCATTGCGAGAATTTCGTTTGCCTCTTGGAGCAATGGCGCGGAATCCGACGCCCGAACAAGTTTCGCGTCGGTTAGAATTTCCAGCCAATAGGCCGTTTCGTCGGCTTCCTCCTCAACTGTGCCAAGTTTGCTTATTAAGTCGGGTCTGGATTTAGCACGGCATGCGGCGCGATAGTTTGCCCCAACTGAAGTTCCTGCCCTTAGCAACTGCCGACCGATAATGTCGGTTGTCTTACCCGGTGGAAGCTTTCCTACGAAATCCACAACGCGCAAGGCGAGTTGTTTGGTCCGATCTTTGAATATCTCTTCGTTCATGTAACCTCCTTCTTTGCGACATAGTAATCGTGACCAAGTCATGGAAGCAATCCAAAATCCAAAATCTAAAATCTAAAATCAGTCCAGCCTCACCCTCGGATACGCATCCCAGGACGACATATCTGAGAGCACCACTTGCTCGCCGGGCTGCAAGCCTTCGACCACTTCGATGATGCTGACCGAAGTGCGGCCGAATTTCACTGGAATTCGGATCGCGGCCTTGCCGCCTTCGACCACTTTAAAGAGCGAAACCATGCTGTCGGCCTGGCCGTGGACAGGTCGGCCCACATAAATCACATCGTCCAGTTTTTCCAAGAGCACATTGCCATCCACGGTCAGGTCCGGCACGGCGCCTCGCGGCAGCGGCCCGTCCAGCGCCACATCGATTGTCCGGGTGCCGTTTTGCGCGGAGGGATCAATCCGAACCACGTGCCCGGGAATGACGCCGTTGCGAGTGTCGATCTCCGCAGTTTGGTCGAGCTCAAGGTCCCGGGCCTGTGTTTCCGGAATCTTGATTTCCGCCATCAATTTCCTTGGGTTCGCGACCCGGGCCACGAGTGCGCCGGCAGAAACTTGCTGGCCAATTTGCAATTGAGCCTGTTCCCCCAACTTTTGCAGCACCCCGTCGATGCCGGCGCGGACTTTCAATCCTTCGACCTGCTGGTGTTTGAGCGCCAATTGAGCACGCAGTTGGCGAACCTGCGCCTCCTGGACCGCCAACTGCGCTGTGGCGGACTCGGCGCTGATCTTCAGCCGTTCATGTTCGATCTCGCTGAGCCTTTTTCGCTCGATGGCATTGGTCTTAGATTGTCTGAGAGTGAGGGCGGGAACCAAACCGCTCTTGGCCAACTCTTCATTCACTTCCGCATCCACTTTGGCCTGGTTGTAGTCTGCCAGCGCTCTGGCGGCAGCCGCTTGCTGAGTCAGTTTTTGGCTTTCCAGCGTCACAGTCAAATTGGTCTGTTGGGCCTCAGCGGCCTTGAGCGTCCATTCGGCATCGAAGGTGGCCTGCTCCATTTCTGGGTTGCTCAGCTTGACGATGATCGTTTCCGCTTTGACGGCGGCCCCGACTTTCACAGGCAACTCTTCGATCCGGCCCGAGTACGCGGCCGTGATCGACCGGATAACCTCCGGCACGAGTGTGCCATTACCATTCACTTTTCGGAGGAAGGGCCCGCGTTCCACGGTGCCAAGATAGGCGTTCTCGACGACGGGCGCGGCTGGCTGAAGGCGTTGCAGCCCCATTGTCACGAGCCCCAAAGCGATTGTGCCGCTCACGACGTAAATGATTTGGCGGCGGCGGCGCTTTCGTTTGAATTCTGGTCGGGCGATATCCATTCAATAGAATCCTGCGTTACGTACGCTCTCTGCATCCGTCATGCCAGAAGGGAGTCTGTATCTAAACCGCTGCCTGACTTGGGCTAACGTCTTGTCCCCTGAGCGTTTTCACAGCAGAATTGTTCGGCTGTGGGATTCCGCTGTCCCATCAGTGGGACTTCACTTTTCGCCGGAGAGCGTGTCCAAGAGCAAGGCGGGCATCGTGCCTGCCTCCGTTCTTGGTGCGGTGTCGCCAAAGAATGGAGCTACGAGTTTGGAATCTTCCAGGCTGAACACCTAATGCCTTCTTAAGATCAACCGGTGATCAACTCGCCGTGTCTGATGATACTCCAACGGCGGCAAGTCGGTGAGAGTCGGTGATTCGGTTTCGTTGAGAATCAGCTTGGCGGATGACTGAAGCTCGAGCCAACGCCCCCATTCAAATTCCGGAGAATGGGCGATGCGCCGCATCAGGCTCCTCCATTCGATAATGATTCGGTCGGTGTCTCCGGGTCCGACCAGATCCGTGATCCAACGGTTCTTGCTCTGCGGGGCCTGGTGGACGCTCGCGACGACTTGTTCAGCGCCGGCACCGTATTTGGGCGGCAAGCCGTTTTCCAAATAAGCCGGGATGGTTTGGAGGCCGTAGGCGCGCTGACAAGCCATGGCGAGCCGGCCTCCCCACCGGTTCTCTTCACCGCAAAAGCGGAATCCTGCGTCCAGATTCGCCAAATCGTAAACGAGGTCTTTGACCGGGTAGGATTCTTCTTCCAGCGCGGCGGCGATGGCCAAACCCTCACCGTGCGAAAAGAAGCCCACAATCTTTCCTCGCCGCGTCGGGACCCCGGACCCATCCACCAAACCCAGGCGACGCCAAAGCAGAGCAACGCCGGTTGAGGTGGGCAGTTGTCTGCAAGTCGGGACGAGCGAACATTGAGCGCAATCCGAAGGGAGGACCTCTCGTTCCGCCGGCTTCCAGAGAGCGATTCCTGCGGAATCCACCGGCACGCGCAGCGTCTGCTCCGCCAGGCTGACTTCCGCGGTCATCTTGTTTGCCGCCTGCTTGAAGCGGACGAGCGGCAGACTTTGCGCGGCCAGCTTCTTCTCCAGCAACGGCGCGATCTTTCCGTTCCAAACGTCAAGCGAGGCCTGGCGGCGAGGCCAGTTCGTCAACCGCCTGGCCCATTTCGTAATCATGACCCGATCGTCGCTGATGCGCTCGGCCACCGTGATGGAGCGACCGTAAGTTTCCGCGCCTTGGCTCTCATGAAGGGCGATGAGCTGGCCAACACCGGCCTTTTCCAGCGCGCTAGGTTTGGTAAGGATGGAACACAGTCGAAGGCCGCGTGCTGGAGATCCCACGCCGTTCAACGGACTGCCGACGACGGTCTCTTGGACGAAAATCTCGCGGAGCGGTTTCTCAGCAAGAGGAGGGTACGGTTCCCAAACGCCTTGGCTGTTCATTATTTCGCGTACTCGCCGGCGGACGTGACGAGCGCGTTCGGGATCGGTCTTCAATCCGCATGGAACGTTGGGATGCTTCAAACTGTTTTCCACGCCAAGGACCACAGGCTTGCTCGTGAACAACCGCTCCTGCAAGCGGACAGCTTCTCCGAATGGATTCCGTCCCGCCTCGTGGGCGGCGGTCATCAGGTTGAGCAACACGCCCCAGTCCACCAGCCCGCCCCGCGAGAGCTGGCAAGGATGCGCGTCGATCAGCCGGAGTTCGTTGGCGGTAATGAGGGCAAAGCCTGTTTCGTCCAAGCCTCGACGGCCGGCGCGGCCAAACATCTGCAGGATTTCATCGGCTTTGATCGGTTGCTCGACAAACTCACGGCGGTACGAAGTGCCTGCCAACGCGACGGTCCGAAGCGAAAAATTGATCCCGGCCGCCAACCCCATGGTGGCCACCACCACTCGAAGTTGGCCGGCTTTGGCCAGCGGTTCAATGACGCCGGCGCGCGCGGCATAGCTCAAGCCGCTATGGTGATAGGCGACACGGCTTTTCAACATTTTGGCGAGGTGCTCTCCCACCAAAAGCTTCTGCTCCAGGCTCAGCGACAGAGGATTCGGAGTCGGCAGGTAGCGGACGAGTTCTGCGGCCAACTGTTCGGCGGCCTGCCGACGCGGGGCGAAGATCAAAATCGGCCCCAAATCTTCACCCAACGCTTTGGCCACGAGGCGCGGCCAGTAATTCCGAATCTCGCTCGGAACGTGGTAATTCAGATTGTTGGCGTGGACTTCTTCCAGCGGCACCGGACGTTGATCGTGCCGAATCAGCGTCGCATCGCGACCCAAGCGCCGAAGCCATTTTACAATGTCCTGGGGATTCGACACGCTGCCGCTGAGCAAAAGGAGTTGCGTCGAATTGGGCGCCAACGCCAGCGCCAATTCGTAGTTCAGACCGCGATCCTCGTCTCCCAGCATCTGATATTCGTCCACGACAAGGAGCGACGGCCCGTCTCCTCGAATCAGCCGATTTTTCTGCGTTTCGAGCGTCGCCACGACCAGGTGTGCATCCAGATTGTCCGAAAGGTCGCCGGTGGAGATCCCAACGTCCCATCCGCGGGAGCGCCACTCCGCCAGTTTGTCATTGGCCAGAGCGCGAGTGGGCACCGTGTAGATGGCCTGCCCGCGGTTCTTGCCGTGGTTGGACCACAGCTCGAAGATAAGCGTTTTACCGGAGCCCGTCGGAGCTTGGACAATGACGTCTTTCCCTTGCCGCAACGCGGCCACAGCTTGCTGCTGCCAGAGGTCTGGAACCGCCACCTGGTTCAACGCGGTGAAATGCTCCAGTTGAGGCGCGATCGGATTCACACCGGCAAGATAGCCGAAGGGTGCGAATGTGAAATCGGAATCTTACCGCTCTGGTGTTTTTTCGCTCCTCGGCGGCCGATCAATGTGCTTCGATAGGGCCAAGTCGGCAGTTAGACTCAAATTAGATGCCAACCGCAGGGCAATTGCGGGAGAAACTGGCCTCCAGTCCTTCCGCCAAGCTAAACGTCCTGATGGCCTCCTTGACCGGCCCGGGCTCATCTCCGGCATTTTATGAAAGGGCATTCCGCAAACGCCATAATGTTCTTACGTTCGGGCCTTTCCGCGGCGATGAATTCTGGAAAACTCAAGCCCAAACACTCAAGCAGCACGCCTTTTACCGCGAAGGATCGGCAGAATACTGGGCGGATGCCATGTCACGCCTGGCCAAACCATGCGATCTCGTCACGGCCCGAGGCGTTGTTGACCTGCGGCAGTTGAAGGCGAAACTCCCTGCAGACTTTCAACCGGACCTCTTTGTGTGGATCGAGCAGTACGATTGGAATCTGCCCATCAATCTGGAATCTCTTGACTGCCCCAAGATCGCCCTGTTTGGCGATACTCACGTCCACCTGCGCCATCCCCAGAAATGGGAGACGTGGCTCGCTTATGCCAGACTTTACGACTTTGTTTTCGTGAGCTTCAATCGGTCTCACGCGAAGAATTTTCAGGAAGCCGGATGCTCTAGGGTATTTTGGTCGCCGCCCGCCTTGGATCCGGAGGTGCACTGCAAGCTCGCTGCGGACAAGATCTACCCGGTCAGTTTCGTCGGCAGCACATACCCGCCGTTCCATCCCGACCGCATCAGACTGCTCAAATTTCTCATCGGCAACCAGGTGGACATTTACATTGATATCAAGGTTCTCCGAGACATGTCCCTCGTCTTCAGCCGTTCGAAGATTGTCCTGAATCGATCGATGGCGGCCGACTTGAATATGCGCGTTTTCGAGGCGCTCGGATCGGGGAGTTTGTTGGTCACCAATCGCCTCCCGCCCGAAGCCGGTCTCGATGGCTTATTCCGGGATCGTGAACACCTCGTGCTTTACGAGGAGCCGGATTTGCTGGAGCTGATCCGGTTCTACCTGGAACACGACGAGGCACGCGAACGGATCGCGTCCGCCGGTCATGCCGAAGCGTTGCGAAAGCACACCTACGAGCATCGCGTTCAGGAGATTCTGCGGGTCGTTCAACAACACGGCCCCGGATGACCGCTAGCGTGCCTATTTCACACGAAAAAGGCGGCACGGTGAGTGCCGCCTTAAGCTTAGACACTGGACTTGCCAGCGCCGCGGGAGCTTTAACCGCCCAGCAACCGCAGCGCTGATTGCGGCAGGAGATTCGCTTGCGCCAACATCGCC
>JACQWK010000187.1 GCA_016209525.1 Verrucomicrobiota bacterium
CGAAATGGCCTTTTGTTGGTGGTTGCTGTTCTTGATAAACGCATTTCAACCAATATTTACGGGCATTTCGAGCTTTTTTATTATTTCAAGCAAAAATTCGCACTTGTTGCAGGACTAGGCCAAGAATGGGCAAGCGCCAGACAAGAAATGGCTAGTCGCCGGGAGCGGGATCGCCGGTTCGCGATTTCCGGGCGGTCCGTGCAACAGACGACATCGCTTGGCCATTCACACTGCGCTACGGCACCTCGGCGACGGGGCGATTCCAAAAGCGTGTAACCATTCGCGCTAAAGCTCCCAACCCTTGCGATATTCGCGCCGGAGAGATTTTTCCGCTTCGGGACAATTGGTGATCCGCATCTTTTCGCCATCCCAGGCGATCTTTTGGCCAGCCCAGAATGCGACGTGGCCGAGCAGCGCCGTTTCGGCCAGCGGTCCGCCGAAAGTCGGAAAATGACAGGCGGGACTTACGCCGGTCTTGCAGCCGATCAGCCAGTTCTCGTGATGCGGTCTTTCAATGTCGGCTGGAGACAGGCCGGACGCGCGCAGGTTAGCGAATCGCGACGGAGGCAACTCGACGTCTTTGAACTTCGCGATAGGCAGCAATTGCGGTTCGTCGTTGCGGCGCGGCGGATGATGCTGGCAGAGCAACTGGCCTTTCTCGCCGACGAACAGGCACGTGCCGGTCTTGCCCTCGAGCAACTCCGCCGAAGGACCGCTGCCTGCCCCGTGCCAATACAAAGTCACTGGCGGCTGCTCCCCGCGAGCGGGAAAGATGTAGCGGACCGAGACGCCCGATCGCATCGGCACCTTTTCGTAAGGCACCGGCGGTCCGGCGGCTTCCACCGAGATGGGATATTTCAGACCAAGCGCCAGAAAGGCCGGGTCCATGATGTGACAGCCCATGTCGCCGAGGCCGCCGGTGCCGAAATCCCGCCACATGCGCCAGGCCGCGGGGCAGTAAGCCGGGTGGTAAGGCCGTTCGCGAGCAGGGCCGAGCCAGAGGTCCCAGTCCAATCCCGGCGGGACGGGCGGCGTTTCCTTGGGTCGCCCGGACTCTTGGGTGACAGGCGAGGCCCACGGCTTGGGAAAAACAAACTCGGACGGTGTCAGGCGTTCCGACGCGCAGTGAACCTCGCTCACTTTGCCAATGAGGCCCGCCTGAATCAGCTCGGCGGCGCGGTGAACTTGAAAGGAAGCGTGCAGTTGGTTGCCGAGTTGGGTGGCGACCTTTTTCTTGCGGGCCAGCTCGGTGACGAGCCGGCACTCCCGCACGTTGTGCGCCAGCGGCTTCTCACAATAGACATGCTTGCCGAGCTGCAAGGCCAGGAGAGCGGCCGAGGCGTGGGTGTGGTCCGGCGTCGAGACCACGACGGCGTCGATCTCGCGGTCCATCGCTTCGAGCATCTTGCGGAAGTCCGCGTAGCGTTTGGCGCGGGGAAATGTTTCCCACATTCGGCGGGCCTGGCGTTCATCCACGTCGCACAGCGCGATGATGTTTTCGCCGCTTACTGCCCGGATGTTAGCCGCCCCGCGGTTGCCGACGCCGATACAGGCGATATTCAGCTTCTCGTTGGGGGATTTAGTTTGTGCGATGGAGAAACGAGGATCTGCAAAAAGCCCCGTCGCTGCCAACGACGAAGCCTGGAGAAAATGCCGGCGATTTAGTTGTGTGGTCATGGTTTGATCTCCTTTCCGTTCGAAGGCCGCGTGAGCGAGCCCACTAAACCTGGCTGTGAAAGTTCTCGCAAGCCGCGAGAGTTATTGGCCGCGAAAGAACGCAAAGATCGCAAAGGGAAAGCGCTCTCCCTCTGCTTTCCTTGCGTTCTTTGCGTTCTCTTGCGCCTATTCATTCGATTCCTTGCCGGCCTCTTTGAACTGTGCGGGCTTGACTGTCCACAGTTGCAGCTACTCATAGGCGGCAGGCGTGTCGGCGTAAGAGGGATGCGCCCGCCGCAGCAGGCCCCTTTTTCTGAGCGGGTGGAATTCCGAACAGGCACTTAGACGTCAGAGTTTCACTCGGTAAAACTTCCGCGCGACGGTGATTGGCACTGTCGAACCGCTCGTCACCCCATTCTCGTCCATCCACGGGCCGCTGAGTTCACTGGCCGATTGGAGCACACCGCCGCCGGTCCAATTGATCCTCACGCCATTTGCGGCGCGCGCGATGGCGAGCACAGGTTTGGCCGTGGCCTCAGGACCGTTGGGGTCCAGGATCACGCCGTTCCCCCACCGTGCCCAATCCACGGTGAGTTGGCCGCTGCTTGGGCCAGGGAACCCGATGTCGAACCGGCCATCATAATCCACACTCGGCCAGCCGGCGAAACCGGTGCCGTAGAAACTCATCTTCGCTGCTGAGAAATCGCGGTTCAGATAAACGTCAAAGACTGGCATCCTCTGTGATGCTCCGGAATCCGACGGATTGATCGCAAGTTGGGCTCGAGCCGCTTCATCGAATCGGCAAACAACCGTGTAGGTCTGGAACTGCGCATTGTCCACTTGCGTCCAGATCGAACCGGCGATGCTTTCATCACCAAGATTCCATCGGCCGAAGCGGTCTCGCGCGATGGCGGGCTGCCAGCCTTCGGGACCGGGGTTAAGCGTGTCTGACTGAAACACAGACACGGTGTACTTGGGATACGGGTCCACTCCGGTGCCGGTCGTGGCGCCGTCGTCCAGCTTGGCGCGAAATTCGACAGTAAAGGGGACGACCCAGGCCGAGTCGTGGACCATGTAAAAGTTGCCGCTCTCTTTGCGGTCGCGCACAGAGACGGTCCCGTCGGCGTTTTGGATGATGGCGGTGATCGTGCCGTCGGGCTCATTGCCGGTGCTGGTGAAGGTCTCCCAGCCTTCGGCCTGCCAATTGTTCATGGGCGAGTAGTAGGCCCACTTGCCGAGATCGTTGGCCTTGTAGAAGGCGCTTTCGCCGAAGGCAACACCGGTGCGGTAGAGACCGCTCGCATTGGCCCGCCCGCCTCGCATCAGGAAGAAACGGCCGTCACCGAGATAGGCCGCGCTCGCGGAGTAGTTACGCTGGTCGTTCCACGCCCCGTCGGCTCCGGTCGAGCCGATGACCGCCACCGGATCTTCGACGATTTCCCAGGTCAGACCATTGGCGGACACGAGATACTTGAAGTTCGTGTTTTGTTCGAAGACGAACATTCGGAAATCGTTCTGCGCAAGCTGCAGCACTTGCGAGGGCTGGCCGTTGAAGGGGGTTCCCTCGGGCAGGATCCGGATCAAGCCTTCATCCGTATCTGCGGTGTCCGGGCTATCCGCAGCTTCGGTGAACTCATAGCCGTCCTTAGATTCAGCCCAGGCAATGCCGGTGGCGGCGCGAAAATACATGATGAAAGGCCGGGCGGCTTCGGGGTCATTGGGGTCCGTCGTGCGGCCCGGCAGGTGAGCAACGGCATGGCCATCGGGGAACGTGCCGAGGCGTCCGCCTTGCAACGCGGCCTTGTCGTTCTCGAATTTGATGCCGTCGGCACTCTCGGCCACTCGCACTTGCCAGACGCCGCCGGGATTGCCGTAATAGTAAAGACGGTACGGCTTTGCCCAAACCTTGTGATAGAGCACGACGGGCCGGCCACTGGAGGACGTGCCGTCGGCGTTCAACCCGGTGAGCGCCTTGCCTTGACTCCAAGTTATGCCGTCGGTGCTGGAGGAGTAGCCGATGCCGTTGATGCTCTCGGTGTCGTACCAGGCGCGGTAGCGGGACTCGGCAGGCCACGACTTGTCATAGAGCACATACGGCATGTAGGCCCGCGAGCCGGGGCTTTTCATGTCCACCGGGTTGGCGGTGTGATCGGTCCATTTGATTTCCCACTTCGCCTCGGTTTGAGCCAACGTGGCCGTTTGCAGCGTCACCAGGACGCCGAGAAGTGCTGTCACGACCTTGTTTTTCATAGGTGTTGCTTGGTTGAGGATTGAGACAATTCGATCTCCGCCCTGTTCGCCCGGCGCAGTCACCGGGGCCAGGGCATGAGCGTTTGACGCCCGCCGCGCAACCGCCATTCGTTCATACTCACTTGGGCGTGAAGAACAGGTTTTCATACTCCTACGGTCGCACCTGGAAAGCGTAGAGCCGCGCGTTCTGGAGATGGAACTTCAACCGCACGACTTTGCCCTTAAGTGCGGCTAGGTCGGCGTGACGCTGCCACCGGGGTTGAAGCCGCAGACCGTCCACTCCCCGTAGCGCCACAACGTCCTTTCGGGCAAAGTCCGGGAGCGGCTCTCCCGCCTTGTCCAAAAGTTCCACGAACAGTTCCCCGTTTTGCGCGTCCGCGTTGACTTCCAGTTGGCTGCCTTCCAACCGGAACGGCTTGGTGGTCACCGTGCCCGGCGCGTCCTTTGCCATCAGGCACGTGAACCCGTCCAGCCGCAGGAAACGGAAACGGGTCAGGAAACGGGTCAGTTCCTTATTCTGACAACAAAGTGGTTTCATTCCCCCCGCGGCCGATGGGTGTGGAGCAGCTTCGTGGCGTAATTGCGTGAGCCCATGCTTAGTCGCTCGGCAATCCATCCTGCGGGCATCGTCGTTTCCCGGCGTGGTCGCACCGTCAGTTTGATCTTCCTCGCATCGTTCTCGGTGGCCTCTCTCCGTTCCGCTTCACTCAACCCGGCTCGCCCAATTCTTCTCGGATGATCCCCGCGATTCATGACGTGGTAGATCGCTCCTGGATATTGCACGCGCAGTTTCCTAGCCGCCCGGCCAGCTTCCGGTTCTGCATTCCATTGTCAAGGTTAGGAACTGACCCGTTTAAGGTTAGGAACTGACCCGTTTACTGACCCGTTTACGTTTATGAAACAATTCTTGGAGTCCTGATTTGCTCGTGAGCATTATCGCCTCGTAAATCACGATAGGAATCTCCCGATTGTGATTGAAGCGTCTGTCTGGCCCGCCGTTCTTGTTAACGTATCGCCAAGTTTTGTCAACGACCCTGGTATCGCCGGGAACGCCACCATCTTCAATGAAGCGTTGTTCGCCAGAGTTTACGTCGAGTTGGTCAAAGCCGACTGCCCCGACCCCGCTCGTGTCCCAAAAAAGAATTCTGTCTGGCAGGAAATACAACCGCTGCCGCCCAGCAGGAAGAACTGGAATCGAAACGTTGCACTGGAAATATGGCGGCGAACCAGCATGGGGAGCGATTGGTTTCCGTTTCACAACGGCGCTCGCTCCGGCGTTCACCTTCCAGTCGTAGGTCGCCGTGACGTCACCTCTCGACTCGACGTGCCACATTCGAGAGCAGCCACGCAACGAATCAAAAGCGTTGTGAAGATTCTGGAACGCTTGCTCAATGTGTGGCTCAAGTTCATAAAACAAGACGACCGTCTTTCGTAAGTTGTCAGCGTGAACCGCCCAAAACAAACCGCCAGCACAGAGCGGGACGAGCAAGCAATAAACCCAAATAGGCGAGTTCATGGCCGCCAGCACCCCAAGCAGGCAAACGCTCAAACCCAAAATCCACGGCCAAACAAGCGCCTTCTTCGACTTGGAACTGATTTCTTCGAGCAACGCGGCTGACGACGAGTCAACCATCTGGCTGACGCTTCCGCTTTCAATCTCCTGGAATTCGATGCTCGACGATTGCGCTTCTGGACCTTCCGAAGGAATTCTGCGGGTCTCGGAACTCGAAGAACTCGGAAGCGTCTGGCGAAAGTAGATTCCGCCGCGTCCCATGTGGACGTAGTTTCCCCTTGGCCCAGTTCCGACCCTGAATCCTTTAATCCCAGTGGAAAGACCGATTCCAGATTTGCTGAGGTTAAATCTGAACGGGCCGACGGTTAAACTTTTGCGGAGGTAAAAGCCCATGACGTGTTTGTATTATTTTCCTTGGATGGTTGCAATCCCGGTTCAATTCCATTTCGGCGGCTACGGGTTGAAAAGTTTCTCCACCTTCGCCTTCACGGCAGCATCCATCTTGATGAGCGGCGGCCAGGGGCGTTTGAAGCTTTCGCCCGGCAGTTTCTTTGTCGCGTCAATGCCGAGTTTGCTGCCGGTGGCGATTTCGCTGGTGGCGTGGTCGAGCACGTCGGACGGGCCTTTGGTGAAGATGCTGTCGCGTTGCGGGTCGGTGTTGGCGCAGAGGCGGAAGAGGACTTCACTTGTATTGTGAACATTCACGTCGTCGTCCACCACCACGAGGTATTTGGTGAACATCATCTGGCCCATGCCCCAGAGGCCGTGCATTGGTGGCCGTCCGCAAGGACTTTGTAGGCTTGCATCGGGTAGGTCTTGCGGATGCTCACGAAGACGAGGTTGTGGAAGACGCCCTCCGCGGCAGCGCGAGGTCCACGATCTCGGGGAAGTTCATCTTGAAGATGGGCAGGAAGAGTTTCACGGACGCGCCGCCGATGTAGAAGTCTTCCAACGGTGGCATGCCGACGATGGTGGCGGGACGAAGCGAATGGCGAATGACGAATGCGGAATGCAGAATGGAAACCACCGAAGGCTGGCTGAAATAATTCGCACTTCGCACCTCGCACTTCAGACTTCGCACTTCCCGTGGGCCGGTGTGGTCACCGAACGGGCTTCGTCGCGCAGCGGTTCGCGCGGGGTTCAAAGTAGCTCCGCGCTTGTGCGGGCCGGTGGGGTGTGCCCCGGCGCGGCGGCTGCGGCCAAGGCTTTCCCCGGAAACCGGGTGCTGGGGGACCGCACCGGCGCACGAGTCGAGACCCTCGGAAAAGCCCCCGAAGAAAGTGCTTGCTTTGCCGGCGCGCCCCCCTAAGAATTGAGACGAATAAATCCTTATGGAAAAGCAATTTCTTGTCAGTTCGCGCATTTTCGTCTCAAGTATCAGTTAGCGTGCTCGGTTCAGGAGTGCCTATGGCTCACAAAGTCGAAGAGAAGAAAGAGTTTTTGGTCCTTAACATCGGCTCCGGTGTTCAGGAAGGAGCCTCCGTTACCGTCGTAGGCGTAGCCGAATCTATCGGCACAGCCAAAGACCTAGTTCGGAAAATGCGAGGTGCCGTCACTGGGAGGATCGCAATAGTCGAGAAACGAATGGTCATTACCCGCACGCCGGTTGTCGACCTTAAAGAGAGTGATGAATCAGTCCTCAGTATAAATGAAATTCGTAAGTCCCAACAGTGACAGCCACCGTGCAATGGCGGGCGAACTTTCAAATGGAAGGAGGCGAACATGCCAGCGAACATAGGAGCTGAACTTCAGGCGCTCCCACTCGAATACATGCTAGCTGCGCCAATGACTGCGGTCATCAAAGCGCAGGCTCTTGCGGCCCAGACCACGGTCGACTTTATCGAGAAGATTGGCCTTCAGGAAGATCCGAATACCGGTGAGCTCTCACTTCGAACGGCAGAGTTCTCCTTTATCCAACCTCTTCCCGATCCGGCGAATCCTGGGGCAGTCATCGAACAAGAAGCGACGTTAAGAGTGCCGCTCTTGTCCATGGCACCCATTCCGTTCATTCGCGTGAGCGATCTCAATGTCAGTTTCGAATTCAAGATTCGGGACGTCTCGTCCAATCAATCGAAGTTTGAGATTACGGGTAAAACCGGATTCGAGAGCACTACGACGGCCAAGGGAAAGACGGGATTCGGAGGTGGCGTTATCGGTTTCCTTGGGGGAGCGTCGGCATCGGGTTCCGTCGAACAGAAGACCAACGTTACCGCCAGCGTTTCGGCGACATATCAATCTTCCAATCGCCAAATGACCGACCGAAGCGCCACGTTCAAGATGACAATGAATGCGGTTCAGGACGCCCTGCCCGAAGGGCTGGCACGGCTCCTCACGATTCTGAACGACACGATCAACTCCAAGAAAGCGGCCCCATAGCTAGGATTCTGCAGGGCACGCCGATGGCACTAAAGCCGCTCACGCTCGAACAACTCATCAGTGCCCCATTGCGCGCGCTGGTTCTGGGACAGCACGCGGCAACCCAAACGACCGCCGATTTCTTATCCCAGTTGGGGTTCGAAACCGCCGCCGGTAAGGTACCCTCGGCCCGCACTTTGGAGTTCGAATATTTGCATCCGGTCCCAGATCCCGCCAATCCCGGAAGCACCATCGACACGCCTACGCGGTTGCGCGTACCGTTGCTCACGATGCTTCCGATTCCGAACTTTCGGATCGCGGAAGCGAATGTTGGTTTCGGCGCCAATGTGGTCGGAATGAAAACGGTTCGCCCGGCCAAGAGAACCCTTGTTGTCGGTTCCGATCTGACTGCTGAAGCCTCAACCCAGCTCTTCGCGAGATACGCACCATCCGTTGCGGCACCAGGAGAATCGCCCCCCACGCTCACCGTGAGCATCAAGGTTGTTGGTCAACTGCCTACCGAGGGCTTGACTCGGGTCCTTAGCGCGCTTGCCGATTCCATCACGTCCGCTCCGGCCGTTAAGCCTCGATAATCTATGCCTCGGCGCCCGAAGGGAGGGTCTTTTGGTGCGAAGGTTCCAATCGAACTTTCGGAGCTCGCAGCGGGCGTGGGTGATGCCGTGCTCGGCGCCAAACTTAGTTTAGATCAGCATGTAGCGGGCGTCGCCGATCAATACAAGGCAAACCCAGCGCTCAGTCTCCTGTCACCACCGGCATTTGCAATAGGTGAAGTTCGGGTTGTGATCAAGTTTGCCATTGCCGAGGTTGAACGCACGGCATCCGTCCGGCGGCGGGCAAAAAGTGGTTCCATTCAGGCTTACGTGCATGTGGACTCAGCCTCTCTTGCCGAGATGCCACCACACGTCATTTCGGAGATCGAGCTTCGAATCGTACCAGAGACGAAGCGCACTAAGCCGAAAGAAGATTTCAGCGAGGTTCAGGGGTAACATGAGTGCGCCTCCAGCCCCGTCAGCACCTCGCTCGCCGGAAGCTCCCGGAGCTCCTGGGGCGAGCGGACCGCCGTCTGCAGCGGCTGCTCCCTCGGCGCCATCAGCGCCGAAAGCAGCCGAGGACGACGCAAAGAAGGAGCAGCGGCTGAGTGGAAAGCATTGGCAGAAGATAACCAACGATAAGTGGCCGGAGTCGGACAAGGTCGAGGACCTTTCCGACGAATTCCGGCCGAAGGCTCAGGCGTTCATTGCGATGCTCGCGGCGAACAAGATCAACGTGGAGGTTTCCTCGACCAAGCGCCCCGCAGAACGCGCCTACCTTTATCATTACTGCCTCGAAGTAGCTGCGGGAAGAACGAAGCCGGCGGATGTTCCTAAATTGGCCACCGTGGACATCGAGTGGGACCACGATGACGAAGAAAAATCTAAGAGCGCAGCGAAGGAAATGGCTGACGCCTTCGGATTGGTGGGCGTTGCAGCTTATCCCAGCAATCACTCAGGCGGCAACGCAATCGACATGAAGATGAATTTCAGCGCGAACACGAAGGACGGTAAGAACACGATCACCTACAAGGTGCAGCCAACCGATAAGGATTCTGTGAGCAGGGACCTCAAAGTGGACGATGAGGCGATCATTGGAGTCCCTGCTAAAGGCAAGGCAATCTCGGATATCGCCGATCGCGAGCTCTCGAAAGCGGGCAAAGACTTCGGCGCCATCCGCGCCATCAAGAACGACATCGTGCATTGGTCCCTAAACGGCGGATGACTGATGAGCAACGGAAAGCGAGACTCCGGAACTCCTTCCGGCAGCCCCTCGATGGACGCGGGCGCTGGCGATGCAGGAAGCGCGGTCGACGCGGGTCGCGGTGCGAGCAGAGCGGGCACGGTCGTCAAGCGAACCCTCCAGCTGACCTTTGACGATGGTCCCGAACCGGTTAAGAGTGCTCTTAACCCGATCCTGAAAGAGGTCGAGGCGCGCGGAGTAATCGCAGCCTTCTTTGTACTCGGCGAAGAGGTGAAGACCAGTCGCAGTGCAATCGTAACGATCCGGGATGCTGGGCATGTCGTGGGAAACCACTCCTGGGACCACATGGAGAAAGGAACTTCAACCTACAGCGATGATCAGATCTATCTGGAGTTCGAAGATACGCACGCCGAAGTAAAAAAAGCAGGGGTCACAATGGACTACTGGCGGGCACCACGTGGTGAACAGATACAGCGGATACAGCAGATCCTCAGATCTCCAAAACCTCCCCAAAAGCAGCTTTATTCCAATGGCCACTGTGATTGGCAGGCCGACAGCAAAGACGCAATCGGTTCAAGCACAGCAGAGGCAATGCTCAAATCCATTGAACGTGACTTTAAGGATCCGAAGATCCCGCCGTTGCGTCTCAAGGGGACTCGAGTGTGGCGACTTCTGTTTCATGTGAAAGACTCGACAGCCAAAGCACTAACGAACGTTCTCAACGAGCTGCAGGCGCAAGGCGGCACCTTCGTGGACTTCTCACAGGACTCCTAGCGGGCCTGTGACGGTCTTCTGCGCCAAACGGCTCCGTATCATGTTCGAGCCTGAGGCAGCGCCCTAGCAGCAGTTTACAAGTTAACGAGCGCGTTTTGTAGGCCGTACCGGTTTTTCGTCTCCTCGGACGGTCGCTGACCTTCATCCGAAGCCCGACTGCCAAGGGTTTCGTCCCCCTCAGCCCATTTTCTGCTTTGCGTCTGTCATTTGCCGTGCTCTGGTCCATATGTATGACCTAACATAGGCTCCGCATCTTCCTCCCAGCCGCTGGGCCACCGGGATTTTCCGATTGCTTGCCTCGATTTTCGGTATTGACAGCATTAATTTCGATGAACTATCGTCCCAGCAGTACACAATAGCTGGGGGATGGATCGAGCCGTATATACCATTAGTATGACCTAACTAAATGCCTTCGCTCACCCGGAAACTCATCAAAGGCCGCTCCTACTACTATCTGCGCCACTGCCAGCGCATCGACGGCAAGCCCAAAATCGTCAAGACCGTCTACCTGGGCTCTGCCGACCAACTGGTCGCCCGCTTCGCCGCGGCTCCCACTCTGCCCGAGCCCCTCAGCGTCGAGGTGGCCGCTTTCGCTGATGTCGCTGCCTTGTTCGATGTGGCCGAGCAGATCCAGTTGGTTCCTCTCATCGATGCCCGCCTGTCCAAACGCGACCAGGGCCTCTCCCGAGGGCAATATCTGCTGCTGGCTGCGATCAACCGGGCCACCCATCCCACCAGCAAAACCCGATGGGCCGAGTGGTACCAGCACACGGTGCTGACGCGCCTGATCCCCGCTTGGCCCGACCAACTGTCCAGCCAGTCCTTTTGGAACCACTGCAACGAGATTACCGAAGCGGACATACAGGCCATCGAAGATCAGCTCTCTCAACGCGTGGTCGAACGCTTTGCTCTGTCCTTGCGCATGCTGGTCTATGATGGCACCAACTTCTTCACCTATATCAACACCACCAATCCGGCCACCCTGCCCGCGCGCGGCCACAACAAGCAAAAGCGCACCGACCTGCGGCAGGTGAATCTCGGGATGCTGGTGAGCACCGATTTTCACGTCCCGCTCTTTCACAAGGTCTACACCGGCAACGTTAATGATGTCACCGAGTTCAAAACCATCACCGAAGAGTTACGGGTGCGCTACACACAGTTGGCCCGCCATTGCGAGCACATCACGCTGATCTTTGATAAGGGCAACAACTCTCCGGATGCGTTTGCGACCCTCGATGAGCAGACCGGCTTCCATTTCATTGGTTCGTTGGTGCCGACGCAGCACACCGATTTGCTAGCCATCCCCCGGCGTCAGTTCCACCGGCTGGCCGGCGAGCGGCTCAAGGATTGTTTAGCCTACCGCACACGCAAGGTGGTCTTCGGCCAGGAGCGGACCGTGTTGGTGACCTACAACGAAAACCTCTTGGCGGGTCAGTTGCAGGGCATCGAGGCCAACCTGGACAAGACACGCACCAAGCTGCGCGAACTTCAAGCCAGCCTGCGCCGCTGGCGGGAAGGGCGAGTGCAGGGCGGACGCAAGCCAACCCTGGAAGGAGTACGCCACCAAGTGGAGCGAGCGTTGAGTGCCCAGTTCATGAAGAAGCTCATCGCCTACGAGTTGAACCCGGGCAGAATTCCGGACCTGACGTTTCACACTGATACCCAAGCTTACGGAGAACTCATGCGTACCCAGTTGGGCAAGACCATCCTCTTCAGCGACCTGGAGGACTGCTTGGACGAAGACATCGTGTTAGGCTATCGCGCCCAATCGACGATTGAGAATGCGTTTCGCGACATGAAGAATCCCCATTTTCTTGGTTGGTCGCCGATGTTTCATTGGACCGATCCGATGATCCGTGTCCATGCCTTCTACTGTGTGTTGGCCTTATTGCTCAGCTCGCTGCTGCAGCGGACGCTGCACCAGAAGGGCCACGATCTGAGCCTGCCGCGCCTGCTGGAGTTGCTGGGGCAGATTCAAGAGACGACGGTCCTTTTCGCTCCCCAGGGCCAGGAGAAGAAGCTGCGCACGGCGGCGTGTTTGACAAAGATCAGTGAGGAGCAGCAGGCGCTAATGCACGCGTTGGACCTCCAGCGCTACCAGGCCAAGAAGGCCAGTTAGGCCATACACCACCGAAGCTAGAAAACCCCAATGAAATCAGGCCCGGCGCTGCGTTTTCGCTGGTTTAACTTGTAAAGTCCCGCTAGGCGATTGATCGCGGCGGTGCCGGCTGGCGCGCGCGATGGCCCGATTTCCGTCCAAATTCCAAGTGGAACTCTGACTGCGGCCACGGAGTTCACTGTCTTATCAAGTGGTGGCAATCAACCGCCGACCATTCTGTTCGACAGTCCCTCTCCAGGACAGGTATTCGCGGGTCCCACCAGCATTCTCGTGGGCGCCACAGCCCGCGATTCCGATGGCGGAATCAAGCGGGCGGAGTTTTACCTCGGCGACACGCTGCTCTACGGTGCGGACATAATCCCCTTCAGCACCGTCCCAATAGGGTTCACCTGGAAGAGTGTCCCCGTCGGCACGCATACGATCGTCGCGGCCGCGCGCGACAACTCGGATGCATGGAATTTCTCAAGACCTCTGACGATCATCGTGGGTGGCGGAGCTCTTCCTCGTCCTGCAATCCAGATCGGCCGGTCGGGAAGCAATGTCGTCTTAACCTGGCCGACCAATGCCGCCGGTTTCGTTCTGGAAACGACTTCCAGTTTGTCGCTTGCGCCAGCGTGGACGCCGGTCAGCGCGTCCCCATCCATGGTTGGGGATCAATACCACGTGACTGAACCGGCCGGGAGCGCCAGCAAGTTTTATCGGCTTCGGCGCGCGCCCTAGCCCGAAATTTTTACTCGAATTTCCGGGGAACACACGCGCCTCGCGTGCTCCTTGCGGCGCCTCGCCGCAAGCATGGACCTGCTGCGTGCGACAGATAGGGGTCAGTTCTTGTTTTTGACAACTGACCTCGTCCGCGAAAAGTTCAGGTGGAGATGGTGGTTAGGGCAGTAGCCAATAACAAGAACTGACCCCCTCCGGCTCTCCGGCCAGTCTTTTTGGCGGAGGTTGCTTCGATTCCATATTCGACTCGTGATCTGACGCGCCACCGATTGTCGGCCGAGCAGCGCGGCGATGGGCGTTGGTCGGTGACCTGTTACGCTCGCACCTGGAAAGCGTAGAGCCGCGCGTTCTGGAGATGAAACTTCAGCCGCACGACTTTGCCCTTAAGCGCGGCAAGGTCGGCGTGACGCTGCCAGCGGGGTTGCAGCCGCAGACCGTCCACTCCCCGCAACGGGACGGCGTCCTGCCGGGCAAAATCCGTGAGCGGCTCTCCCGCCTTGTCCAAAAGTTCCACGAACAGTTCCCCCTTTTGTGCATCCGCGTTGATTTCCAGTCGGTTGCCCTCCAGCCGGAACGGCTTGGTGGTCACCGTGCCCGGCGCGTCCTTTGCCATCAGGCACGTGAACCCGTCCAGCCGCAGCGTCGCCAAACCCATCGCGCATTGCCAGCGGGAAAGCCCCTCGCGCAGACGGTAGATGTCGTGTCGCTCCCGGCTGCCGCAATAGTAAATCCAGTGCTTGTCCTGCCACGTGATGATATTACCTGCGGACTGCAACCAGTCCTTGTCGAAACTGCCATCTCCTCCACGCGGGATGAGGGGCTTCTCGGCATAGACCCAACTCAAGTCCCACGGCTCATCGCCACGGGTGGTCAGAAGATAGAAGTTCATCACGTCGCGTTCGTGCCGCTTGTGCAGGTCGTACGGACCTTCGCCCAACTGGCCCGCCCACTCGTAACACCACAGCAGCCCGAAGTGGACGCCCTCGTAAATCCACCCGTTCAGACTGTAAACCTGACGCCGCTTGAACTCCCAGCGCCCCTCGCGGTCGAATTTCCATTCCCGCACCGTCTGCCACGCGGTCTGGTTGTTCTTCACGTCGGTACTAATCATGTCGCGCGTGCCGCGGTTCTCGTCCAGCGTGCCGGCGTAGCGTCCTTGTCCGTAATCGGTGCGGGTGTAGAGCCGATACACCTTTGCGTCCTCGTCCCAGAGAATCTGATTCATGGTGTCGGCGGCACGATGGGTGACGGGTTCGCCGTTGTTGTAATCCGTCCAGCGGATGCCGTCGGGCGAATGTGCCAGACACGCCATCACCTTCTTCGGATGCCCGTAGGCGGATTTGTACTTGTGCTGCGGGTCAGTTTCGTGCGGGTCAAGGAAACACGACACGCCCCGCGCGTCCACGATGTTGTTGGACCTGCTGCCATGCCACTCGTAGAGACCCAGGTTCGGCTTGGTCCAGTGCAGTCCGTCAGCCGACTCGGCATAGCCGAACAGGTCGTCGTTCATCAGATACCACATCCGGAACCGCTGGCCGTCGTGCAGGACGGTTCCGAAGCGAAACAAATCAGCGTTCTCCCACGGTCTATCCGCGACGATGAGGGGCTTGCCATCGTTGGCTTTGGTCGCCACTCCCAACTCGCGGGCGAGGTTCAACCGCTCGGAGATGACGCCATCGTCCACCAACAACTGCTTGCGGACGCCGATGGTCACGCGCTTTTCCGGAGACGGCTGCGGGTGCGACGCAGCAGCGACCAGCAGGAGCGCGCACGCCGCCAAGCCTGAAGGCAAACACGGTGCTTGCATCGTTTTTCTATTTCCCCGTCAACGTTTCTCGCTCTCTTTCCATCTCTCCGGCTTGAACGTCCAGAACTGCAACTTTGTTAGCGGGTCGGCAAGCCGGTTTTCTCGCACGCTGCGAGGCAACAGGTCAACGGCGTGGAGCGACAATGGCATGGGAATGCCACTCTTGGCTACGGCATTGATCGTTTGCGCCATCGCCAAGAGGAATTCAGCGGAGTTGAGTTTGAGGTCGCCGGCGCTGATCTGCGATGGGATGCGACCGGTCATCTGCACGCACACTTGCTTGGCCGCAGCGACCACTTCCTCACCTTCCACTTTCTTCGGCAAGGGCGCTGCCGCCATCACAACCGGCAGACCGCTGCGGTGCGATTCCGTCGGTCCCAATTTCTCGCCCTTGACGCGATGGATCGGCTGCGGATTGGGCGGACGGTTGGCGCCGTGGTGCGCCACGGGCATTCCCGCTTCGTTGAGCCGCCGAATGAACTCCGGGTCGAGCCGATGGACCTGTTCCGCCGCCAATCCGGTGAACCAGTAACTTGCCTTGACGCCCGCTTGCTGGAAAAGGTCCAGATGCCGCCGCAACATTCGGCAGTTTTCGCGCGCCTCCGCTTCGTCGGGAAAGTAGTTGACGTTCATGCGAAACTGGATGAGCGCGCGGTCATCGGCGTTTCGGCTCGAGCGTTCAACGGAGTTCACGATGATGGGCTCTTCGGAGACACTCAGGTTCTTCGTGTCCACGACCGACTCCTTTCCGTTCTTGCCTTCCACCCGTCGCACCTTGCCCTTCACGGTCTCGGAGAAATCGATCGTCGCCTCGCCCTTGTCGCTCCAAAGCAAGTAGATGTCCTTCGCCGCCCCAGCGCATGCGACTTTGCCGTCGCGAATTGTCCAGTTCCGTCCGTCCGTCTTCACGAACTGATGAACGTGGACGCCCTTGCTCCTGAACGCCGCGAGTTCCTGCGCGTGGTGGGCATACATCAGTTCCCGCGCCAGTCCCTTGAGTTGATACGGATACTTCTCCCAGTCCCGAGTTTGCACGGGATAATCGAACGACGATTGCCGCGGATGGGCTTTCTCCCACGCCAGAAAAGCATCCCGCACCTCATCGGCATTGGAGTATTTGGCGACGAGTCCGCCCGCCGTTCTCTGGCCGATGAAATTGGCGTTGAGCCACTCCACGAATTCCACGACGGCGCCGCGCATTTTGCGACGGAACCTTCCCTGCGCTTCATCGGGAAACAAGTCGTTCGTATGCTCGTGCCAGCCAAAGACCCACACCTTTTGCATTGCGGAGTGCGGAGTGCGGAGTGCGGATTTCCGTTCCAGATCGAGGTGAAGGAACTTGCGCTTCATGGCGGGAACGCTGATATCCTGCCAGACCATTCTCTGCATCCCTCGCGTGTATTCTTCAGGAACGCCGGCCGGAAGGGGGGAATGTTCTCCGATGGTTCCCAAGACCGGAGCCTGCGGGATGAGCAACCAACGATTGTCCAAGTCCTCCGCCAGCGGCCAGCCCCGCGCTGGTCGCCACGGGCTGTAAACGTCGTGGTCGAAGAACAGGTTCATCGCCTCGTTGCGCCCGCCGGTCAGAACATTGAAGCCCATCTGCTCGGCCAGCCTCTGGTCCAGGAAGTGCCCGGTGATGGTGCAGTTAGCCTGGCGGATCGCCTGGGGGTCGTTGCGGCCGATGATTTCGCCGATGAGCCGGTCCACTTCGGTGATGTGATCGCGGGTGACGCGCTGGGCGGCCTGGGGGGACGGCGGCGTCTCCTGCCAGAGGTGCGGACCGACTTTGTGGTTGCGGTGGAAATGGGTCCCAAGAGAGTGGATGCCCTTCTGGTAGAGCCGCCGCAGCAGATCCAACCCTTCCTTGTCCTCCAGATACCACTCCGCATGGTCGCCGGCCATTTCGAGCGTCAGATGGGGGACGAACTCCTTCCCCTTCTGCTGCTCCAGTTGCTCCAGGTACTCCGCCAGCCATCGCAGGTTGTCGCGCTCTGCTTCATAGGCCGACCGAAACACTTGCCCGCGTGGTGCGGGCAACGGGTCGAAGTGGATGACGAAGGTGACGTGGAGTGGATGGTCGTTCACCGCCATCGGCGGGTTTTGTGCCCATGCTGCGCCAGAGACAGCCGTCAGTAGGATTGTCATCTTCACCAACCCGCCGATCATCCCAACCGCCTTCAAAATTCGTTTGATCATGGTGAATCACCTTTTGTCTCCTTTCGACGGGGTATTTCCATCGCTTCTGTGAACTGCACGGGCTTGACCGTCCACAATTGCAGAATTCCGTAGGCGCCGGGCGTGTCGGCGTAGAACGGATGCGTCCGCTGCCAGGGCACGGCGAGGGGCGGCAGGATGTTGCAGGGACGCACGCGCAGAGTGGCCGGTTTCTCCCCCTTTCGCAAAGTCTGATAAACCTCACCCATCAAGCGCAGAAACTGCGCGGCGTGCATCGTCTGGCCGTCCACGGTTACGTTCAGAGGCACGCGGTTGTCCGGCGGTTCGGTCGAACCGCGCTTTCGCTCCGTTCCAAAACTGATTCGCGCCGCCGCTGCGATCACGGCCCGCACGCCGATCTCTTGTTCGGCCCCTCGCACAATTTCGGGCCAGGTGCCAATGGGTCCGTAGGTCATGTCGGTTTGAACGGTCGCAGGCAGCGAGCTGCGTTCGGCGTGTTCTCGGAGTGCGGTTGCCAGCAGCTTGAAGGTCTGCGCCAGTGTCAGGTAACGCTTGCCCGTGGTGGTGAAATTGGGCGGGCGGTTTGTCCAGCCCTGCAAGAGCGATTCCCCGGCCCGGTCCAGTTCAGCGAGCGAAAGGGAGTCTCCGGCGTAAGGCATGGTCAAATCCGCAAGTAAGCGGTTTCCCACAAACCGACTGCCCGGGCTCGCGGGAAAGAAACGCCTTAGCAGCCAGTCGAGGTTCTGGCGCAGGTTTTCGATTTTCTGTTTCCGCTCCGCCTCGGGAAAGATGAGCTCCGGCGGCAGGCGGAAGTCTGTTCCGTGTGATTGGCGGATGGTGCGAAATGGCGGCGGAATTCGCTCGGCGCCGCCGTAAGCATACTCCGTCGGACTCGCGCGAGCATAAATGAATTTCGTCCCATAGATCATATGCGGCACCGCCACGCGCGTGCGGTCAAGCCGATCGAACTTCGCCGCCACCACGCGGGTTGGCGTCTCTGAACCGATGACGCCGATTTCCCGCGACACCGGATGAGCCGAAGTGATGAGGCTGCCCATGAACCAAAAAACGTCCGGGCTGGTTTCGGGCGTGGGGCTGACGGCTTGGCGAATTTCCAAGACAGCCGGGATGTACTCGCGATTGAACATGGCGGGACCCTGGTCGGTGAAGCCGAAATGCACGCGGCAGCCGGTCAGATCGTTGAGGGCGAGCATGCCCGGCGGGTCGGTCATGCCCGGCGCGCCGCTGAGGACCGTGGCGGAACCGAAAACCTGTTGCATCGACGCGACGCCGCCTTGGCGCGACAAATCAGCCTCGCCGGTCTTGAGGTCGCGATGCGCCGTATAGAACGCGCGCGTCGCCGTGTAAATCTCGCTCCAACTCTTGCCCGCCATGCCGCGCGCAGCCCGCTGAGTCGTGGCGTAGATCGGCTCGTGTGCGCCGTGATAGCCCGCGTCATACCAGCCTTCGGCCATGCATCGACGAATCAGGTCCACGATGCCGGACTCTTGGTTGCGCTGCTGGAAGGTTTCTGAATCAGCTCCGTAGAACTCGCCCACCGCGGCCACGAGTTTCGGGTGCGCACTCCGCGCCTCGCGCAGAATTCCCATGACCTCTTTGATGCGCCATTCGCTCAGTTCCAGGTTGATGTGGTCTTCGTAGTGAGCAAAGAGATAAACGTAAACCGGCAAGGGCTTGTTCGGTTCTTCCGCCGCAGTTGAGAGCGAAGCGCCGACGACTAAACCGACGCACAGAAGTTGGAGTGCCAACAGCCTCTCGGCAGAAGCAGGCGCTACGCTCCGCTTTCTCAATAGTCGCATAGTCAATTCCTCCTCTGCTGCGTCCACGCCGCGTCCAACTCCCCCGGACTCAGGTAGGCGCGATGAATGAACCCTTCAAAGCGATTACCGCCCCTGGGCAAGAGAAGTCGGCAGACCTGCTGGGCCGTGACTTTCATGGAGACAAGGACGACATCGTTGGGCTCGCCGCGCGTGGCCAGTGCGCGGTATTGCTGCGCGAGGGCGTAGAGAAACTCGGCTGGATTGACCGCGACTTCGCGCTTGGCGTCGGGTTGTCCCCGGCGGGTGTGGCAGAGGAGATTGATCGGAATGAAGCCAGGCACGTGATCCGTCATCGTTTCGGCGACTCTCTTCACCGCAGCGATCACGTCGGCGGCGTCGGCTTTGGTGTGCGTTTGAATCCAGATATGGAAATCGCCGCACGCGGGCAAGCCCTGCCGCTCGACCACGCTGGCATCGGGCATCGCCTCGCGAGGAATCTCACGCGGTGTATAGCCGAGCAATCGCTGCCGATGGTCGAGTGTCTGGGGGGCGTCGAGTTTGTGGGTCGGGAAATCAATCGGCCCGCGCAGCGGCTTCGGCGCCACCGACTCCGGCAGCTTGCCGGTCTTGCGCCACTCGTCAATGGCGCGCACGAACGCCTGAAAGGCGTCGGCCAGGCTCGCGGTCCGCTTTGGGTCCAGTTCAACGAACGCGGGCGGCCCGCCGAAATCGCCGTCGTGGGTGTAGCGCGGCCAATGGCTCAGCACATAGTCGGCGGCCAGAAGAATGTCTTCTCGGGAAAGTGACGAGTGGCGAGTCGCTTGTGGCGAAATGCCATCTCTTGTCATCCGTCCGCCGCCTTCCATCCGTGGCCGGCCTCGCCATCCAAGGTCCGTGGTTTCGTCCTTGAAGCGCGGGCGAAGCTCCTCCAGCGGCGGCGTCAGGTTCATCACTTCTTGAAGCGATTTGACGCCGTAGCGCCTCTGGTAGAAAACGAGCGGGTCGCTCTTGGGTTCCCATTGCCAACCCTCCGGATCGGGCGCGGTGATGCGAAAATCGTCTCGACTTTTCAAGAAGTTCAACAGCCGTTCGAAGGCGTTCCAGTCAATCCCTGCGTGGGACATGAAGCCGCTCGCAAAAACGCGGTTGCGCGGCAGGTTGTCGGCCAGGATTCGGAACCATTCCAGGAGGTCCACCGTCACCGGAGCGAATTCGCCGGGGGGCCGCCCGTAGTAGGTGGCAGGGACGCCGCCGCCGCGGCCCTCACCATAAGCGTGAATTTCGTGCAGCTCGGGCAGCGGCAACGCGCCCCGTTGCGGTGACGACTCGTCGAGACTCATTGGATAGCCTGCGCCCAAGCTCTCGTAGAGTGCGCCACGGCCTGCGGCGTCGGTTTGCAGCGGCGTCACGCCCAGCGCCGTCTGGATCGCGAGCCAGCCGCCCGGCACATGGGCAATCGGCTGTCCCGCTTGGGGGTGATCGTCCGGGTAAAGCGCGCAAGTCTCGAAGGTCCAAAGTGCGCGAATCGCCTCCTCAGGCGAAAGCCCGCGTATGTCCGGTTGCTGGCGGTGCGGTCCGCGCGGGTTATGCCCCGCGCCGCCGTGGTAACCGACGGCAATCTTCAACTTCCGCATCTTAGCCACGGTCTCGGGGAAGTCCTCCGCGAGCTGTTGGGCCACGACACCGACGAAACCATAGTGCGCCCGGATGCCGCGCCGCTCCAGCAAATCGGTCATGCGCCGGACCGCGAGACTGTTGCGCACCGGTTCGTTGCCGGTTCGTCGCTCTGGGTTGTCCCAATGGAAGCCAAAGGTGAAATAAATGGGTTTGGTCGTCTCTGCCGCAGACGCCGGGCCCGGCCCAGGCGTGGGATTCACGGCCGGGCCCCGAGCGCTTGCGGGAGATTGCGACAACAGCCACACGTTGGACAGGCCGAACACCATGGCGCCGACACCTATGACGGTCAGACTTCGTCCCAGTTCGCTTCTGATCTTCATGCGATCCTTTCGCGATTCTGGTGGGGCGAGACTCCCGTCGAGCCCTGGCTTTTTCGCGCGAAATAATTCCAGGGCTCGGCAAAGTCTCGCCCCACCTGTTTCGGTTGCCACCCCGCCGCGCTGTGCTGTATCTCGGGTTTTCAACCTGCCCGGTCTCCGGCCGATCCAGAGGCGGTCGGAACCGGCCGATGCTCTGCCAATTGGAAATGGGCGAAACAGCAGATTGGAAATCTGCGCCACGAGCTTGTGTAGCCCATCCCACAGCTATTCCCTCAGTCGTTTGAGGGCTCGGTCGAGCACCGCTTCTGCTTCCTTAAACTTCCCCTCGCGCATTAACGGCTCGAATTCGTCCATGATCTGGCCGATGGGTGAGAGGTCCCGCCCATCCTGCTCCCAGCGCCGGATGCTCGCTTGCACTCCTTGCATCTTCATCTGGATCGGCGCCAATTTGATCTTTATCTCCTTGAGTTGGGCCTGCTGCCGGGGAGTGAGTTTGTTTTTGATGCCGATCAACAAGGCCAGATGCGTCCGTTTAATTTCGCGTTCGAGGTTCAAAACCTTGTCGGCTTGCGCCAAGGCCTGCTGCTCCTCCACCCGGTCTTTCTTCAGCAACGCGGCCATCGTCTCCGATTCGTCCTGCAGTTGACGCCTTAACTCCTCAATGCGGGGCTCCGCTCTTTGGATCGCCGCATGAATGAAATCCTTCTGCTCTTCACTCAGGGCGATGGCGTCTTGGTGATGCATGAGCAGTTCCGGCGGGAAAAGGCTCTCGGCAATCGGATCTTGAGGCGCTGGTTGCGCCCACAGCGTCCGGCTGGCGAAGAGCAAAACCAAGCCCAGGGCATAAACATTCACAGTCAGTTTGGCATATACATTCGTTTTCATCGTCTTCTCCATTTCAGTTTGGCCGCGCTCGCGAGCGGCTCGGTGGGTTCTTGATGGGGCTGCTGAACGACGGATCCGCTTTCCCAAACGGATCCTCAGCGTCTTTCAAGACGATCTGCAACACTTCTTCCGCTTCGAGAGGATCGCGTCCGCAACAACTCAAGGCCCTGCCGTAACCGGCGCGATGGCAACGCTCCAGTTGATCGCCCAATTCGGCACCGTCCAGTGCCAGGCCTTTGCTGCTCACGATGATCTTTCCTAAGCCTTAGCCGCCCGGTCGTCTCGATTGTATGACAGAAAATTCTGCCAAGGAAGAAAGAACGGTCATGGCCTTGTGCCATGGGCTTGACCGCGAAGCGGAAGTAGCTGAACTGCTGTTCCGTGTTCCACGGCGTCACATGCGTCTCGTCCACCTGCTCGACCAGATCAAACCCGCCGCCGAGTTCGGTGCCAATGGAAGCCGCATCAAAGCGCATGACCTGCAGTCCGCTGCACTGCCTCGGGCCGTCGATCGCGAAAGTAGAGATGATGACATGGCCCCCGCAAACCACCGTGCGCTCCAATGTCTGCACGTACTTCCGGCGGTCGGATGAATCCGTCAGAAAGTGGAAAACGGCGCGGTCGTGCCAGAGGCCAAAGCGGTGGGGCGGGGTGAACTCGGTGATGTCCGCCTCAAACCAGGCAACTTGCCGTGCGCGGTCACCCAATCGTTGCCGCGCTTGGTCGAGCGCAGAAGTTGAAATGTCCAGCACGGCCAACCGACCGAAACCGGCGCCCAGCAGCCAATGTAGAAGGTGAAGAGCGAAAGCTTGAGCGTTTGGTAGCGCAGCAGCTTGGTCAGACGCAGGCCGATGAGGTCGCGCAACTCGGGACGCGAGGGAAAGCCCGACGGGCGACTGCGCCGGTAAGCCGCGTAGTCCTGCATCCATTCGCCGTAGTATTCGAGGCTGCCGGTGAAGTCCTGAGCTAGCTGGCGCTGGTAGGTGATGAGAAAACGGAACTGCGAGTTCTCAGTGGCGGGATTTGTGCCGCTGCGGTCGTCGAGCGAATCGTAGTAACCAACCTCTGCACCCCACACGCCGCCGAGCAAAACAGCCAGGACTGTTTTGCCGCAGGCGGCCGGACCACGGCTGGGGCGTTCAGAGTGCAAACGGGGGGCGCTGAAGCAAACCGTCCGCGCTCAGGCAAGCGTTATCCACCCGCAGGCGACTGCGCCCGGCCATCGCAAACCGCTTGAATGCATTCGCCGCGGGCGTAGTCTATGCCCAACGCGAACGCTCTGCTTGGGTCACGGCGCCGCTCAATCGGGCGGTGCCGCTCCCGGCGGAGTAAAGTCCTCATGAGCTGGCCGAAACCAAATGAATCCTCACCGCGAGGGAAGAAGTGGCGCCCCTTTTCCTGATCCCCACTGGGCGCGCCTGATCCGTCCCCTCCTGTGGGCGCTGCTGATCACGCTGCTCATCTTTGGCATATACGAAGTCGTGGAGCGACTGTGGCTGACTATTTCGTCACCACGCTGGCCGAACGCCTGCGGGAAAACGAACGGCGGCTCGAGACCATGGCCGACCGCGCGCTGGCCGGCCAGCAACTGCTGGAGCAGGCACTGGAAACGAGCGGCGCGGGCTTGCGCGTGTTGGACCGGGACCTGAGATGCTACTGGGCCAACCTGCGTTGGCAGGAATGGTTCGGCGGTTCGTCAGCGCAGACGGGCCAGGCGTTCGAGCTGCTGAATGGGGAAAGTTCGCCGGCGCGCCAGACCTTGAAGGACGCGCAGATTCGCATGACAGAAATGGCGCTGGAGAACGCGGGCAGCGCGGCATCAGAGTTGTCCCAGGCGAACCGCCACGGGCGGGTCTTTCAGATTACGACCGCGCCGCTCCGGGACTTGAGCGGGAACGTTCATCGCATTGTGGAACTGGCCCAGGACATCACGCAACAGAAACAGACCCAGGCGCAGATGCTGCGGGCGGGCAAGTTGGCGGCGGTGGGCGAATTGGCCGGGCAAGTGGCGCACGAAGTCAACAATCCCATTGCCATCGTCATCGCCAAGATTAATCTCTTGATCGCTGATTACGGCAACGTCGTGCCCGCAGAGGCCGCCCAAGAGCTGGACAAGATTGCCGACCTCACCGGGCGGGTGGCGCGCATTGCGCAAGGTTTGCTCTCGTATTGCCGTCCCTCGGCGGCGCTGCGCGCGGCCTTGGACGTGCGGGAACCGATTCGAAAGTGCTTCGGCACGATCGAACAGCCTGCCCAAAACAGGGGGGTGCAGATTGAGGACCGGCTGCCTGAAAGCGTGCCGGCCATCAAAGGCAACGCCAACGAGCTGGAGCAAGTCTTTCTCAACCTGTTTCTCAATGCGCTCGATGCGATGCCCCACGGCGGACGCCTGACGGTTTCCGCCAGGGGCAGCCCGGCGGCGTTTCCTCAGGGACAAGGCGCTTTTGACATGGTGGTGGAAGACACCGGTATCGGCATTCCGGCCGGCATCCGCGAGCGGATTTTCGAACCTTTTTTTTCCACCAAAGAGGAAGGCCGCGGCACAGGTTTGGGCCTGTCCATTTGCCACGGGCTCGTGCGCAGTGACGGGGGCGAAGTCCTGGTCGAAACCGAACCGGGCCGCGGCACGCGTTTCATTGTCCGACTGCCCATTGAAACCGCAGTCACGGAGGAGGCGTCTTATGGCTAAGGCGCGCATCCTGGTGGTGGATGACGAGCAGGGCATGCTGGAGGCCTGCGGGACGACGCTGAGAAAACTGCCGGAGACGGAAACCGTTCTGGAACGAGACAGCCGCCGGGCGGCCGAACGGTTGGCCGAAGAAAACTTTGACCTGCTCATCACCGATGTGCGCATGCCCGGCCTGAGCGGCGTGGACTTGCTGCGCGTGGCGCGCCAGCGCGACGCGAACCTGGCGGCGCTCATGTTGACGGCCTTCCCGACGGTCGAGACAGCAGTCGATAGCGTGAAACTTGGGGCCGCCGACTACATCACGAAGCCGTTCCTGCCCGCAGACCTGCTGGCGGCGGCCCGGCGTTTGCTCGAACAAAAATGGTTGCGCGAGGAGAACCAATCCCTGCGACGTCAGGTCGAACGCCCCTACGCCTTTGCCGAAATCCGCGGCCAGAGCCCGGCCATGCAAAAGGTCTTCGAAACCATCCAGCGCGTGGCTGAGACCGACTTTGACGTGCTGATTATGGGCGAGACCGGCACGGGCAAGGAACTCGTCGCCCGCGCCATTCATCAGCGGAGCCGCCGCAGAGACGGCCCGTTTGTGCCGGTGGATTGCGGCGCGATCCCGGATGAACTGATGGAGAGCGAGTTCTTCGGCCACGAGCGCGGCGCGTTCACCGGTGCACAGACCCGCAGCCTCGGCATCTTGGAATTCGCCAACAAAGGAACCTTTTTTCTCGACGAAATCAGCCAACTGCCACTTCGGCTGCAATCGAAACTAAAGATGCTATGGCACAACGCGGACCTCGTCTGACGCAGATCATGCGTCTCTCCTTGTACGCACTAGGTCTCATCATCCTGATCTACGGCTGCTTCGAAATCGTGGAGCGGACCTGGCTGACCGGCCTTGAGATGTCTGCGCGGCACATGCTTCATATGGTCCGAGGCGTTTTCTCTTCTGTGGTCGTAGCGTTCTTTGTCGGTTGGATGATCGTCAAGAATTCGCCGGGCTTCCTGGAAGCCGCGCCGATCGACGAGGAATGGTTGCAGAAGCCCCATCCCACTGAGAAGGAACGCGTCCAGATTTACGCCCGGTGGTTCATTGCCATGCGCTGGATCGCCGTGTTATTGTCCGGGATTCTCGTGTTTGTGAGCGTGCGCCTGGTCGAGTGGCTCCCCAGGGAGGTCTGGTGGCCGCTGGTGCTCACCGTGGCTGCTCTCGCCGCGTTCAACATTCTCTACAACCTTTTGCTGCGCTGGGGACGCGGTATCCCGATGCTCCTGCTCCTCCAAGGGTACATCGATCTGATCATCCTGACGTTGTTGCTGCATTTTTCAGGCGGCGTCGAGAATCCGCTATCGATGATGATGATTTTCCACGTCATCATCGGAGGCATTTTGGTCTCGCGCCGGCAATGCTACTGGATTGCGGCCACGGCGAGCCTGTTGTTCGCCTGGTTGACCTGGGCGGAATGGGCCGAACTCGTCGAGCACTACACGCTCCAGCTCTTCCCTCATTTTGAACAACAGGGCGGTGAAATGTTACATCCCGCGCATCATTCGGCGTATGTCCTGAGCCGCGGTTTCCTGCAATCGGTCATTCTGTTCCTCACGGCCTATTTCGTCACCACTTTGGCGGAGCGCCTGCGCGAGAACGAACGGCGGCTCGAAGCGATGGCCGCTCGCGCGCTCGCTGGCCAGCAACTGCTGGAACAATCGCTGCAAACCACGGGCGTGGGCTTGCGCGTGCTCGGATGCGACCTGCAAACCTTCTGGGCCAATGCGCGTTGGAAGGAATGGTTTGAGTGTCCGCCGGGCACGACGTGGGAAGGCACGGAACGGTTGACCGACACAAACTCGCCCGCGCGCCAGACGCTCGTCGATGGAGAAATTCGCGTAACGGAGATCGTGTTCGAGAAAGGCGCGAGCACCTTGCCATTGGCCGCCGCAAACAACGACGAGCGCGTGTTTCAACTCACGACCGCGCCGCTGCGTGACGTGAGCGGAAACATCCAGCAAATCGTCGAGCTGGCGCAGGACATCACGGAGCAGAAACAGACGCAGGCGCAGATGTTGCGGGCGGGCAAGCTGGCGACCGTGGGCGAACTGGCCGGGCAGGTGGCGCATGAAGTGAACAACCCGATCACGATCATCAGTGGCAAACTCAGATTGCTGCTGGCAGACCGTCGCAGTGACATGGCCTCCGACATCGCGGAGGAACTTGGCAAAGTGCTCGATTCCACTCACCGCGTGGCGCGCGTCGCGCAAGGATTGTTGTCGTACTGCCGGCCCGCCATCGGGCGCCGGATCGCTCTGGATGTCCGTGAGCCCATTCGGAAGTCTCTGGCCATGGTCGGGGAGATGGCCAAAACGGGCGGGGTCGAGATTGAGGAACGGTTGTTCGAGGGGTTGCCCGTCATCAAGGCCAACGCCAACGATCTGGAGCAGGTTTTTCTCAACTTGTTCCTGAATGCTCTGGACGCGATGCCGGAAGGCGGACGGTTGACCGTATCCACGTCGCCTGACCTTCTGCGCCTTCAAAACGGGAAAAATGCCATCGCCGTGGTTGTGGAAGACAGCGGGGCCGGGATTGACGAAACGCTCCGTGAGCGCATTTTCGAGCCGTTCTTCACCACGAAACCGGACGGGCGAGGGACCGGACTGGGCTTGTCGATCTGTCTGGGGCTCGTGCAGAGCCAAGGCGGGGAGATCGAGGTTGGAAGCGCGTCTGGCCACGGCGCCCAGTTTACCGTGAAATTGCCAGTGGACACATAGGTCTTTGCATAAGTTTTTGCATGGAATTGCACGACCGCCCCTCATCCTTAATCCCTCTCCCCGCGCTATTCACCGGCTTCGCATTCATCAGCGCGGTGGCAGGGGTGAGGGGTGCAGGTACTTTTGCAATGGTCAAAATCGGAAGAAGAAGGAAAGTTGCATGCCTAAGATCAGGATTTTAGCGGTGGATGACGAACAACACATATTGGAAATCTGCCGCGATACGCTCCGCAAACTTCCGGAGGCAGAAATCATTTTGGAGAACAAGAGCCTGCGCGCGGCCGAACGCGTCGCGGCCGAAAACTTCGATCTCTTGATTACAGACATCCGCATGCCGGGCCTGAGCGGAGTGGAGCTTCTCCGGCAGGCCCGGCAGCACGACCCAAACCTGGCGGTGCTGATGCTCACGGCATTCCCGACGGTTGAGACAGCGGTGGAAAGCATGAAGTTGGGCGCCGCCGATTACATTACCAAACCGTTCCTGCCGGAAGACCTGCTGGCGAATGCCCGCCGGCTGCTGGAAGGCAAATGCCTGCGCGAGGAGAATCGCTCGCTCCGGCGGCAGATGGAGCGCACTTACGCCTCCGGCGAAATCCTGGGCCAAAGCCCGGCGATGCAGGCCGTGCGCGAAAAAATCCAGCGCGTGGCGGAAACGGATTTTGATGTGCTCATTCTGGGCGAGACCGGCACGGGCAAGGAGTTGGCCGCCCGCGCCATCCATCAACGCAGCTCGCGCAAAGACGGTCCGTTCGTGCCAGTGGACTGCGGGGCGATTCCCGAGGATTTGATGGAGCGCGAATTTTTCGGCCACGAACGCGGGGCGTTCACCGGGGCGACCACGCGCAGCATCGGGCTCGTCGAGTTTGCCGACAAGGGGACACTCTTTCTGGATGAAATCGGCCAGCTTCCGCCTCGCCTGCAAGTGAAGCTTCTGCGGGTGCTCCAGGAGCGCCGGATTCGCCGGGTGGGCAGCACGAAAGAAATCGAAGTCAGTGTGCGCGTTCTGGCCGCGACCGCGCTCAAGCTCGAAGAAGAGGTGCGCCAACAACGGTTTCGTCTGGATTTCTACCACCGCATCAACGTCGCTCGCGTCGAGCTTCCTCCTTTGCGGGCGCGGGGCGGAGACATTCTGCTGCTGGCGCGCCACCTTCTGCAACGCTATGCGGCCGAGATGGACAAGAGCAGCGTCGAACTGACCTCCGACGTGA
>JACQWK010000188.1 GCA_016209525.1 Verrucomicrobiota bacterium
ACATCTACCAGCGCAATCCGATTGGCGGAACGTACGATCAGTACCCGACGGGGGCGGCCTCCACCTGCAAATTGGTCCAACTCCGATGGATTTGCTCCCGCAAGATTCTCGGCGTGGCGAAGAACACCGAAAGCGTGCAATCGGCGAAAGTCGTCATCCGAAAGCAGTGAAGTGTCCGCGAATCACCTCAGGAATTGACATCATGCATCGTTGCTTGCCTCTATCTAATGAACCGCAGCTCCGTAGCCGCCGAGGTAACGAGGCGGACCGCATCAAATCCGAAATCGGCACGACAGCGGTACTTCCGGAACTCGAGCCTGGGGGCGTCGAACTCCTCCAGCCACAAGAAACCGCGAAGCTTTTGGAGTGCGGCCGATCTATCGCCGCTTTAGCTGAGGAACTGCCGATCAAGTCCTGCGGCCAGTCGGGCTTCCGTAAGCCGTGGGAGAGCGGCGATCAATCGCACGCACTCCAAACGCTGCCGCGCCAGGGCCAGGGTCTCTTGCAGACCGTTCGTCACGGACGCGTACGTGGACAACAAGGCAACACGCTGTTAGTGCTCTTGGTGACCCTTGGAGTCATTGGGACGGCCCTGGCCAGCTACCTCACCTTGGTGAGCAACCAGAATCTCTCGACGATGCGTTCAGCCCAGTGGAACTACGGAATCGCCGTGGCGGAAGCGGGCGTCGAAGAGGCGTTGACCCACCTCTACTACAGTCCGGTTGATCGCGCGACCAACGGCTGGGTGCTGGAGAACGGTTATTACACGAAGAAACGCGCGCTCGGCGACGCGGAATACGTGACGCGGATCTCGACGGCGAATTCACCCGAGATCATTTCCAGCGCCAACGTCCGTGTGCCGTTCGGAACAGAGTACATCGACCCGCCGCGAACGGTTCGTGTGACAACCACCAACGACGCGCTTTTTGCCAAGGGCATGGTGGCCAAAGGACAAATCGATTTGAGCGGCAACAATATTAAGACCGACAGTTTCGACTCGACGGATCCGATCTACAGCACGAATGGCCGCTACGATCCCGCCAAGTCCAAAGACAACGGGGACGTGGCGACTAATTCGAGCCTGATTGATTCCTTGGACGTCTGGAATGCCGAAATCTATGGCAAAGCGTCCACGGGGCCTGGCGGCACGGTCTTGGTCGGCCCGAACGGATCGGTCGGCAGCGCGGCGTGGCACCAATCCGGAAACAAAGGCATTGAGCCTGGCTGGGCGAACGACGACATGAACGTTTCCTTCCCGGACGTTCAGCCGCCGTTTGCCGGCGGAGCTTCCACTCCGATAGGCGGCACCTCCGGAGGCACGAACTACATCTACATTCTGACCAATGGAAATTGGGAACTCGCCAGCCTCTCGCTCAGCGGACAGAACAAGGTGTTAGTCTTGGGTCAAGCGGTTCTGTACGTCACCGGAAACATCAGCCTGTCGGGACAGTCGTACATTTACGTCTCAACCAACAGCAGTCTCCGATTGTACGTGGGAGGTCCCACGGCTTCCATCGGCGGCAGCGGAGTGATGAATACGCCCGGCAACGCCACGAATTTTTATTATTACGGCCTGCCCGGCAATACTTCGCTCTCCTTTAGCGGCAACGCAGCTTTCACCGGGGCCATTTACGCTCCCAATGCGGCCTTCAGCTTAGGCGGCGGTGGCAGCACCACCTACGATTTCGTAGGGGCGAGCGTGACTTCCTCCGTGCAGATGAACGGCCATTTCAATTTCCATTACGACGAGAACCTCGGCAAAAACGGTCCGCGTCGCGGTTTCACGATCATGTCGTGGAACGAGATTTAGGGGAGAGGGAGCAGTAATTCTCATCTTGGCCGTACGGAGTCCCGGCTTTAGCCGGCCGGCGCGCAAAAACCGGCTAAAGCCGGGACTACAAGCGGATCGCGAGTCCTGCCTGCCGCCAAAATGAGAATCGCTGGAGAGGGAGACTTCGTCTGCAGGCTTCACCGCCGGCCCTGCGCGCGGCGATATCTCAGCGGGGTCATCTTCACATCCTTTCGGAAGTAACGGGCAATGTGTTCCGGGCCGGAAAACCCCAAGTCCAGGGCGATCTGCGACACCGGCTGATTGGTCTCGACGAGCATCCGGCAAATGTGGGCGATCCGGACTCGACGAATCTCGCCCAGCACCGAGCGGTGGAGCGATTCGCGAAAACGCTTTTCCAGGGCGCGCCGTGACATGCCTGCGGCTTTGGCCACATTGCTCACGTGAACGGGCTGCTTGGCATGATCGCGAATGAAGCGGAGGGCTTTGGCCACACCGAGGTGTTCGATCGCGAGCATATCGGTGGATTGCCGGGTCACGATGTGCGTCGCGGGCACCACGATTGTTCCCCCGGTGCGCCGCTGGCCATGCATTAACTGATCCAACCTTGCGGCGCTTTCGTATCCGGCACGCTCGAAATTGATCGCGACGCTGGACAGCCGAGGGTCGGACAATTCGCACACCAGCTCATCGTTGTCCGCCCCGATGACGGCGACCTGGACTGGAACGCGGATGCCGGCGACCTTGCAGGCCTCGATCACGTGTTGGCCTCGGTCGTCGTTGCACGCCATCAACGCGAGAGGCGTCGGCAGCGATTGCAGCCAATGGGCCATCGACAGGAGTTCTTGCCGCCAGGAAACGCGGGTTAAGGCTTCCGGCGAAACGTAGAAACCCGTTTGGAATCCTGCTTCCGCGACCCGTCTTGAGAAAACCTCGCCGCGCTTTTGCGACCAAGGAGTGTCGGTGTAGCCGCAGTAGGCAAAATGCCGAAAGCCGCGCTCCAGGACATGCTCTGCGGCCATGGTTCCGATTTTGTCGGAATCGGTCACGACATTGACCAATCCCGGAATTTCATGCCGGCTGTGCCCAACGACCACTGCAGGGATGTCCAAGCCCAGCACTTCTTCCACGGCATCGACGTCCCGAAGAATGATCCCATGGGCGTCCAAAGTCTTGAGGCTCGGCCGCGCTTGGTCCAGACCTGCGGGCTCCCAATAGAACGCCCATGGCCCGTGGTGCCGCGTGTAGGCCGCAATCCCGGTGAGCAAGTTGCGCCCGGAAGCCCGCGCGGACTCGATCAACAGGATCACGCGGGGCACCCCGGAGTGGAATGACGAGCGCTGGCGAGCTTTCGCAGAAGCCCGCCGGCGATTTTTTCGGTCGTGCGACATGTCTCTTCTCGCCGACTGCATCCGCCGGTTGTTCGCAAAGTGGCGGTTTTTTTCCGCAAAGTGGCGTTGCTATTTAGACCCCGGAAGGCGGAGACTACAACCGCAATCCGATCGGCACCTTTCCATCCTCTCCGGACGTTTTTCCGGTGAGGATTCGAAAACCGGACCTATGGATGAGCTTGGGTCGGAAACCCGGCTGAGGCCCCAGCGCCGAATAGACTGACCGGTCGGCGAGAAACGATGAAAGCCTGAATCCTTTGCCTGCCCGACCGCGCCTATGACAACGACAATCCTTTCCCAGTGGCTCACCAAAACGAGCCCCCAGCGCGCCAGCCATGCCATTGCTGCGTTATTGGCGATGGCCTTGATCCGCGTCTTTGTGCCTTCAACCGAAGGAGCTCTCTCGCACCGCTACAGTTTCAGCGAGCCGGCCGGAGCCACGACCGTGAAAGACTCCGCCGGCACGGCTGACGGCGCAGTCCAAGGGGCCGCAGGTTTCACCGGAAGCGGAGCGCTCACACTGCAGGGGACCGGCGGCTATGTTGATTTGCCGAACGGGATTGTTTCGAGCCTGAACAACGCCACCTTCGAGGCGTGGGTCACGTTCCAAGGCGGAGGAGGCGCCTGGCAACGCATCTTTGACTTTGGCAGCAACAGCAACGGCGAAGACCAGCAAGGCACGGGCACGACCTATCTCTTTTTGACCCCGCGCGTGGGCACCACTGGGGCGCTGCGTTTCGCGCTGAGCCGCGCTCAGGGCGCGGGTGAGTCCCCGGTGTTGAATGGCCCCAGCGCGTTGCCAATCGGCCAGCAAAGCCATGTGGCCGTCACCTATGATTTCAGCAACAAAACAGCCAAACTGTTTCTGAATGGCCGACAGGTCGCGGCGGGTGCGGTCGTCACCGAATTGAAGACGATTCAGGATGTGAACAACTGGTTGGGCCGATCCAACTGGCCGGACGCTTACTTCAACGGGTCGTTCAACGAGTTCCGGATTTATGACACGGCGTTGTCGGGCTTGGATGTGGCGCTTAGCGCCTTGGCCGGCCCGGACAGCACCCAGCGTCCGGATCCCGGAGCCCTCCAGTCGATCAGCCTGACCGTCAGTTCCGAAATGGTCCGAGGGCGCACTCAGCAAGCGTCAGTGAGCGCTGACTACGCGAACATCACCGGCATTGCGGTGACAACCGAATCGGGCACGACTTACCAGTCCAGTGACGCGAATGTCGTCAAGGTGAGCGCGTCCGGTCTGTTGGAAGCGGTGGGAACGGGGACGGCCACGCTCACGGCTTCCCATGGAAGCAAACAGGCCACCAAGAATGTCCAGGTCGTGCTGGCCCCGACACCTCCGGCAGTGTTGAAGCATCGCTACAGCTTTACCGAAAATTCGGGTGATGCGGCAAAAGACTCAGTCGGCACCGCTCATGGCACACTCATCGGCGCGACCTTCACCGGTGACGGCAAGGCGGATTTCCTCCAGGCCAATTCGGCTTACATCGACTTGCCCAACGGGATTATCTCGGCGCTGACCAACGCCTCGTTTGAGGCTTGGTTCACCTTCGACGGCGAAGCCGGCGTCTGGCAGCGCGTCTTCGATTTCGGGAACAACGCCAATGGCGAGGACCAGCAGGGGACTGGCTCAACCTACCTCTTCATGACCTCGCGCGTGGGTGGCAATGGCCCCCTGCGCTTTGCGGCGACGTTGGACCCGAACGGCACGCCCCGCGAGATCCCGATCCTCGACGGGCCGGTTCTCCCGACCGGGACCGAAGTCTATGTGGCGGTGACCTACAACGTCGCCGGCCGGACCGGCAAGCTTTACTACAACGGCGCTCAGGCTAGTTCGGGGGAAGTCACGATTCCGCTGAATCAAATCCAGGACGTCAACAATTGGCTGGGCCGATCCAACTGGCCAGACGCGTTCTTCGATGGACAGTTCAACGAGTTTCGCATTTACGAGGGCATCCTGTCGGACCAGCAGATCGCGGTGAACGCCGCGCTGGGTCCGAACGCTCTGGGCGGCGAACTGGGTGCCCTCGCATCCCTCCGAATGCAAGTGAATACCAACGCGCTCGTGTTGGGTGGATTGTCCGCGCAGGCGTCTGTATTCGCCGATTTTCAAAATGTCAAAAACGTCATTGTGACGGCGTTTGCGGACACGACGTATGCATCCAGCGACGTGAAAGTCGCCACGGTGACTCCCGCTGGCCGGATCGATCCGGTGGGCGCGGGGACCGCCACAATCTCAGCCACCTACCAGGGCAAACAAGCTACCGCCACCGTGACTGTCGCTGGCCAGGCCGGGCCTGCGGCCAGACTGGTTCACCGTTACAGTTTCAGCGATGCGGCCGGCAGCACCGTGGTCAAAGACTCCGCAGGCACGGCCGACGGCGCGTTGGTGGGCACCGGCACTTTCGCCGGTGGGAAACTGACTTTGACGGGAACTGACGGCTATGTCGATTTGCCCAACGGCATTATTTCCAGCCTCACGAACGCCACGTTCGAAGCGTGGGTGACCTGGAACAGCGCTCGCACGTGGGAACGCATCTTTGACTTCGGCAACAGCACGGCCGGTGAGGACGCCTCCGGCGCGGGTGAAACGTATCTCTTCCTCACCCCGCTCGGTGGCAGCGGAGTCGTCCGCTTTGCGAGCACGGTTAATTCCGGCGGAGGCGAGATGCCTGTATTGAATGGCGCAGCGAGGTTGATTGCGGGGCAGGAGACGCACTTGGTCGTGACCTACAACATGGCCTTGGGCGTCGCCCGACTCTACGTCAACGGCCAGCGCGTCGCTTCAGGAGCCGCCACGATCCCTTTGAACACCATTAACGACATCAATAATTGGCTGGGCCGCTCCCAGTGGAACGATCCTTATTTGAATGGAGACTTCAACGAGTTCCGGATCTATGACGGAGCGCTCTCCGATACAGACGTGGCCGCGAGTTATGCGGCGGGAGCTGATGCCCTGCCCGCCAAAGAGCCACCTCGCGTGAGCTTCGCAAGGTCCGCCGCCCAATTGACAATCTCGTGGCCGGCCGATGCGACGGGTTTTGTCCTGGAGACAGCGGAGCGCCTCGGCCCTGGCGCCGCCTGGACGAGCGCCGGCCTGACTCCGAAGGTGGAGGGTGGCCTTAACAAGTTGGACGTTCCGATCACTGGAACGACTCGATTCTACCGCTTGAAGAAATGAGCCCCCAGAAAGCAAGAGCAATGCAATCTCCGAAACGCCACCTGGAGATAGCCATGCTACGGTTTCCTGACATCGTGGCCAGTTTGCAACGCAATAGGGCGGAGCGCCTCACCTTTCCCCTCACCCCGGCCCTCTCCATCGGGGAGAGGGGGGATGGAATCCGGCGGTCTGGTGAGCCCGAAGGCGCCGAACTTGACGATGCGCGGCGGAGGATTCTCCCTCTCCTTGGGGTGAGGGAGAACAGGATGTCAGGATTCACGCATCGCCTGAAACGGAGGAGAAGGGAAACCATGCACCCGAACTCATTTGCCGTCGCAAAGCGGAAGAGCTCTGCGGCGGCTTTCACCTTGATCGAGTTGCTCGTGGTCATCGCCATCATCGCCATTCTGGCGGGCATGCTGTTGCCCGCGTTGGCCAAAGCGAAGGAAAAAGCTCGCCGAGTCAAATGCGCCAGCAATCTGAGGCAGGTAGGGATCGCCAGTATGCTCTATGCCAACGAGAATAACGATTGGTTACCGCCCATGTCCTATCGCACGAATAACACCACCATCGTGGGAAACTGGCCTTGGGACATGCCCGTCGGCGCCGTCAATGCCATGTTGAGCCAGGGATTTGAGCGGCACATGTTGTATTGTCCCTCGTTTGCCAAACAAGATTCCGATGACCTCTGGAACTTTGTGTCCACCTTTCGTGTGCTGGGGTACGCCTTCGCCACGAAAGACGCGCCCCGTGTCCGCTCGACGAACATCTTCGAGAAGTTGACCCCCCAAGTCATCCGATTCCAGACTCAGGAGTATCTGCCTTCTCCCACGGAAGCCGCGTTTGCTGCGGACGCGACGCTGTCCGACGGGGAAAACCAGACGGATCGCGCCAGAAACAACTTCACCCGCGTCTTTGGCGGCTGGCGAGAGGCCCATTCCGCTCCTCACCTCAACGGCAAGATGCCAGCCGGTGGCAATTTGCTGATGCTGGACGGCCATGTCGAGTGGCGCAGGTTTGAGAAAATGGTTGTGCGCACCGTCGGCTCTCCCAGCTTCTGGTGGTGAGGGCAAGCTAGAACGCAGCCTTTGAGTTGCCGACGAGCCGAACCGTCGGCGAGGCCGATGCCTGACTGCTGCCCACTGGATCGCAGGTTCATAGAACGCATTCATGTTTCTTCGAATACGCATTGGGACCACGAACCCACCCCCGTACCCCTCCGAGGGAGGGGAGCTACGCACGGTGCAGTCGATAGAAGTTCCCCTCCTGGGAGGGGCAGGGGTGGGTTGGTTCACGGAAAGGTGATGCAAGAGGAACTCATGAGCACTAACCGCCGCGAATTCTTGTCACGGGTATTCTCTTCGAGCGCTGTGTTTGCGGCGGGCTCGTGGCTGAGCAGCATCGGCTACGCACAGACCAAAGGCCCCGCGCGAGCCGTCATCAATCAGATCCCAAGCCAGGCTGGAGTTGGTCGCATTGCTCCTAAACCGCTTTACCGGGATCCCGTTTTCGACGGCGCGGCGGACCCGGTGGTGCTCTGGAATCCGCACGCGAAACGGTGGTGGATGTTCTACACCAACCGCCGGGCCAACGCCCCCGGCCTCACGGGTGTTTCGTGGGTTCACGGCACGCGCATCGGCATTGCTGAATCCGCCGACGAAGGCGTGACCTGGAAATACGGCGGCCTCACTGAGATCGAGTTGCCGAAGGATATTGGCGGCGACGAGCCCACACATTGGGCGCCGGAGGTGTTCACCGCGCCGGACGGGTTGCACCACATGTTTCTCAGCGTCGTGCCCGGCGTGTTTGAGGACTGGAACCATCCCCGCGCGATCGTTCACTTGACCAGCCAGGATCTTCGCAAATGGAGCCAGCCGCAGCCCCTCAAGCTCTCGTCGGATCGCGTGATTGACGCGTGCGTTTTGCGACTCCCCGATGGCGTCTGGAGGCTTTGGTACAACGACGAGCGCGACCGCAAATCCATCCACTTCGCTGACTCAAGGGATCTCGTGTCCTGGACAAATCGTGGCAGAGCAGTGGGCGATCAACCCGGCGAGGGACCGAAGGTCTTCCGCTGGCGCGAGGCGTATTGGATGATTACCGACGTGTGGCGTGGTCTCGCGGTGTATCGCTCCGAAGACGCGCTGAATTGGACCCGCCAGCGAGACAACTTGCTCGAAAAGCCCGGACACGGGACGGACGACGAAGTGAAAGGCGGTCATCCGGATGTCGTGGTGCGCGGCGATCGCGCGTTTCTCTTTTACTTTACGCATCCGGGCCGTCGCGGCGCGGACGAAAAGAAGGACGGCCCCGAACAGCGCCGCAGTTCCATCCAGGTTGTGGAACTTGAGCTTCAAGGCAACTGGCTGGTTTGCGATCGGGACCGGCCAACGCACATCCGATTGCAGCCGCCGACTCAGTGAAACTGAATAAGTGATTTGTGGTGCCATGAACATCAAGGTGGGGCGAGACTCCTGTCGAGCCCTGGAATCCCTGCTGACGAAAAAGTCAGGGCGCGACGGGAGTCTCGCCCC
>JACQWK010000153.1 GCA_016209525.1 Verrucomicrobiota bacterium
ATTTTGGCAACGGGCGCGGTTCGTGACCGTAAGGCGGACACTCCTGTCCGCACATTTTTAGAGGTTTTGCGGACAGGAGTGTCCGCGTTACGGTCAAAATGAGGATTGCTGTCATGACGCGGGTGATTCCACGGGTTTGCGGCGTTCGCTTCGCCAAGAGCAGAGGACGCGAGTGCCGCCGCCGGGCGTTCGTCCAAAGTTCAGCACGGCGCCGATCATTCGGGCCCGGTAATTCATGATCTTTAAACCCATTCCGTTGCGCTGCTCGGCATCGGCGGGCAGTCCAGGTCCATTGTCCTCGACCGCTAACTTCACGATGCGTTCCGAGCCGGAGAGAGCGATGACGATCCGGCTGGCCTGACCGTGCTGGAGGGCATTGCTGACCGCCTCTTGCGCAATCCGGTATAACTCGATTGCCGCTGCGTTGTCTTGAATCAGAACTGGAAACGGAGACTCCAGCGAACAGGGAACCCTGTAAACGCTTTCAACGCGCGCCGCCAGCTCGCTCAACGCCACGGTCAAGCCGTCGGTCTCCATTCTCACCGGAGAGAGTCCCCGGGCAATGCTGTGCGCCTGCTCGATGGCTTCCTTGAGCAGTTGCGTGATCCTGGTTGCGTCCTGCGCCTCCGGCAGGGCACGCCGAGCCAAGCTTTCTTGCAGGACGTGACTCAAGTAAGCAATCCCCCGCAAAAGCTGGCTCAAACCGTCGTGCAAATCTTGCCCCACGCGGCGTTGTTCCCGATCGGTAATCTCCAGGAGTTCCCGCTCCAATTTCTTGCGCTCGCTGATCTCGCCTTCCATCGCGCGGTTGATGGCCTCAAGCGAGCGGTTGGTTTGGACAAGTTCCTCGGTCCGCTGCCGGACGCGCGCCTCCAACTGTTCCTTGGCCTCGCGGAGCGCGCTTTCGGCGCGTTCGCGTTGGATGAATAGGCCGATTTGACTGCCCAAAACTGTCATCATCTCCAGAAATTCTTGGTCGGGTTCCCGGATTTGCGGGCTGAAGAACTCGATGATACCCAGGGTCACATGTTCCAGTTTGACTGGGAACCCGAAGGCGCCGTGCAAGCCCGCCTTGGCGGCAAAAGGAGCCCGTGGAAAATTGCCGTCTTCTGTGACGTCGGGAATCCAAGCGGGCGCGCCCTTCGACCAGACGCGGCCTGGCAGCCCGATGCCTCGCTCGAAAGTAAATCGGCGGCAGGCGGCTTTGAATTCGGCGTACTCGTCCGGCACGCGGCTCCAGACTTCCACGCAACGAAGCGTTTGGGCGTCCGCGTCCACTTCCCAGATGGCTCCGAGTTTCCAATCCGCCGTTTCGCAGACCGCCTGAAGGATATGGGGCGCGGCTTCCCGCAAAGTCTTCCCTCCCGCGAGCACGAGGGTCACGGCGTATTGGATGGCCAGCCGGCTTTCGGCCCGCTTCCGCTCCGTAATGTCCATGCAGACGCCGACCATCTTCTCCGGTTCGCCGTTTCTACTGGCGATGATCCGGCCGAACGCCTCGAGCCACCGGATCGCCCCGTCCGGGCGCCGGATACGATACGCGACACAGTAATCGCCCTGTGTCTTCAACGCTGTTTCGATGGCCGCAAAGACCGATTCCGCATCGTCGGGATGCATGTCCCGTTTGAAATCATCGAATCGTCCGCCGAAGGTCCCCGGCTTGAGACCGTGAATTTCCTCCAAGCCCGGCGACCACGAGACTTGGTGGGTCGAGACGTCCCATTGCCAGGCGCCCATGTGTCCGGCCGCGAGCGCAAACTGGAGCCGTGTTTCGCTCTCGCGCAGCGCGTCCTGCGCGCGATTCCGCTCCTGGATTTCTTGCTCGAGGGTCTGCTGCTTCTGAAGCGCATCTTGGCCGGTTTGCTCGGCCCGCCGGCGGGCCCGCTGCAATGACTCAATCGCGTAAGTGATCGCGCAGCCCACAACCAGAAAGGTGGTCAGAGCAACCCAATGCTGGGGCAACGAAATCACCAGCGAGTGGCGGGGTGGAACGAAGAACCAATCGGCCAGCAACAGACCCAATGCGAGCGACACAAGGCCGGGCCGGAGGCCCCCGTACCAGGCGCTCACCAGCACGGCGAGATAAAACGTCGCGGCTGGCTGATAGTCTCCCAGCAGCGGGTCCAGGGCGAGCCGGACGGCAAAGGCCGCAGCTACGCTCCCAATGGCGAGGGCATAGCGAGGGAAAAGGGCTCGCTCGCGAAGCGCAAAAATGGACGCTTTCTTCATCTCTTCACGCTGGTACGCTCGGGTTTACTATCTAATCGGCATGTATGAACTCCCGCCTCTGGAAGTCAACAGGCAATTTCCTGGCTATGACATCAAGAAACGAGCGCGTGCGAGGTCTTCCGACAGCAGATTGTAGGCATCGTCGTACGCGGAATAATCGGATTCCCACGCTGTAGCGTCAGCTCGTTTCAGTTCCTCAAACTTGCTCCGGACGGCCAATTCACGAACCACCAAGTCCTGAACGGCCTCGTAATAGGTGATTCTTGTTCCATCCCGCGCCCGAACGGCCAGACTCTTCACGTGCTCAATCTGCTCGCCTAATCGCTGCAGGTTCTCTTCCGCTTTGCGCTCGAGTTTTCGTCGGGCTTGTTCATCCATAGGCTTTGCCTGGGTTATCGACCACATTGACTCGCCCTCTCTTCGGACTGTATCAAAGCGCGAGGGGCGGGGGGAAATACATAGTGAGACTCACAGTAAGACTTTTGGAGTATGAGAACTCGCTTGACTCGGGCCGGAGCCTTTCGTGAAGTGTCGCCGTGGAACTCAGGCATTTGCGGTATTTCATTGCCGTGGCCGAGGAACTTCACTTTGGCCGGGCCGCCCAGCGATTGCATATCTCGCAGCCGCCGCTGAGCGCGCAGATCCGCAAGCTGGAGGACAAAGTCGGAACGCGTCTTCTCCTGCGCACGAAACGCTCCGTGCAACTGACACCCGCCGGCAAGGCCTTCCTCACGGAAGCACGGCAAATCCTGGATCGAACGGCACGAGCGATGGAGGTGGCCAGGCGCGCGGAATCCTCGGGAGCCACACAGCTTGTCGTGGCTTGCGGACCCATTGCGATGTGCGTCGTGGCGCCGGTCGTGCTGCCGATTTTCCGGAAGCGGTGTCCCGACGTGGACCTGGTTCTCGCGGAGTCAATGCCAACCGGAATTATCGAGGGCCTCCAGAAGGGGCTGGTCGATGCCGGTCTGGTGGTCTCCTATTTCGACGCCATCGCACTCAGGAGGGAGATCATTCTTACCCTGCCGCTGGCCGCAGTGGTGCCTAGGAGCCATCCGATCGCGAAGCAAAAACGCATCCGGTTGACCCAGCTCGAGGGAGAACCCTTCGTGCTTCTTTCCCGAGGCATGGGTTCCGGATTCAGCCAGCATATTGTCGGATTATTCCAGTGGAGGGGAGTCGCGCCGAGATTGGCTCACGAGGTCGCGACTTTCCTGGCGCTCTTCGCCATGGTCGCGGCCGGCTACGGGGTCTCGCTCGTGCCGGAATCACTCGCTCGGCTGGCCGGACCGGAAGTCGCTTTCGTGGCGCTCCACGAACCGAAACCCACGATTCAATTGTGCATGGCCTGGAGAGCGAATAACCTCTCGCCCGTGCTGACGACATTCCTCCAGGTCGTCCGGGGATGTTTTAGAGGAAAAGCGCCGGCGTGAAATTTGAAAATTGCGAAACTGCAGCACTGATCTTGGTCTATTGTCTCACGGAAACCTTCGGCTTTGCGCTCCAGTAGTTGTCGAGCATATTTGTTCATAGGTAGTCCGCACATCTCGCATCATTTTCGTTGATTCCTCATGCACCTATTGTTTCAGGAAGCGGATGATGGGGGAAATACAACGTCGGAACTACTGTAATACTCCCGAGGGACTGGAGTCCGACCTGATGTGGAATTGCGCTAATACTCCTAGGGTTCGGTAGTACTATACCTGACTTGAATGCACGGGGTGTGTCGCGTAGGTCAAATCGTGGAACTGAGACTGCTGCGTTATTTCGTCGCTGTAGCGGAAGAATTGCACTTTGGCCGGGCCGCGCAGCGTCTGCACATCTCGCAGCCGCCGCTGAGCTCGCAGATTCGCCTGTTGGAGGACGAAGTGGGAGTTCCACTTTTGTTGCGTACGAAGCGTTCCGTGCAACTGACCCCAGCCGGTCGGGCCTTCCTCGCCGAAGCGCGGCAAATCCTCGATCGAACAGCACGGGCAAAGGAGGTGGCCCGACGCGCCGAATCCACGGGAGCCACCCAGCTTGTCGTGGCTTGCGGACCTGTCTCGATGTGTGCGGTGGTGCCCGTTGTGCTGCCGATTTTCCGGGAGCGGTGTCCGGGAGCGGACCTGGTCCTCACGGAGTCCATGCCGACCGGAATTATCGAAGGCCTCCAAAAGGGGCAGCTCGATGCCGGTCTGGTGGTCTCTTATTTCGACACCATAGCCCTCAAGCGGGAGATCATTCTCAGCCTGCCGTTGGCGGCAGTACTAGCGAAGAGCCATCCGCTCGCGAAGCAGAAACGCATCCGGCTGACCCAGCTTGAGGGAGAGCCCTGCGTGCTTCTTTCCCGAGGCATGGGTTCGGGGTTCAGCCAGCACATTGTCGGCTTATTCCAGTGGAGGGGAGTCACGCCGAGACTGGCTCATGAGGTCACGACTCTCCAGGCGCTTTTCGCCATGGTCGCGGCCGGTTACGGAGTCTCGCTTGTGCCGGAATCCCTCGCTCGGCTGGCTGGCCCCGGAATCGCTTTCGTCGAGCTTCAGGAGCCGAAACCGACGATCCAATTGTGCATGGCCTGGAGAGCCAATAACGTTTCGCCCGTGCTTCTGACCTTCCTTGAGGTCGTCCGGGGTTGTTTCCGAGAGCGGACTTGAGCCACAGCGGTTCAGTTCATTTGGGGAGCGCACGCGCCCCGCGTGCTGTGTTCCGCGCCCTCGCGGAACACAAAAGGGCTTCCGCACGGCCTATCGCTCCGTGACCAACCTGAGCCTTCTTCCGACCGGCTAGGCGCCGGTTGGGACTGGGCGCGTGTACTCCCCGAAACGAACTGCATCGTTGGCGAAGCCTACTCGTGCTGCGCGGCTTCCTTGCCCTTCTTGCTCTCGGCAATGATCTTCTGCTCCAATTCGCGCGGCATCTCCTCGTAATGGTCGAAGTCCTCGGTGTGGAACGCGCGTCCTCCCGTGAGTGAGCGCAGCGTCGTGGAATAGTGGTAAAGCTCCATGGCCGGCACGTGGGCTTTGACGGTCTGATAAGCCCCGACCGCGTCCATGCCCAGGATTTTACCCCGGCGGCTGGATAGATCACCCATGACCTTGCCCATGCAATCTTCGGGCATCTTGATCTCGATGATGTGGATGGGTTCCAACAGGCAGGCCTTGGCGCCCGCGAAGGCTTCCTTGAACGCGTAATAGCCGGCGGTCTGGAACGCGACGTCTTTGGAATCCACGGGGTGCATTTTGCCGTCGTAGAAATCAATCTTCACGTCCACGACTCGGTATCCGGCGAGGATGCCTTCCGTGCAGGCGCGCATGACTCCTTTCTCGACCGAGGGCACGAACGCGCGGTCCACGTTCTGGCCGGTCAGAGTCTGCGTAAATTCGACGCCGGTGTTGCGGGGCTTCGGTTCGATGCGCATCCAGACTTCCGCGAACTGGCCCGCGCCGCCGGTCTGTTTTTTGTGCCGGTACTTGGATTCGGACTTCGTTTTGATCGTCTCGCGGTAGCGAATCTTCGGCGCCACCAATTCGATATCGACTTTGTAGCGGCGTTTCAGCCGGTCCGAAACTACTTGGAGGTGCAGTTCGCCCTGGGCGGAAATGACGGTCTGGTGCAGCTCAGAATCGACGTGGTAAATAAACGTCGGGTCCTCCTCGTGCAGCGCCGACAGGCCTTGGGCGATCTTATCCTCGTCCCCTTTCGAATTGAGCTTGAGCGCCGCGTGGATGTTGGGTTTGGGATAGGCCACTTTCGGCAGGGAGACCGCTTTCTTCGATTCGCACAACGTGTCGCCGGTGTGGGTGTTTTTCAGTTTGATAAAGGCGCCAATGTCCCCGGGCATCAAGTTGTTGATTTGGGCGCGATTCTTGCCGTTGAGCACGTAGATCTGTCCGATCTTCTCGCTGACTTTCCTGGAGCTGTTGTAAAGGTCCATGCCAAACCGGACGTTGCCGGAATACGACCGGACGTAGGACAACTCGCCGAATTGCGCCTCGCTGATGGTTTTGAACACGAACAGGACCGGCTCCGGGTTCGTCAGCGAAATATCGACCTCCGCGTCATTGAGGTCCAGGCCTTTGACGGTCTTGCGATCGACCGGCGAAGAACCGTACTTGGCGATGAAATCCATGAGCCGGGCCACACCGATGTTGAGCTCGGCCACCGTGCAGAAGAGGGGAATGAACGTTTGGCTCTGGACCGCGGCGTGGACCCCGGCGCGCATCTCGTCCTCGGAAAGGCCGCCCTGATCGAAGAATTTCTCGAGCAAGGAATCGTCGGACTCGGCGATATGCTCGATGAGTTCTTGATGGAGTTGTTTGACGCGCTCCTCCCATTTGCCGGTCGCGGCCGATTCCTGGAACTTTCCGCTGCCGTCGCTCTGGTAAGTGACGATTTCGCTGCGCATCACATCGACCAATTGATTGAAGCCCGGGCCTGGATTGACGGGCAAGGTCATAGGAAACACACGATCGCCAAAGCGCTTGCGGGCCTGTTCGAGCACCATGTCGAAGTTCGCGTTCTCTTTATCCACGGCGTTGATCACGATCATCTTTGGGATGCCATTATTGGTGGCGGACTCCCAAACTTGATCGGTCCCCACCAGGACGCCATGGTTGGCATGGATGATCACCAGCGCGAAATCCGCCACCCGCAGCGCGCCCAAACTCTCGCTGATGAAGTCAAGGTAACCGGGCGTGTCGATGACATTGAACTTCTTCCCTTGCCACTCGAGATGCAGCAAGGAGGCATGGATCGAAATCTGCCGTTTGTGTTCGTCTTCGTGATAATCGGACACCGTGCTGCCGTTGGCGATGCTCCCGAGACGATTGAGGACGCCGGCGCACGCCAGCATCGATTCGGTCAGCATGGTCTTGCCAGCGGCCGCGTGCCCGACCACGGCGAAATTGCGGATCTCTGAAGATGGATACTCTTTCATGGATTACACTCCTGGTTTTAGCGTTTCTTCCAAGCTCCGAAGAGTCATTTCGCGCGCATCCTTTGTCGCGGTCTTCGCCGGACTCCCGTTGGGAAACCGCCACGTTCGACAAAGTTGCCGACAAAGTTCGCGACGAAGGTTTGGGCGGACTCCCTTTACTCTGCAATCGTCGAAATTGTTCGCGGCCTGCGAAGAAATTTCTCGTCCTCGTCGTCCTCGTAATCGAAGGACGAAATCGAGGACGACGACGAGGACGAGGACGAGCACGATTCGGCTGCGGCTTTGCCGCGCTGTGGAGGATGGGGAACGAGAGAACGTGACCGTATTTGTGCAATAGACCACTAAGGTTGACGAAGAGTACCTAGGCGAACGACCGGCGCTTCCTTGTCGTGAATGTCCCCTCTCCACTCGCCCCCGAGCGGAGAGGGGAAGATGAGGGGAGTTGTCGCTCCCTCCGGAATCCGCAAAGATCAATGCGGCCACGTTTGATGATGCCATGGTCATGACCTGGGGTCGCCCGCAATCTACGCTGGAGATTATTTCTTGGGCAAGAAGTATCTGTTCTTTGGATTTGCGTCCCGGTCGGGAAGGCCTAAAGTCGATTCGTTGAGGACGAGACCTATGGAAAAACTGGAAATCGAAATCTATTCCCGGTCCCTCGAAGGAGCCGTGGTGCGCCTGCCCGGCCGCCGCTTGCCAGGCCTCGTGCTCGAAGGCGATTCGCTCAGCATCGTATTCAACTTCGTCAAATCGATCCTGGAGCGTGTTCAGGAAGGGTCGGATGAAGAGTTGATCGCCTGGGCTCAGGAACTCAAAGACCTCGTTCAATGGCAGCTCTATAACTACGAGGAAGTCATGGGTCAGCACGGATTGGAGCTGCCTTATCCCGGTCCCCTGGGCAAGGACCAGCCGTAGCGGCGGGCGTCTCGCCTGGCGGCATTCAGATGGAATTCTGACCGCTGACGCAACAGAACCTGAGGCGGCAGGACCCAGAAACTTTCATCCCCTATGAAGGCAGCCGTTTATACCCGGTATGGTCCCCCGGAAGTTCTCGAAATCAAAGACGTCGAAAAGCCGGTTCCCCGGGACAGTGAGGTCCTTGTTCGCATCCATGCGACGACGGTTTCCGCGGGGGACTGGAGGATGAGAAAAGCCGATCCTTTCATCGCACGATTCATGAACGGCCTCTGGGGCCCAAGGAAGGTCCAGATACTTGGGATGGAGTTCGCCGGAACCATCGAGTCCGTGGGCAAGAGTGTGACCCGGTTCGAGGCGGGCGACCAGGTATTTGGATCGACCGGGTTCAAGTTCGGCGCGCATGCCGAGTACGCTTGCCTGGCTGAGGATGGACTGCTCGCGATCAAGCCGGTCAACATGACGTTTGAGGAGGGCGCGGCGGTCCTGTTTGGCGGTGTGTCAGCATTGCACTTCCTGAGGAAAGCAAAGATTCAAGCCGGACAGAAGGTACTCATCTACGGAGCGTCGGGGAGCGTCGGGGTTTTCGCGGTTCAACTGGCGAAGCACTTCGGGGCGCACGTCACCGGCGTGTGCAGCACCGCCAATCTGGACCTGGTAAAGTCCCTCGGCGCTGACGAGGTGGTTGACTACACCAAGGAGGATTTCTCGGGAGCCGGCCGGATCTATGACGTCGTCTTCGATACGGTCGGCAAGAGCGGTTGGTCGCGCAGCCTGAAAGCCCTTAAGCGAGGCGGCTGCTATGTTCGGGTCGGGGGGGCTGGACGACTGTCGTCAATTCTTGGAGATATTCTTCGAGGGATCTGGGTTTCAAGCACGAGCGCCACCAAGGTCATTGGCGGCATGGCACGCGAGGGCGGCGGGGATGTGGCGTTTCTCAAGGCGCTTATCGAGGCCGGAAAACTCAGGACGGTGATCGATAGACGCTATTCACTAGAGCAGATCGCCGAGGCTCACGGGTATGTGGAGGCGGGACACAAGAAAGGTCACGTCGTCATACTCCTCGAACATGACTATCGCTCACACCGACGAACCGGCTCCGCGGACACCGCTCCGGCTGTGGCCCGGGGTCGCCGCCGCGGTCCTGATGTGCGTGATGAGGTTTGTCATCCCGATCGCCGTACCCGAGGCCACGGTGTTCGGGATGCTGGGCGCTGTGCTCTGCGCGTTGGCGATTGTCGCGTGGTGGATGTTCTTCAGCCGGGCGCCCTGGTCCGAGCGCGTGGGTGCCATCGTTCTGATGATCGTCGCGCTGTTCGCGACATCGCGCCTGGTCCACGAGTCGATTGCTGGAGGCGGGATGGGGATGTTGTTCTATTTCCTGGCGATCCCCGTCCTGAGCCTCGCCCTGGTTGCGGTTTCGGAGAACTTCAAACTTTTGAGGGCTGGCCCCGCCGGTAACAGTGCCTGCAATTTCTGGCGGAGCAAACCGTTGTTGGCAATGATTTGGTAGCTGTGTTTCCCGGGAGCCGGTCGCCGCCAAAACTCACCGCCGGCACATTCCAGGATCAAACCGCCGGCGGCGATATCCCAAAGGCGAATGCCGGTTTCCACATACGCATCGAAACGACCGCTCGCCACATAGGTCATGGACAGCGCGGCTGCGCCCATGATCCGCACTTTCCGGACCTTGTACAAAAGCAAATTGAAAACCGGCAGCATCGACTTCAAGGTGTGCGCGTATTTTGAGAATCCTACCGAGATGATGGTTTCGCGAAGTTTGGATCGGCGGCTCACGTGGATTGGTTTTCCATTGAGCCGGGCCGGTTCGCCCCGAACGGCCGTCCAGAGTTCCCGGCAAAACGGATCATACACAACGCCGGTGACCGTCTCATGAGTTTCACCCGAGGCCGTTTGGCTCGTCGAGCCGGCGTCATTGCGCCGCAACTGCAACGCAATGGAGACGCAGGAATGCGGCACGCCGTATGCGAAGTTGACGGTTCCATCAATTGGGTCCACGACCCAGCGGCGCTCGGCCTCCTCGTCGCCCGAGACGCCTTCTTCCCCCAAGACCGGCCAGCCTGGGAACGAGGTCCGCAAGACGCGTTCGATGGCCTGCTGACACCGGACGTCCAATTCCAGTTTGATGTCGTGCTGGTGTTGAAAAGTCACGGTCTTGGCCGACGAAAAATTCTTTCGCATCAAGGCGCCCGCTTCCGCCGCAGCCTTCACGGCGCACGCCAAGGCTTGTCTTAATTCCTTCGATTTCACTCCATGCAGGGCAGCACAAAGCACGCGCCGGCTTCAAGCACGAAGTGTGATGCATGAGTTCAGAAGTTGATAGACGCCCCTCGGCCGCCCTACGGACACCCTCTCCCCATCAGATGGGGTGGGGGGCATTCTTCAGGTCAACTAACTCTTAGTCCGTGACCAGGAAGATTCTTTGGGCCACTTCTTCCGCCGGCGCGTTCAAACCTTGGATGGCTTTTTCCAGGTTGGTTTTGAAGACGTAGCGATTGCGCGGCGTGATGACAATGCTGCGGAAGAGTCCCCGGTGCCGGCGGATGACGAGCATCCGATGGCTCGGATGGAAAGTGTTCCACCAGTTTTCCGACCATCCCACCGGATGGCGTTTGGTGACGGATTCGATATCTCCGAGCGGAATCCGGCGAAGGCAAATTCCGAAGAGCGTAATCTTGAAGTGCCGAGGTGTGATGTGATACCGGATGCACGTCACGAGCCAGGTCACCAAGAACCCCAAGAGCAACAAGCCCAGAGCCGAGAACACCAGCGTTTCCATAGTCGCTATCGCCGTTGTCCCAGCCAGAGGCACAGGATCGGCAACAGGATGCCCAGGCTCAGTGACAGCCAGACTGGCCACTGTTTTCGGCTGGAACGGAACGCCAAGAATATGCCCAATCCGGCGGTCAGAATCAACGAAATTGACATCGCCACGACCAGAAAGCGAAACAACGCGGGAGAATAGCTCGTCGCCGACGAAGCCGGGTAGATCTGATCGACGTGGATCGAAGTCAGCTTCGACACCCAATCGCCCTGTTCGCCGAGCGTTTTGTTGCGATTGGTATTAAGGGTCTGGTACCACCCCGTCGCCACGTAAAACAGAAGCAAGGGCGCAAAGAAACAGCCCAGATACAGGTGCAGGCGGCGCAGACTCTTCATTTCTTGGGCGGAACCGGGATTTTGATGACTTGTTCCACCAGGATTTTGTTGGGGTTCAGATTGGGGTTCGCTTTCTTCACCTGATCGGGAGTGATGCGCGCCAGGCCCTGCTTTTCGCATTCGGCATTGAAGCCTGCCAGAATTGCGATGAAGGTGTCTCCAGATTGCACGGTGTAGGAATAGAACTCGTCGGTTTCGGAGGCGGGCGGCGCGGTTTTCGCGTGGGTTGCCGCCGGCAAAGAAATCTTCGCGACGTCCTTGATTCTCTCCAAGATCAGGTTCCTATCTTCTTCCCGCTTCTGTTCGATTTCCCGAAGTTTTTCCACGAGCTTCTTGTAGTCCTCAACTGTGACGTGGCGATTGGCTGATGCGGCTTTTTCATCCTTCAGGCGGTCCACCTCCGCGCTGAGCGATTTCAAGCGCTCCTCCAACTGGGTGTTCTTTCGGAGCAGCAATTCCCGGGTCTCCTCGAGGCTGTTGACTCGGGCGTTCAACATGGTGAAACGCTCTTCATTGGCCCTGCGTTCCAAGGCCAAATCCGCCGCTGTGTTCTGCGCGCACAGGCGGCCCGGCATCCATGCGAGATAAGCGATCAGCAAAAAGAGGAATGGCTTCATGGCAGAGAAGATAGGAGGACCCTGGCGCAGCTTCAAGCGCTCTCATCACCTTCAAATAGGAACCATGCACCAGGACCCGGTAGGGCGCGACTGTCCCGGCGCGCCGCTTTTAGCACGACAGCGGCAGTTGAATCTGGGGCGTCCAGACCGTGCGCCAGGCTGATCATCTCGCGCCAGCGTTTGGAGTGCGTGCGATTGATCGCCGCTTTCTCGAGACCGACGGAAACGCAAACAGCCGCCGGACTTGAGCGGCAGATTCTCAAACAAAGCGGCGATGAATCGTCCGCACTCCAAACGCTTCGCGGATTGTGACGCTTCGGGGAGAGGAGGGACGTATCATCCAAGTAGGTCTGGCCACGGTACCACGCGAGGTTGCCCTCTCCCCGACCCTCTCCCACTCCCGCGTCGTGGGAGAGGGAGAAAACAACGATGGCAGTGTCGAGATGCACCTCGGCCCATTGGGGCGGCCGGTCCGCCATTGCGCGCTTCGGAACAACTCGGTATGAATCCTTGGCATTCGGAAGTGCGCGATGCCTGGTTCATCCTGGCCGGGGCAGCAAAAAGAAATTGTGACGCTTTCATTCATCGATCTTGCCATCGTCGGTGTCTATCTGCTGGCTTGCCTGACCGCCGGTCTGTGGATGCGCCGGTTTGTCCGAGGCGTGGAAGACTTCGCGGTGGCGGGACGCGAAATGGATCTGAATCTCGGCATTGCCTCGCTGGCGGCGACGGAGCTGGGTTTAGTCACGGTGATGTACACGGCGCAATTGGGTTACGAGAAGGGATTCGCCGGCGCCACGGTGGGCGTCCTGATGGCCGGAGCAATGTATGTCGTGGGACGAACGGGATTCGTCATCGGCCCGTTGCGCCGGTCGGGTGTGATGACCATTCCCGAGCTGTTCCAAAATCGCTTCGGCACGCGGGTCCGCTGGCTGGCGGGATTGTTCGTCGTTTTAGGAGGCGTGCTCAACATGGGTGTTTTTCTCCGCGTGGGCGGAGAGTTTCTCGTTCATGTCACCGGGTTGCCGGCCTATTCGCTCGAGTTGATCATGGTCGGGCTGCTCGGTCTGGTGCTCCTTTACACGGTCTTCGGGGGAATGCTCTCCGTTCTGGTGACGGATTATCTGCAGTTCTTGATTATGGGGCTGGGTATCGTGGTTACGTCGCTGCTGGTGATCGGCGACTGCGGGTGGAATTCGCTCGTCCAAGAACTCTGGGTAAGCTGGGACGGCACCCGCGCCGACGGGACACGGCTGGCGGCGCATCCCTTCAATCCATTTCACGCGAGCAGCCTGGGCTGGGGCTACGTGCTTTGGCAGGCGCTCTTTCAGGTGGCGGTGGTGACGACGTGGCAGACTCAAATCTCGCGCGTGCTCTGCGCGAAGGACGAACAAACGGCCAAACGAATGTATCAGCGCGCTTCGTTTTATTTCGTGGGACGATTCGCGTTGCCGGTTCTGTTTGGAGCGGGGGCCTTTGTTTATTTCAGTCACCAGGGCGGTCTTACCGGCGATCTGAACAGCCGCACGGCCATGCCCGCCTATCTCGCCACGTTGCTGCCCGCCGGCGTTTTGGGTTTGGTCATCGCGGCGATGCTGGCTGCGGAGATGTCCACCGACAGCGGTTATTTGCTAACCTGGGCCACGGTCATTTACAACGATTTGATCATGCCGTGCGTGAAGCGGCCTCTTTCGCCTCGGTCCCGGCTCCTTTTGACGCGCTTGTTGGTCTGCGCGATCGGGGTGTTCCTCGTCTTCTACGGCTTGCTCTACGAACTGAAAGGCAACGTTTGGGATTACTTGGCGGTGACCGGCAACATCTATCTCGCCAGCGTCTTCACCTTGCTCGTGTCGGCGCTTTACTGGCCCCGGTCGAACCGGCACGGCGCTTTGGCGGCTTTGGTGTTGGGCGCGATCGGACCGCTGACGTTCCTGATCGTGAACGCGAAGGCGGATCAGGCGCACCAAATCGCGCCTGAGGTGGCGGGCGCATCGTCGTTCGCCTTGGCATTCCTGGGCATGATCATCGGCTCGCTGGCCGGCTCATCCCGCGCCGATCAGCCGGTGACGGAGGTGCTCCGATGATGTATTTCTTCATCCTTTTCTGGACGGTGATGGTCTTCGCTTCGATTGCGTGGTACGGATTTCTTTTGTTTTACGTCGGAGCCAAAGGGGGGCGTGAGATCGCCCGCCTGACGAAGGACTTGAGTCAACGGGAGGATCCTGAGCGAGACGCATAGGCCGGACAATTCAATCCGAATTCGGCGTTGGCAACAATGTCCGCCTCGTCACCTCGGCGGCTACGGCCGTTGGTGTGATTCTCGAAACAGTTTTGGCGCTCTCCGCGGTTAATTCAATTGCCGTTTCCAATGTTACAAAACCGTAACAACTTCCCGGCCTCGTGCTGTCAGGATTAGAATCGAAGTCATGAATGCTAAGCATGGCCACCAACCAGTTTTTCGAACCGTATGAAAAATAACCTGACTCTTTTGTTCTCCGCATCGTTGTTGAGCTCCATTGTCCTCGCCTTGGCTCAACCGAGTCCAGAGTCCGCAGCAAGCTCGGACACCTCGCCAGCTCCGGCGAGTCAACCTCCGGCGGGATTGTTGCAACCTTCCTCCTCTCCTTCTGTGCGGTCAGCTCGGCCGGCCCAAAACCTCCCGTTAACCCCCGGCCTGGGTGCTGCGCGTGCCGGCGGACCTCCTATTTCGAGTGGCGGCGGAGTCGCCGGCAGCGCACAGGCCTCCGCAACCGGCGCTTCCTCGCAAACAGCGGGTTCAACCTTGAAGAGCGCCGCGGCAGATCCGTTCTCGCAAGGGGTTCTGGAAGAGGAAGGGAATTTGGACTTGGACGCCGCGATGGCTTCCTACCAGTCCCTCATCCAGGAATTCGACCGGCAGCGTCCGCAAGTGGCCAATGCGATTTTTCGTCTGGGCGAGGTGTATCGGAAAACGGGCCGGCTCCAAGAGGCAAAGATTCAATACGCGCGCATTCTCCGAGAGTTCCCCGACCAGGCGGAGTTGACGCGTCTGAGCCACGCACGCATTTTGGCGGACCTTGAACCGCCGGCTGCGACCGGGCTCAGTTCGGGAACTCAGTATCGGCAGCGCTTGCAGCAAGTCGTCACGCGCGCGCCGGGATCAACCTCACAAGCTGGAACAACCTCATCTCCGTACGGTGGTCCGACGTCAGCCGGGGGTTATGCCGCCCGAGGTAGCTTTGGACAGGGCGGTGGCTTGGGAGCTGGTGGAGTTGGCTTTGGCGGCGGTGGTCGATTTGGCGCCGGTTTCGGTGGCGGCGGTGGCGGTGTCGGTGGTTTGGGCGGCGCACCCGGAACAGGGTTGTCCACGATGTCCGTGCCTGGCTACGGGCCGTCGCCTTCAAACACTTTGGGGCCAGCGGCTCTCAGTCCGGAGCAGGAAGCCGCGAATGCCCGCCAAAAAGAGCTGCTCTTGGCCGAGATCAAGCTAGTGGAACAAGCCCAGGGAATCGCCAAGAAGAAACAAGAAGTGGGCGCCATTAGCCCGGAAGAAATTATCCCGATCGAACGCGAAGTGTTGTCATTGCAGCGCGAAGTTTCAGCTCTGGATGGAAATCGCGCACAGGAAAAGGAGCTTCTGCAGGCAGAAATGAAACTTGTTGAGCAACAGCAGGAGATCATCAAGAGCAAGTCGAAAAGCGGCAAGGCTGGCACGGAGGATTTGATCAAGGCCGAGAGAGAACTGCTCGGGTTGCGTCGCAAATTGGCGGCTTTGGATATGCCGCAGGCAACTCCAAGTCAAACGACATCGCTCACCGCGCCACGCTCCGATCCGAACGTCCAGAAACCCTTCGAACCGCCGGTCGAGACGCAAGAACATCCGCCTTTCTCCGCCTTGTGGGCAGCTTCAGCCAGGCCGCCCGGCAATAAGTCCTTCAAACAAAGAGACGATGCGCGCCGTCAGTCAACTCAAGTCAAAGCTGAACTGGCTACTGCCGAGATAGAAGCCCGGAGCGCCAGGCATCTATTGGGCGCAGTCCAAAACTCCGCACCCGAACTGCTGCCATCCGCAGCGAGCGCTGATCCACGCTACCAGGAGCTTAAGAAGGCCTATCAAGACGCAGTGGTGGGCGGCCCAGAGTCAGCAGTGAAACCGAACCGGGACAAACTCACAACCTGGGTGGAAAAGATTTACATCCCGGAACTTAAATCCCAGGTCGAATCCGCTCACCGGAAAGTGGATGGGTTGCAGTCGGAGTTGGTCGTGTGGGGGAACGAGATGGACGCGATTGGAAAGCGCGAGAATGAGGACGCCGCTGACTACCGAGCCATTCTGAACAACCTTTACACAATCTATGTCGCCAAGGAGAAGTGGGCGCGCGCACAGAAAAAGCAGCCCGGCGCCGCGGTGTCCGAGAACGATCTCGGCGCTTATTTGCGAACCGGCCTGCCCAAACCAGTCGCTGGCGAGACCTACCAAATCAATCCGGTCGGCTCGCTGCCGACCGCCAAGCTGGCCAAACCCCTCGGCGACTTCACCGCCGGGCATCTCATCGAAGCTCCCATCCCCCCGACACAGAAGTGAGGATGTCAGAATTCCTATACAGAGGGGACCGTGGGATGGACTACACGCGGAAGGTTTGTAGTCCCGCCTTTAGGCG
>JACQWK010000154.1 GCA_016209525.1 Verrucomicrobiota bacterium
CCGCAGGGGTGCATCAAGCTCGTCGAATCCTCCCTCTCCTCCATCGGATGGAGGAGAGGGTTGGGGAGAGGAGGAAGAGCTTGATGCAGCCCTGGGCTCGCCGCTCCCTAAAGGCGGGACTCCATACGGGCCAGAATGAGAATTGCCAAGCGATTTTTGCGTCTTGACTGAGATCAAGGCTGGCCACGCGCCGGACTGTTAAAAAATCAAAAGGAAGAATTGTATCAGGCGCGCCGCAGGCACACCCATGATGAACTGGAATAGGATTTCAGCGCCTGAGACAGATTCATGCCGTCTTCTCAACCAGAACCTGCTTTAGAAGGCCGGAGTGGCCATCGATTTGCGACCACCCATTGGAGTGTCGTCCTCGCGGCCGGCCAATCTGCTTCTTCAGACAGCGCCGAGGCTTTGGAAAAGCTCTGCCGCACTTACTGGTCTCCCCTTTATGCCTATGTTCGGCACCGCGGCCACGACGCCCATGAAGCGCAAGATTTGACCCAGGAATTCTTCGCTCGCCTCTTGCAGAAGAGGTACCTCAACCGTGTGGATCGAACGAAAGGGAAATTCCGTTGCTTTCTCCTGGCGGCACTCAAGCACTTTTTGGCGAACGAATGGGACAAAGCCAAAGCCCAGAAACGCGGCGGCAAACAAACCTTCATCTCACTGGATGATGAAAGCGCTGAGAAACAGTACGTCTTCGGTTTGGTTTCCGATCTTTCGCCCGAACGAATCTATGAACAGCGCTGGGCCCAGACGCTGCTCGATCAGGCCCTGGCACGACTTTGGGAAGAATTCGCCGCGCAGGGCAAAGCAGAACAGTTCGATGTCCTAAAGGTCTTCCTCCAGGAGGAGACGAGCTACGGCGACTATCCCGCGATCGCCTCCCAGTTGCACATGAACCCAAGCGCGCTGGCTATGGCGGTCTGCCGACTGCGCCACAGATACCGCGGCCTTCTGGTCTCTGAGATCGCGCAAACGGTGGAAAACCCGGCTGACATCGAGGAAGAGATGCGCCACCTGTTTGAAGCGATTTCCAGTTCGTAAGCTGGCCAACGCCACTGTTCCGGCCAACCGCGAATGGACGCTAATACACGCGAATCAATGATGATTGCGAGCAATTCGCAGAGGAATGCAACCGGACTAAACATTTTCGAAGCCGCGTGATCTTGCCTTCATTTGCGGCCAGTCGCAGTTTTACCACCTGAGTAGTTTACTGACAAACAAGCTTCCCCTCCATGGACGGCGGAGTTTTGAAATGTGCACGATGCGGTTCGGCGCTTCACGGCGATGTCTTCAGAGGGCTCTGCCACAAGTGCGTGTTCGCAGCGACGCTCAAAGTCGATGTCTTGAAGCGCGCGAAGCTTCCAGACGAGAGCCAAGGACTCCCATCGGCTCGTATCGCGGAGGAAGATAAGGTCGAGGAGGCGCCGGAGTTTCGCGTCGCTCCACCCGCGCGAGGCGCGACCGAAGCCGGGATTCGCGTCGTGCGCTGCTTTGGCGACTATGAGTTGCTGGAGGAAATTGGCCGTGGCGGTATGGGCGTGATCTATAGGGCGCGCCAACTTCGTCTCAATCGAATTGTTGCGGTCAAAATGGCTCTGTCCAGGCAGGCCGCCACAGAGCAGTTCCTTCAGCGGTTTCGGACCGAGGCTGCGGCCGCGGCCGGATTGCAGCATCCGCACATCGTGGCCATCCACGAGGTGGGCGAACACCAGGGGCAACCTTTTTTCTCGATGGACTACGTCGAGGGACGAACTTTGGAACAAGTCATCTCTGATCCCCAGTTTCGCGCCGAAGATTTCACCCGCATCGCCCGCTGGATTGAAACCATCGCCGAGGCGGTCCACTACGCCCACCAACGCGGAATCCTTCATCGCGATCTCAAACCATCCAACATCTTGATCGACTCGAACGACCGGCCGCGAATCACCGATTTTGGGTTGGCCAAGCAAATGCGCGGCGATTCCGATATCACCCTGCCGGGTCAAGTGCTCGGCACGCCCAACTATCTTCCGCCCGAACAGGCGTCGGGCAGCCCCTGGGATGTCGGTGTCCACAGCGACGTTTATTCCCTGGGCGCAATTCTCTACCATGTGCTCACGGGGCGTCCGCCGTTTCTGGCGCAATCCCTCCCGGAAACTTTGTCGCTGGTCTTGCGCTGCGATCCGGTGGCTCCGCGGTTGCTGAATCCGGCGGTTCCAATCGATTTGGCGACCCTCTGCCTCAAGTGCCTCGAAAAAGAACCGGCCAAACGGTATCAGTCGGCCAAAGAACTGGCTGACGAACTTGGTCGGTTCCTCCGAGATGAGCCAATCCTGGCGCGACCCATTTCTCACGCAGAGAAATATTGGCGCTGGTGCCGTCGGAATCCGCTCGTGGCGAGTCTAGCCTCAACGAGCTTGCTTCTGCTGCTGGCCGTGGCCGTCGGTTCACCCATCGCGGCGTTCCGGATCAATCGAGAGCGCCAACGCGCCGAACAAAGCGCTGGGCAGAGCCGCCAGCGCCTGGTCCGCTTCAACTTGGCCCATGGCACCCGTTTGCTCAGCGAGGGCGATGCCTTGCGTTCTCTTCCTTGGTTTATGGAAGCCCTGCACCTGGAAAAGGGGCACTCGGATCGAGAAGAGATTCACCGAGTGCGGCTTGAATCCATTCTTCAGCAATGCCCCCTTCTTCTTCACTGCTGGTTTCATGAGGGCGGAGACGACTCGTCTCAGATTCGGAGCAAAGCAGACGCACAATTCAGCCCCGATGGACGGCGCGTTTTGACCGTCAGCAGCAAGCCGGCGCCTGGCGGTGGCAGGGACGGAGAAGTTGCGATCTGGGACGTGGCCGCCGGCAAGGCGGTCTGTTCGCCCCTTAAGCCCAAGGGCAACGTCTTCCATGCCGAGTTTAGCTCAGACGGACTTCGCGTCGTCACCGCCAGCGGTGTTTTTCGCAATGACGCCACCGAAGAGGGCGAGAGCAGAGTTTGGGATGCGCTGACCGGACAAGCCATCTCGCCATCCGTGAAGTATGACGGCATCGCGTATCATGCGTCCTTCAGTCGGGATGGCCGTCGTGTCGTGACCGCCGTGCGAAAACGCAGTGCGCTCCGCAGTTTGGACAGCGAAGCGTTCATTTGGGATGCCACGACGGGAACGCCCGTAGTGCCACCTCTGCGTCACGCCTTCGAAGTGCATTTGGCGCGCTTTGCGCCAGACGACAGCAAGGTTGTCACTTCCGGTGTAAAGTGGACTTCAGCGGGCGGTGATGAGTACTGCGCTTCGCTGTGGGATGCGAGCACGGGGATGGCACTCGCTCAGCCGCTCCGGACCACGGGGCAGGTGGCCGATGTGCGCTTTGCTTCCGATCGAGACCTTCTTCTCGTTCTAGACCCGTTTCGGCAATACGACGCACGAGTGATAGACGGGGCGACCGGCGCTCTAATCATCCCGCCGTTAAGGCATGAGAGCGGGGTGCTGGATGCGGTCTTCGATGCGGATGGCGCCAGCATTCTCACCGCGAGCTCGGACTACACAGCGCGATTGTGGGACGCGGCGACAGGCCGCCCGTTGACGCCGCCGTTGAGGCACGGACACATGGTTAGCCAGGCGTCGTTCAGCCCGGATGGAAAGCAGGTGGTCACGGCAAGCTTTGACGGAACAGCGCGGATTTGGGACCGCGAAACAGGTGAACCTCGGAGTCCCCCGCTGCGTCACCACGCCCCTGTGGCACAAGCTTCCTTCAGCCCAGATGGCCGTCGAGTCCTAACCCGTACGGTGGACCAAGTCGTCCGCGTGTGGGCTCTGCCTGGGACCAACCTGTTCAGCTTGTCTCTGCAACAGAGCGGTCCCTTAAGGTCTGCCCAATTCAGTCCTGATGGACGTCACGTTCTCACGGCCAGCATGGATCGAACGGCACGCATTTGGGATGCTGCCACAGGACAACCGATTGGGGCTCCCTTAGCGCACAATCAAACCGTCACGCGGGCCGTGTTCAGTCCAGACGGACGTTGCATTGCCACCGCGAGCGAGGATCACACCGCGCGAGTGTGGGATGCGAAGACGGGCCAGCCGATTTCGCCGCCGCTCTGGCACGATGCCAGTGTCTGGTCAGTTCAGTTCAGTCCGGACAGCCGAAGAGTTGTTGCCGCCAGTGGGTCAGACTTTCGACGGCCAAGGAGGCTTCGACCGGCTCAAGCTCGGGCGGCTCTCTCCGCGAGGAACGGAGAAACGAACCCGATCGCAGGAGAAGCTCGGGTCTGGGACGTGGCGACGGGGAAGCGCCTCCTCAAATTGAGCCACGGGAGGACTGTGACTTATGCTGAATTCAGTTCCGATGGTCGCCGCATCGTCACGGCAAGCATGGATCGCACAGCGCGGATTTGGGATGCGGCGACAGGCCGGCCCGTCAGCGCGCCTTTGCACCATGCCAGCGGCGTACTCCACGCTGCTTTCAGTCCGGATGGCCGGCGGGTGCTGACCGCCAGAGGCGCAGAAGGCATCGCCACCACCGCCGCACAAATCTGGGACGCGACCACCGGCGAGCCAGTCCTTCCGCCGTTGCACCATAGCGAAGGAATGCTCCTCGCAATCTTTAGCCCGGACGGACGACGCGTAGCTACGGCGAGCGGTGACGGCAGCGCCCGAATCTGGGACGCAGAGACCGGCCTTGCGATTAGCCCGCCGTTGCGACAACAACGCGAAGTGACTCATGTCGCTTTCAGTCCGGACAGCAGTCGCATCGTCACTTCGGCCACGGCGAACAGCGTCCGCGTTTGGGATGCCACGACGGGTGAGCCGGTGACGCCGCCGTTGGCCCATCCGGATGCGGTCTTCTCCGCCGCGTTCAGCCCGGACGGACGCAGGGTCGTAACCGCCTGTCGCGATGGCAAGGCGCGAGTGTGGGATTTGTTTCCTTTCAGTCTGAGCCCCGAAGAACTCGCACTTTGGGTTCAAGTCCTCTCCGCCCATCAGATCGATCGGACCGGCACCGATCTGGAACCGCTAAGCCTGACTGCGATCAGCAACGCCTGGCTAACCTTGCGTTCCATCGCTAGGCGACCGATGCAGAGGGCAGACTAAGAATAGTCTGATGGTTCCAACTGGAGGGTGGAAACCTGCCCGGCCCTCATCTGTTAGAGTTTGGCGAATTCTCTTATGTAAATAGGTGGAACGCTTCGTGGCGGTCACAGCATGGAGCGGTTTGGATTGCCATCGATAAACCTTATGGAGGACAACAAATGAGGACGCAAAATAGATGTTCAGGGCCGCGGCTTCTTCTCCGCGGCCGCGCACAACTACGGCGGGGCAAAACCGCAACCAAAGAAACCGCGGATCGCGCGGATCACTCGGATGAGCACAGCGTGTTCGACACAGATCATTCTCGAATTGCGCCTATCCGCGCTATCCGCGGTCAAAGTCATCTCGAAAATGAGCGATGTGGACGAACAGGAAGGCAAAGAAATCATCGAGCAAGACGCGAGGCTGAGGCTTCGCGCGAGTTTGTTGGTCATTCCAAACGTGCAACTCTGGAGCCGACGGCCTTTGGCGAGATCTCGAGGGCTGCTGTCGGCGCGTTCGTTTTGCTGATAGCGCTGGCGTCGGGGACGGCTGCGCACGGAGACCCGGCCGTCACGTTCAGCCGGCCGGTCCCCAATCTCGTCCCGCACGTCCCGTCCCGCACGTGTATCATCGGCAATTTTGACGTCTCGCCGCCGGCGCACCATTGGAAGCTCCATTTCCGCGGCCCTGGAACCGAGGCGCAGACTGTCCCTCTGGAAGTCGTGGCGACGGCGGTGAACCCGGCCGAGACCGGAGCGGTCAAAGCCTCGGTAACCGACGAGAGTGGCCTTCAGACGATCTCGGTGCCTCACCTTCCCTCTGGGGACAATCCTGGGGTTCTCAACCTCACTTTGCTGCCAGGCGGGATCTACGATTTGGCGGTTGAGCGAGTGGAACCATCGCAAGGTCCAGTCGCCCACCACTACAAGCTTGGTTCCCCGGACCGGCGATTAGAACTCGGTTGGGAAGATCCGATCCGTTATATCGAGCCCCCTTACCAAGCCTGGGCGGTCAACGCTGACGCCGGAGAAAATGTCAGCTTGGAGTTCTTCAACGATGGGGTGGGCTTCCCTGAGGAAGGCGGGGGGGTGGACCCGATCGGCGTCACACTCGGCATTGATTCCACGGATTGCACGGAGATCTTCCCCATCCAGGGCTTCCTTCTTCCGACAACAATTACTCTTCCGAACTTTGCCGGCGGCACTCTGATTCTCTACGTCAAAGGCAGCGCCCATTACCAGATGAGGAAAAACAGCGGATCGGACCGAGGTTTTTACGCGCTTCCGTGCGCGGGCGAGAACAGAGCTCCGGTGGCCCGATGCCGGGACGTCACGATCGTGCTCCCACCCGACAAATGCTCCGCCTTCGCTCTGATCAACGATGGTTCATTCGACCCGGATGAGGATCCACTCTTCATCAAGCAAGACCCGCCCGGACCTTATCTGATTGGACAAACCAAAGTCACGCTGCTCGTATCCGACGGGCGTTGCCGAGGCATGTCAAGTTGCACGGCCTATGTGACCGTCCGTGACGTGACTCCGCCCAGGATCGAGTGCCCCCGCGACCTGGTTCTCAAAACCGCGCCCGGACGGTGTTCCGCTCCCGAAGTCAAGTTCTCCGTTTTTGCGACCGACACCTGTGCCGGTCGCGTGCTTCCAGTATGCCTGCCACCTTCGGGCAGCGAATTTCCGAAAGGAACAACCGTGGTCAATTGCACGGCCATGGATCCGTCGGGCAACGTCTCCAAGTGCAGCTTCAAAATCACGGTCGTCGATGCTGAACCGCCCATGGTGAAATGCGTACCCACGACCAATCCGGCCGGCGAGACCATTCCGCGAGCCGGCGAAAATCCAAGCAGCGGCCGCAACCCTGACGGCTTCTATCAACTATTTGCCGCGGATAATTGCGACGGCGTGAACTTGCTGATCTACGTCAAAGATTCCGCCGAGGGACCGTGCGGCGGGGCGTTCGTGGCCGGGCCGTATCAACCTGGAACCAAAGTTAAGCTGACGCAATCGCCCGGACGGGCCGATGTCAAACCGATGGCCGGCGAGATTGTGGCGCATATCAACACGCGAGGCGAACCGGTTTTGGTGGTGAAGGACTCGGCGGGCAATCAGAGATGCCATCTCTGCTTCGTGCCGCCGCCGCCGAAGTAAGCCGATTCTCCTTCTCGTATCCGCCTGGATAATTGTGCTGCGCTGGATGCCTTCTCCATCGCACAAAACAAGGCGACAAGGTGCCAAAATATGATGAGCTGGGCGTCGGCCTCGCAACGAGACTATGACCCTGGATGAAAGCCCTGAGGCCAAATCTTGAGCACTCCCATGAAAAGAGCTTCGGACGCAAAACACGCGTATGGATCGCGGCATTCGTCGGAGTTATCTCCGCGCTATCGTGTCTGGTGGTGTTGGTGCATCAGCCCACTTGGCCCGCGGCAATCGTGGTCAGCGCAGAGGTTGCGGTGGTCATCACGTTTTGCCATCTGGTGCTCCGGGAAGATTACAGAGGAGACCGTGGGATGGACTACACGCGGAAGGTTTGTAGTCCCGCCTTTAGGCGGCCCGAACCGGCTAAAGCCGGGACTACAAACGCCGACCTGTCGTTCATCCAACGGTCTCGTCAATAACACCTGGGTTCCGCGCATTCCGGTGTTATTGACTGGCGCCGTGCGTGACTCCGCTCCCTGGGGCGAGCCGCATGGCGCGCCGTCGTTGTCCGATCCTCAGCGTTTCTTGAGTGTCAGGCCTACGCCGGAGCCCTCCATCAGCACGAAGGACGTATCCAAGTCAGGGTTGGTCGTGATCGCTTCGATGTAGCGCGGGTCGGGGCGAGGCGAGCGCATGTTGTGGGCCAGGATCAAACCGCCCGGCCGAACCAAGGGCAACAGCTTCTGGAGGTAATCGATGTAGCCCTCTTTGTCGGCGTCGAGAAACAGGATGTCGATGGGATCTTTGTGCTGCTTCACGGTCTCATGGGCGTCGCCTTCAATGACCGTGACCAAGTCATCGACGCCGGCCTTTTTGAAGTGGTCGCGCGCGATTCGGGCTCGCCCCGGATCCAACTCGTGGGTGACGAGTTTTCCGCCGGTCGATCGCAAGGCTAGCGCGAACCAGAGTCCTGAATAGCCAGTTGAAGTGCCCACCTCCACCACGCGCTTGGCGCCGGCCGCCTCGGTGAGTTGGCGAAAGAGGCGTCCATCCTCCGGAGACACGCTCAGGTAGCGCTGAGTGCGATCTTGGGTCATTTCGTCAATCACAGCGAGGATTTTGGCCTCCGCATCGTTTTTGGGCTTGGCTGGTTTGCTCAGAGCCGTGGAAGCGTCCGTGCGGCCGGCGCCACCGCTTTGGGCAACTGCAACTGTGCCGGCGCTCAGAATCACGGCCAGAGCCAGACCCGTCATCCAATTTCTGTTTTCATTTTTCATAGTGTCTTCTGGGGTTTGTGATGGTTGATGTGATGGTCGAGGTGTTGAACGTGAAATGCGCAGTTCGGGCATCCGATCGGTGTTTAGCGTTCAGATGTCAGACCCTGCTTCGGACTCGCTTGATCCACCGCGGAAGTCCGCAGGATTCAGCTCGTGTTTTTTCAGCAGGCGGTAGAGCGTGCCCCTCGGCAATTGAGCTTCGCGGGCTGCCGCAGAGACGTCGCCATTCCAGGCGGTCAGGAGATTCCTGAAATACTCTTTTTCGAAGGCAGCCAGGCGCCCTTCCCGCAAATAGAAAAAGCCCTGGCTCTTCGGCGTCGGCAAGTCCCCAGCCCGGGCGACGATCTCGTCGGGCAAATCCTCCAGCGCAATGACGTCGCGGCGAGACAATGCCAGGGTCCGCTTCAGAACGTTTTGCAGCTCGCGCACGTTTCCGGGCCAGGGATAATTGGCGAGGACTTCCATCACCTCCGGACTGAGTTTCAGCGGGGGCTTTTCCATCTCGCTCGAATAGCGGTTCAGGAAGTGATCCACCAGCAGAGGAATATCCTCGGCCCGGTCTCGCAACGACGGCAGGTCGATTCTGGCCACGTGGATGCGGTGAAAGAGGTCGAGCCGAAATTGCTGCTTGTGGACCGCTTCCGCCAAGCTTTGCGACGACGCGGCCACGATCCGCACGTCCAGATCGATCTCTTTGGTGCCGCCGACGCGCCGAACTTTGCGTTCCTGGAGGACTCGCAGGAGCTTGGATTGAAGGCGCAGAGGCAGTTGGTTGATCTCGTCCAGAAAAAAAGTTCCTTTGTTGGCGAATTCGAGCAACCCCATGCTGCGGGTTTGCGCGCCGGTAAAGGCGCCTCGTTCGTGCCCGAAAAACTCGCTTTCCATAAGTTCATCCGGGATCGCGCCGCAATCCACCGGCACGAAAGAAGCGCCCTGGCGCCGGCTGCGTTGATGAATGGCCCGAGCCACCAATTCCTTGCCGGTGCCCGTCTCGCCGATGATCAGGACGTCGAAATCGGTTTCTGCAACCCGCCGGATGCTTTCAAAGACTTTCTGCATGACCTGGCTCTTGCCCAGAATCTCGCCGAAGGCGTAGGCGCGTTCGACCTGCCGCCGCAACAAGCGGTTCTCTTCCCGCAATTGTTTGCTTTCGAGAAGACGCCGGACCACGGCCAGCAAATCTTCAGGAAGGAACGGCTTGGCGATATAATCCGCCGCGCCAAGCTTCATACTCTCGACCGCAGTTTCAACCGTGGGATACGCGGTCAGCATGAGAACGGCGACGTTCGGGTCGTGTTGGCGCGCTTGACGCAGCAGTTCCACACCGCTGAGGCCCGGCATGCATATGTCCGCGATCAACAGGTCCGGGCTCTCCTCAGCGATGCGTTCGGCGGCGCGCGCGCTTTGGCTCTCGAGCAGGATTTCCGCGTGGGCCAGTTTCTTCAGAGTGTCGGCGCAAACCTCCAGCATGCCCGGTTCATCATCCACGACGAGGATTCGAGTCCTAGCCATTGTCGTTCACGTCCTTTCCGGTGGGAGCATGCAGCGGCAATTTGACGGTGACGCGCGTGCCTTGCCAGACTTTGGTTTCAACCTCAATTTCGCCGCCGTGGCTGCGAACCAGCCCCAAACAAATGGATAAGCCAAGCCCGGTTCCCTGTCCTTCTTGTTTGGTCGTAAAAAATGGCTCGAAGATTCGGTCGCGGACCGAATCCGCAATGCCGTCTCCGGTGTCCTCCACCACGACCGCCAGCGCGGGCTTCCGGTCACTTAATTGGACGGAGTCCTGGAGAGCCGTGACTTTGAGCCAGCCGCCCTTGGGCATCGCGTCGAGGGAATTGAGGAACAAGTTCAAGAAAATCTGCTCCATCTCGTTGGCGTTGGCCTTCACGTTTGCCATCCGATCGGGCAAGAGGTCCTCAATCCGGACGCCGGCGGTTTTGGCCCGTTGTTCAACCATGGCTAACGACTTTCGGACCGGCACGCAGAGGTTCAAAGCGACGCGCGTCGCGCCGGACGGCCGGCAGTAGGACAGCAACCCCTGCGCGATGCGAGCAACACGATCGGCCAAATCGGTGATCTTCCCCAGTTCCTGAGCGATTTTCGGCGACATTTCATGCCGATGATCCGAGAGCAGCAGCCTGGCTTTGGCGCCCAAAATGGCGATGGGGTTGTTCACTTCGTGCGCCACTTGTCCGGCCAGCTCGCCCACCGCCGCCAGCTTGCCGGCTCGCATCATTTGCGCCTGCGTCTGCTTTTGCTGCGTAATGTCTTGGGCCAGCTCGACGACTTTGCTCATCTGGCCGCTCAAGTCAACGAGCGGGGCGGTGGTGATCTGGAACGTGCGCTGTCCGCAGCGGGACTCTGACATCTTCGACGGACAAGCCGCAGGATCAAGCTCCAGCTCGGTGACCTGGACTTGGCCGTCCTGCAGGCATTGGCGCGCCGGCGAATCGTTTTGGTTGAGAACATCGCAAGCGGGGCAGGTGGCCTCCTTCCGCGCGACAAACCATTCGTCCCAACGCTTGCTGGCCCAATATGGTTGCAGGTCGCGATCCAACACCCGCAACCCGGTGTCGGTCGTTTCGAGTGCCCGCTCCAACAGTTGGCGGTCGGCCGTGGCGCGGTCCGCCATCGCTTCGAGCCGGCGCTCGTTATACCGCATACGCTCGGAAAGCGTCGTCACGAAGTAAGCCGTTAAAAATAGGATGGCCGTTTGAAGAACGCTCAAACTGATCGCGAAGAGGGAGTGGTGGGCCGGATGGAAGGTGTGGCCCGCCTCATGGAAATGAGGGTAAAGTTGCAGCGTGTAGTGCTCCACGACGTCGGACCATTCGCCCCAGGCCATCAAGGCAAACAAGAGGGTGCCGACCGCCGCAATTCCGTAGCATTGCCCCCGCGACAGCAGAATCCCCCCAATAATGACATGGAACAGCATGATCGCGGAAAGCGGATTCTCCAATCCGCCGGAAAAGTGGAGCAGGACCGTCAAAATCGCCAGATCCACATAGCCCTGAAAGAGCAACATCGCCGGCGCACCGCGATCCCAACGAATCAGAAAGTTGTAGAGAATATTCGACGCACCCAAGACCGCCACGGTGCAAGCAAGAGGCCACCAGACTTCGGCGGGAAGCCATCGCAGAACTTTGACGCTAATGAAAACGAGGAGGGCGGCCACCACCACGGCGATCCATCGCATCGCAATGAACCACTGGGCATAAATCTTGGTCCGCTCGAGCTCGGTCCGGCGGGTGCCGTTGGACCATTCCTCGTCCTCGGGAAGGGAAACCGGCAAAAAGCCCGGCGAAATCCGGATGATTCGCCAACCGAAGACGGCGGCCACAACGAGAGAAGTGGTGATGTCTCTCACCCGATGAAGCGCGTGCAAGACCTCCATGTCCGCTCCCACCAGCCAGGTGCGCTCCACGATTTCGTAAAGACCGATGGTGAGGACGGCGATGCCCAGCGCGTATAAGAGCGGACGCGCCAGTTCGGCGAAGCGGGGGCTCTGCTTCGCTGGGGCGTTTTTGCTTCGGACTTGCGGTCTGCTCGGCCTCTTCACACTCATAAAGTCAGTGCTCGACGGGAGTCTCGCCCCACCCACAACCTCGCGCCGCTCGCGACGATTTCCGGCGATGCAGCAGAGTTTAAGCCTCCGTGGCGGGACCGCGTTTTATGCATTCGCGGAAATCTCATCCGCCAAGCCGCAAACGGCCTGATAGTATTCGTCCTTGGACATCCCCAGGACGGCGGCCCCGAACGTCTCGGCGTCATCGGCGGAGGCAAACTCGCCGTAGTTCACCAGGACAAGTTGGTACAGGACCAAGGCCGGCACGCGATCCGACTGCGTGGCAAAGTACGGATGGACGTGAATCGCAAAACCATCCTCCGGGTGCTCGCCTTGGATCACCGGATGGGCAAACTCGCCTTCGAGCAACGGGCCGGCATCGAACACGATCGTGCATGGATAACGGACGAAGGCCCGATCACCCAGGATTTGCTGAAGCTGGTTCCAGCCGATGTGCGGCCCATATTTGGCGCGAATCTCTTCGCCTTTGGCCGCGACGTGCGCGTTCAACGACTGGCGGGCGTCGTCAATGGTGAGTTGTTTCGACATGGGGCACAGATTCACGCGACGATTCAGCCGTGAAGCGGCGTGGAACCGACGATTGGAGAAGCGCCTCGAGCTGCTCTTCGCTGCCTTTCAAATCCGATCCGGGTTCGTTGGCTTTCGAGATGGTGCCCTGAAGGATCGGAATCGACACCCGCAGAAAGAGGGTGTAGCAGAGCAACCCAAACGCCCAAATCCCAAAGCAGATCAATGTTTCGTTCACGGTGGGCGAGTACTCGACGATCTCCCCAAGCGGGGTCGGGATGAATCCTGGAATGACCAAGCCCATGCCCTTTTCGATCCAGATGCCGACAATCGCCAGCACGCACGCCAGATTCAGCCAGCGGAGGCTCCGGCTCAAAGGGAGCAGCAGCAGCTTTAGGGCAACGAGGTTGCAGGCAATGGCGGTCCAAATCCAAACATTGAGCGCGTGGTGTCCGTGCAGCCCAAAATACAGATACTTGGACGAGGCCACGTGGACATTGTCGGTGTAAAATTCCTTGAACAGTTCGTTGAAGAGCAGAAACACGTTGATGACCATCGAAATCTGCACCACGCTGCGCAACGTGAGCAAGGCTCGGTCCGTGATCATCAGGCGCTCGGCCATCCGTGCGCGGATGGTCTTCTTCAGTTCGGGGTATTTCATCAAATCTCGCAGAGCGTCCGTCGGCACGCGCAGAACCTGCGAGGGTTCTTCAGCGATGGCGGTGGCCTCCCGCGGCGTTCCGGCCAAGGCGGAGACCTCGCCAAACTGTTCGCCCGGCCCGCAACTGCGGGTGACTCGGCGCCGCCCGCTCTCTTCACGCTCGACCACGATCCGGCCTTTCAAGACCAAATACGCCTCGTTGTCCGTGTCGCCCTGGCACAACACCACTTCGCCCGCCGCAACATCCACAACCGAAAGTTTAGGTAGAATGGCTTGGCGCGTCGCCGCGGAGACCGAAACAAGCTGCGGCAGGTGGAACGCCAGCAGGTTCAGATCGTCCGTCGTCGCAGGGCGTTTCACGCTGGCTTTCGGCGCGGTCGTGCCATTAAACCGCCACGTCATCTGGCCCGCAGGAACGTTGGCCGTGACGCGGCGCACCACCTGGATGGCCAGGATGATCAACGCCGGCCCGGCGGTGAACGCCGAGGCGAGAAATCGGGGGCCCACGATCGAGGAATTCCAGAACGGACGTCCTCCCAAGCCCACATAGAGAAAAGCAGTCACGGTATGAATCGAGATCGCCCAGACGATGGCGATGAACACAAACGGAATGTAAAACCACTTGGCCGGCGTCTTCCGCTGATACCGGCAGTAGAGCAGGTATCCGCAGATGTGAACGTTGAGCAGCAAGTAGCCGTTGAGAACGATCACGTCCCAACTGAGCATCGAGCCGGGGAAATTGAATTTGCCAATCCCGGGGATCAAATGCCAAAAGCGGTCCGGGCGCCCGAGATCGACGGTCACAAACCCCAGACACATCAGGATGGCCGCGACCGCCAGCAATTCGCCGAAGATGACCAGATCGTGCAAATCCTCGTTCTTGTAGATGTAAACCGGGATGACGAGCATGACCGCGGCGGCGGCGACGCCCACGAGGAAAGTGAAATTGGCGATATACACGCCCCAGGAGACTTGATCGGTCATTCCCGTGATGACCAAGCCGTGCACGAATTGTTTGGCATAGGCGTTCAGTCCGAGCAGGCAAACGATGGTGAGAAAGCCGACCCAGAGGTAGTACCGCCAGTCTCCCACAAACGCGAGGCTCAAGGAGCGGTAGAGAAACGTCAGATAGCCTTTGACCATTTTTCTCATGCTAGATTTTTCGGCTCTTCGCTCAGACTTAAAAGGACCCACCACCGGCCTCTCCGAGGAGAGGAGCTTCTTGTGGATACCCGGGTTGCCAGTTCCCCTCCTGGGAGGGGCGAAGGGGTGGGTTCATGGATCGCATGGATTCAGACATCGAAGTAATAAAAAAACCGCGGGAGCGTGCCGACTTCCTCCTTCAAGACGAAGACGCGCTTGTTCTTCAGGATGTACGACACCTCGCTGTTCGGATCCAAAATATTGCCGAACTTGCGCGCGCCGGTGGGGCAAACTTCCAAGCAGGCCGGATACCGCCCCGCGCGCGTGCGTTGGATGCAAAAGTGGCATTTCTCCACGACGCCCCGCGGACGCGGCCTGTTTCCGAGATACGACATTTCCGGATTGATCTTGTCTTTCGGGATCGAGGGCTTGGCAAAATTGAAGCGCCGCGCCCAATAAGGACACGCGGCCTCGCAATAACGGCATCCAATGCACCAGTCATAGTCGATCACCGTGATCCCATCGGCCTCCTGCCACGTCGCTTTGACCGGACAGACTTTGACGCAGGGCGGGTTTTTGCACTGGTGGCATTGAACCGGCATGTAGAAAAAGCCTTTCTGCGGCACGGTTTCGGGAGCGTAGTTGTGGTTGCCCTTTTCCACGTCGAACGTGCCGTTGGGCATTTTGACCACTCGGATGTACTGGATTTCCGGGCTGCGGGATTGGTTGTTTTCAGCCACGCAAGCATGCACGCATTTGCGGCAGCCCACGCAACGAGTGAGGTTCAGACAATAGACGAACTCCACCCCGCTCATCGGCTTGAGGTCCCGGACGTGGGGCCGGAGTCCATATTGCCGCTCGACTTCGCGCGCGATCCGTTCCAGGACCTTCTCCATTTCCGGCGGCGTCATCTCCTGGTAGTGCTTTTGCAGGAACTGATCGAGCGACGGGAAATCCGCCAACTCACGGAGAGGCGCGAGCACGGCGGCCATCGCGGCGACGCCCGACGCCGCTACCGCCGTTGTCCGCAGAAAGTTGCGGCGCGTCATTTCGCCGTCGCTGGCGGATCCAGACGGTTTCAAAGAGGCCGACCGAGAATCGTTAGAATCAGACATGGGAATGAAACTTGGAAATGCCCGAGGCCAAATTAGAAACGCCTCGTCTCCATGAATCCACCTCCGTACCCCTCCCAGGGAGGGGAGCCACGCACCGTGCAGCCGACAACAGGTCCCCTCCTGGGAGGGGTGCAGGGGTGGGTTGGTTCATGAATCGGCAGACGCAGTTGTCAGAGTGTCCGTTCCCTGCAAAGCGGAAAGCGAGACTCTTGTTATCATTCATGAACTGCCTCTCCTTTCGCTTGCACCCGGGCGGGTGACGGATGAAGCGGATGCGGACCGGGAGCTGGTTTCAGGGTCGTGAAGGCCGGTGAATGAGGATCATGGCAAGCGGTACAGTCTTGTTTTGTCACCGGGCCTTTTTGGCGGTCCCAATAACCGCTGACCCGCCCATGGATTCCCACCTCCCAATCCCGGTAGGTCGGCCCGTGGCAACTGGCGCAAAGCATGGTGCTTTCGACCAGCTTGAACCTGTGCCCGTCCCGCGTCAGAAGATGGTCGAGGTTCGCGGAATCGTGGCAATTGTAGCAATGATCGTTGCGCCGGTTCCGTCCGTGCTGGATCACCAGGTCGTTGTGTTCTTCGGGAAGAACCACCTCGTTCTTCTCGTTCATCTTCACTTGCGGCGGTTTGGCTTTATCGTGGCAGGCGTAGCAGTCCTGGCCGGAGGTGTCACCGTCCATGCGGATCAGGGCCGCGGCGTTGGTGCGGACCGTCATCGTGTTCGTGAAAAACGGATCGACGATCGCCACTTCCGCCGGAGGTTCAACGCGGCCCCAAAGATTCAGGCGAAACGCCTCGGTCAGTGCGAGAAACGCGGCCGCCAGAGCCATCAGCACGATTGTCGTCTTATAGTCGGCGCTCATTTTTTTCGATCACAGCGAGCTTGCGGTCAACCGACTCCCGCCGTGGAACACCATCCGGCTCGTCAGTTTGATTCCGCGAATCGCACACGAGTTCTTCGCATCCAGCCAAACGCTCTTCGGCGCAGAGGCGTTCTCCTCACCACGATTTCGTGACTTCTTCGGTGGCCCTTTTCAGGAACGGAGAGAACAAATCGATCGGGACCGGCAGGAAAGTCGTCGTGTTGTGCTCGCTGGAAATCTCGCGCATGGTTTGGAGAAACCGCAGTTGCAGGGCGATAGGCTGCACGCTGATCATTCCCGCCGCTTGCACCAACTTCTCCGCCGCTTGGAACTCGCCTTCCGCATTGATGATCTTGGCGCGCCGCTCGCGTTCGCTCTCGGCTTGTTTGGCCATCGCGCGCTTCATCCCTTCCGGGAGAACGACATCTCGCACCTCCACGGCCGTGACCTTGATACCCCACGGATCCGTCTGGCGGTCGATGATTTCTTGGAGCGTATGGTTGATCTTGTCCCGATGCGCCAGCAACTCGTCCAGCTCCGCCTGGCCCAGCACGCTTCGAAGAGTGGTCTGGGCGATCAACGAGGTCGCTTTGAGGTAATTCTCCACCTTGACGACCGCCGCCACCGGATCCACCACGCGAAAATACACGACCGCATCGACCGTGACCGGAACATTGTCGCGCGTCATCACCTCCTGTTTGGCCACATCAATGGTCACGACCCGCAAGTCCATCCGAACCATTCGGTCCACATACGGGATCAACACGATCAATCCCGGCCCTTTCCCGCCCACGAGGTTTCCAAAACGAAAGATGACGCCCCGCTGGTACTCTCGCAGGATGCGGAAGGTTTGGGGGAGGAGGACGGCGGCGGCCAGCACGATGACGACTATCCACGTCGAGATACTCAGCAATTTCGAAAAATCCATAACGTTCGCTCCGATTTCTTATCTTTAGGCGGTGCCCGTTGGTTGTTTCATCAGTCCTGACTCAGATTCGTAATCAAAATGAGATCAATCGATGTGAATGCAGTATTTCAATCGCCCCTCACCCGTCCTACGGACACCCTCTCCCCATCGGATGGGGAGAGGGACGGGGTGAGGGGCATTCGTCTCATTGTGAAAGTGAACTGGATTGAACCTCGAGTGCGCATGGTCTGGTGGAATCTTGTCCACCCGCACTCTCGTTCCAGGCTTGATGAAAGATGGCCCGCATACAGACAATTTAGGTACACTCTGGGAATTGCCTGTACGGTTCTTGCCTTTCTTTGCCCTGTTTTTGCCGGCGCACGAGGGCAATGCTTCCCCAAGGCCGAGCAGGAGCGCGCACAGCCACGTCCGCGACTTCCGGCACAAGGCCTCACGCCGACAACGCCTGCGCTCTTCGGTAGGGACGGCGCGCCTGCACCGTCCCCGCCGCGTTCAGCGGCGGAACAACTTGAACTGGGGGTGAATGAATTACCGGTCCCTTTCGGAAGAGTTCCGCGCCTGCACGGCGCAGGGACGCCGCGGCGCGGCGTCCCTGCCTCTCCGCGCGTCTGAACTCTTAGTGAGTTCATGATTAAGTTGACATGAAGAATGCCCCTCACCCCATCCGATGGGGAGACGGTGTCCGACTTGTCTGCCGTAGGCTTGGCGAAGGCGGAGGGACGGGTGAGAGGGTCTATCAACTTCTGAATTCATTAATAAACGGCTGTCGTCAGCGGCGCTGATTCAGGCAGCGCCTCTCTCAACAAATCCGAGGCAACTGCTCGCCGCTCAGCATGTCCAGAATTCGGTGGGCACCGATCGAGCTTTTCAAACTCACGCCCGGCGAAGCGGCCTCGCGCACGATTCCCACTCGCGCCGCTTGTTCTCCCAGCGGATGGGATCGAAGGATCGCCAGAGCGCGTTCCGCGTCGTTGGGAGCGACGAAGGCCACGAAACGCCCCTCGCACGCCACGTGCAGCGGATCAAATCCAAGCATTTCGCAGGCGGCATGCACATCCTCCCGGACTGGAATGAGCTTTTCCTCGACGAGAATCTGCCGGCAGGCGGCCTCGGAAATCTCATTCAAGGCGCTCGCCAGCCCGCCGCGAGTGAGATCGCGCAAGCAATGCAGCTCGATGTTCTCCCGTAATAACTGCAAAACCAGATCCGCCACCGGCGCCGAATCGCTTTCGATGATGCACTGGAATTCCAGCCCTTCGCGAACCGCCAGGATCGCCATGCCGTGCCGCCCCAGATCGCCATTCACCAATAACACATCACCGGGCTGAACGCTTTGCGGCGCGATGGTTCGTGAGTGTTCGATCCCTCCGATTCCAGCAGTATTGAGGAAGAGTCCATCCCCTTTGCCCTTATCCACGACTTTGGTGTCGCCTGTGACAATTTTGACGCCCGCCCGGCGGGCGGCTTGCTGCATCGAGCAGACGATTCGCCACAGCGTTTCCATCGGCAGCCCTTCTTCGAGGATGAAGCTGGCGCTGAGATACAGCGGACGCGCGCCGGCCATGGCGAGGTCGTTGACGGTCCCGTAAACGGCCATGGAGCCGATGTCGCCGCCCGGAAAGAAGAGCGGCCGCACCACGAAGGAATCGGTCGTGAAGGCCAGCCGTGGCGCGGGCGACTCAAAGACGGCGGAGTCATGGCGGCGGTCGAGCAGCGGATTCGCGAAGGCCGTCGCGAACAGTTGCTCCAGGAGTTGATGCATGAGCTTCCCACCGCCTCCGTGCGCCAACAGCACGTGCGGATATTGCTGGAGCGGAATGGGGCAGGCGGGGCTGAAGTCGGATGAACCCTGCATGACGCGGCGGCTGGTTGCTCAGAGCGGTGTCTCAGTGGGCGGAGGCCTGAGCTGCCTTGAAATGACGAAGAACGAGTGACGAATGACCAAAGAATGACGAAGCGCGAATAACCAAGAGCCAACTTCGACTCCAAGACGCTTTTCAGACTTCGGCATTGGGACTTCTTTCGTCATTCAGAATTCGACATTCGTCATTCCAGGGCCGCTGCCACCTCCCGAGGGGCGACGATAGCGATAGTAGGCCGCACACGCCCCTTCAGAGGACACCATCGTGGCGCCGAGGGGGTGTTCGGGAGTGCAACGCGTTCCGAAGGCTGCGCACTCGCGCGGTTTCTTCAAACCTTGCAGCACCTGGCCGCTGATGCACTCGGCCGGTTCTTCCACGCGGCGGTCGGCCAGACCGAATTTCCGTTCCGCGTCGAACGCCGCGTACGCTTCGCTCAGGCCCATCCCGCTGCGCGGAATCTCGCCCACGCCGCGCCACTTGCGGGGGACGATGTGGAAGATTTCCCGCATGAGCCGCTGCGCCGGCTGATTGCCTCGCTGCCGCACGGAACGGGCATATTGATTTTCCACGGTCGCGCGGCCGCTCTCCAGTTGTTGCACGCACATCAGGACGCCCTGGAAAATGTCGAGCGGCTCGAAACCCGTCACAACGATCGGCACACGGTACTTCGCGGCGATGGGTTCGTATTCCGTGAAGCCCATGACCGTGCAGACGTGCCCCGCCGCAAGGAATCCCTGCACGCGGCAATCCGGCGAGGCCAGCAGCGCTTCCATTGCGGGAGGCACCAGGACGTGGGAGACAAGGAGCGAGAAATTTCGCAGCCCCTTCTTCGCAGCTTGGAAGACTGCCATGGCGGTCGCCGGGGCCGTGGTTTCGAAGCCGACCGCGAAAAACACAACATCCCTGGCTGGTTCTTGCTCGGCCACTTTCACCGCGTCGAGAGGCGAATAAACAATCCGGACATCACCGCCGCCCGCTTTTACGCTCAGCAAGTCCGTGGTGCTGCCGGGCACGCGGAGCATGTCGCCAAAGGAGCAGAAGATGACGCCGCGGCGCGAGGCAATCTCGAGCGCTTTGTCGATCAGTTCCAAAGGCGTGACGCACACGGGACAGCCGGGGCCGTGGATGAGCGTGATTTCTTTGGGCAACAATTCATCGATCCCAAACTTCACGATCGCGTGCGTCTGGCCGCCGCAGACCTCCATGATGTTCCAGGGCCGGGTCGTGACACGTCGAATCTCGCCGGCGTACTGGCGCGCCGTGTCCGCATCCCGGTATTCGTCGAGGTATTTCATGGGTCGTCGTGTTTTGGATACCTTCGATGACCAGCAATTCTCATTTTGGCAACGGGCGCGGTTCGTGACCGTAAGGCGGACACTCCTGTCCGCACATTTTCGGAGGTTTTGCGGACAGGAGTGTCCGCGTTACGGCCAAAATGAGAATTGCTGTTCGATGACACTTCGTCGCGCAAGAAGGGTACGGGACCCTCCATCCTTTGCGCCACAACAACGTGCCGGCGAGACGAACAGTCAGTTGCATCGAAGGTAGCCAGTGTTCCTGCGGCGCATCACAATCCAGCGCAGCCGATTCCGCTGCCCGACGAAACAGCATGGAGCTGCTCGGAGCGGCTTGGACTGCATTTCCTGGGTGCGTCTCACGATCCAGCCTCTTTGAGTTCTCCTAATTCATCCATCCGTTTCAAATACTCGAACACTTTGTTCGCCTCCGACTCATCCAGCCGGCTGATCGCGAAACCGACGTGGACGATCACGTAGTCGCCCACCTGCGCCTCCGGGACGAACGCCAGGTTTACTTCCTTGATGATGCCGCCAAAATTAACTTTGCCCGAGCGTTCCAGCGGGTCTTCGCCGTTCACGCTTTCGATTCTTCCCGGAATGGCCAGGCACATAGGTTGATTCAGTTTTGGAAGAGCGACTCGATTTTCCGTTGGATTTCCTCGGCCTTGGCCTTTGGATCAGGTGCATTCCGGATGGGCCGGCCCACCACGATGTAGTCTGCTCCCTTCAGAAACGCCTCTGCCACATCGACGGTTCGCTTCTGGTCGTCCGCGCCTCGGTTCTCAACCGGACGAATGCCCGGACTCACGACCAAAAAACGATCGCCCAGTTCATCCCGCAGCCGCGCCGCTTCCAGCCCGGAAGAGATCACGCCGTCGCAGCCGAGGGCCAAAGCCCGTCGGGCTCGCGAGAGAACCAGCGCTTCGACGTCGCACTGAAAGCCAAGGTCATCCAGATCACCACGGTCCAGGCTGGTGAGCACGGTCACTGCCAGAATTTTGACGTCGCCTTTGTTGTCCGCGGCCGCCTTCAGAATCCCGTCGTTCCCATGCACGGTCGCGAAGGTTGCCCCCTTGTTTTTCAACTGCAGGACCGCGAGCTTGACGGTCTCCGGCACGTCGAAGAACTTCAAATCGACGAAAACCTTTTTTTCACGCTGCCGCAGCCAGTCCATGAACTCGTAATAGCCTCCTGCCATGAACATCTGGAGGCCCAGCTTGTAAAACATTACCGAGTCTCCCAGCGTCTCCACCAAGCATTTGGCTTCTTCCACGGTCGGAACATCCAAAGCGAAAATCAAACGGTCCTTGACTGGGATGGACTTGCGTGACAGACGCGATCGGTCGCGGTTTTCTGCGCCTTCATTCTCCATATTAAAATGCCGCACACTATGGCGAAGCGGACGCTGGAACTGTCAATGAAATTCGCGCATGCAACTGTGCAAATGCGACCTGACCCAGCGCAATGCCGCCGTCGTTCGGGGGGACGCGCTGATGCCAATAAGGTCTGAAGCCTTCCTCGCGCAGCCGTTGAACGGCCCGTTCCGTGAGATAACGGTTCTGGAAACAGCCGCCCGTGAGCACGACTCGGCGTTCGCCTAGACGTTGCGCCACGGCCACGATCGCGTCGGCCAGGGCGTTGTGAAAGCGGGCGGAGATCGTGCCGACGCGGGCGTCTCGCTTCAGATCGGCCTGAATGGCTTGAATCGTGGGCGCCCAGTCTAAGACGATAGGCGATGGGCGATGGGTGATGGGCGATGGCCATTCAGCCTGTGAGGCGGTTTTGTTGAGCCATTCATGACCCGCGATTCGCCAGGGATAGGCTTCGTCGTCGCGCACTCCTTCGAGCGAAAACTCCAGTTCCATCGCGGCCTGGCCTTCGTATCGTGTGATCTGCCGCAAGCCGACGAGCGAGGCGACGGCATCGAACAGCCGCCCCGCGCTCGAAGTCAGCGGACAATTCAGCCGCCGGGGCAGCAACGATTTGAGAACCGAAAGCTCCGTAGCCGAAAACGCCCGCAGCGGAACCCACTCGAAATTCTCGAACACCGCATCTCCAAACATCTCAAAGAGCAGGCCGAGAGCGGATCGTCTCGGCTCTCGGACCGCTTGATCTCCTCCGGGCAGGGGGAACGGCCTGAGATGCGCCACGCGCTCGATTGCACGATCCGTCACGAGAAAGAACTCGCCGCCCCACACTGTTCCATCGAGTCCATAGCCCGTGCCGTCCCACGAGACGCCGAGCACGGGAGGCCCAACTTCGTTTTCCGCCATGCACGACAGCACGTGCGCGATGTGGTGCTGAACCCCAACGTAGCGCGGGCTTCCAGCCTGCGCCGATGCAGCCGCCAAGTCTTTTGGGTGCGCCTCCGAACCATGAACCGTAGCCGCCGACGTGAGGAGGCGGATTTCGGTCATAGCCACGACGTCCGCCTCGTCACCTCGGCGGCTACAAAACGACGCTTCATGGCTAGGCAAGGACGCTCGCCCTGTTTCCTGTTGCGCAAATTTCGTGGAAAGATAGTCCGGATGCAGGTCGGCGGCGATCGCGGAAGGCTTCGCCTCGTACAGGCGTTCGAAATCTGCAATCGTACGGCGAAATGCATCGAGCGCTTGCTCGGTTTCCAAATCGCCGATGTGCTGGCTGAGAAAAACCTGGCCGCCGACCGAAAGCGCGACCGTATTCTTCAAGTGCGCGCCCACAGCCAGAACGATTTCGGATTGCGGATTGCGGATTGCAGATTTCAAAGATATCGGGAGAGGCGCGAAACCTCGGGCGCGGCGCAACACCAGCTCACGGTCCAGCACAACGCGAACGATGGAATCGTCCACGTGCCGGATAATGGGCCGGTTATGCACCAGGAAGAGATCCGCGAGGCCGCTCAGGCGTTCGAGCGCTTCGCGTTCATCCGTGCAAATCGGTTCGTCGCTCAAGTTGCCGCTGGTGGCCACGATGGGAAAACCGAGTTCCGCCATCAGCAAATGATGCAACGGAGTGTAAGGGAGCATAACTCCGAGATGCGGATTGCCTGGCGCCACGGAATTTGAGAATTGAGATTTGAGACTTGAGGTCGCGTGGCCCGAGCCAGTCCGGTTGCGCCTTAGCAGTACGATCGGCGCTTCGGGAGAACACAGCAGCCGTTGCTCCGGCTCCGAGACTTCGCAGTGCGCCTTCACCATCTCCAACGACGGGAACATGAGCGCGAAAGGCTTTTCTTCGCGATGCTTTCGCTCCCGCAAGCGGCGCACAGCCTGATCATCGTGCGCCGGAATTATGAGATGAAAGCCTCCCAGTCCTTTCACGGCCACGATTTGGCCTTGCCGGATGGCTTCGGCAGCGGCCAGCAGCGCTTCGTGGCTGGGATGGGGCGAGGAGGAGTGGGGACCAGGGGGAAGGAAAACTTGATTATCTTGGGCAGGCTGGAAGCCTGCCCTAGGTTCGCAGATGCCACCCGCGAGCACGGTGCCAGCCTTATCCCATAACTCCAGATGGGGCCCGCAGACTGGGCACGCGTTGGGCTGCGCGTGAAAGCGTCGGTCGCGCGGATCCTCGTATTCGGTCCGGCACTGGGGGCACATCGCAAACGACTTCATCGACGTGTTCGCCCGGTCGTAAGGCAGCGCTTCGATGATGCTGAAACGCGGGCCGCAATGCGTGCAGTTGGTGAACGGATAACGATAGCGCCGGTTCGAGGGGTCGAAGAGTTCACGGAGGCAATCCGGGCAGACTGCGATGTCGGGCAGGACGAGCGCCGACTTCTCGCCGCCGCCATCGCTTTCGCTGATCTCGAAGGCGGTGTAGCCGACCGGATCGAGCCAAGACGCCTCCAGGCTTTGGATGGAACTGCGCGGCGGTTTTTCAGCTTCGATCCGGAGGAGAAATCTTTCCAGGGCGATTCGCGGCCCTTCGGCTTCCAGGACAACTCCCTGTGATGAATTCTTGACGGAACCCGTCATTCCCAGCTCGGTTGCGAGTCGATAAACGAACGGGCGGAAGCCCACGCCCTGAACCGCACCACGCACGCAAATCCGCAATCGTATGCTTTCGGATGCCGTCGGTGTTGTCATCTCTGCAAAACTGCATTGGCCACCTGCTCGACAATTGCCGGAAGCGCGCGCTGCAGGGCGGGCGTCATCCGAGTGCTGACCGTGTGCGGGTCTTGCACTTCCACCGCGAGTATTTTCACACGATCCGGGACGGCCATGCCCAATCGGCGGCCCAGCGCGAGCGTTTCGAAAACGCCCAAAAAGTGCGGAGACCCGCCGGGCAACGCTTTCAAGTCTTGTTCGTTGATTTCGAAGACGAATCCTGGCGGCTCGCGGCCGGTTTGGATCGCATCGACGATTACCAGATCGTGATATCCCACGACGAGATCGAGCAAGGACAAACCCATCTCGATCGATTCCAAGACGTCGATATCCCGCCTGGCTGTCAAACGGGAGCGGACCTCCTTTGCGACGATCAGTCCCACCGCGTCATCGCTGAGAATATCGTTTCCTAGTCCGAGGAGGAGCACGTGGGGCCGTAGCTTGTGCGCAGTCGCCGGAGCAAGGTTGGTGATGGGTTCCGGCATGTGCCCTACGTCGAGTTTTTCGCCGCCAATTCCTGGCGGAGCCGGGCCTCCAATTCCTTCAACTCGGGGCACAGTTCCAGCAAGCCATGATAGTTCCGCAGGGTTGTCTGCATAAGAAGGTCGCGTCCACCCCCGGCCCGGCGCGGGTCGCCGTGACGGGCGAGAAACGGCTCGAAAAGATCTTCTTTCAAGCGCGGATGAGTGCGCACTTCTTTCCAGCCGCAATCCAGCTTGTCATGGTGTCCAGCCAGCAGCCAGGCTTCGACTTCCGGGCCGGTCGCACAGCAAAGCAGCATCACGCCTTGGGTCGTCATCTGTTTTTCCAGATCATCCAATCCGCCGGCTCGGTCAGCGTCCGGCAGGAAAAGCCACAAATCGAAGTGCCTATACGCTACGACCAGGCGGTTACGGATGGCGTCTTTAGCCTGCTCAATCCCGCCGAGTTTCGGATTGGTCAGGAGCACCACCCTGGCCTGCGTTTTGCCGGCTTCTGCCAGCATCCGCTCCGCCAGCGGCTTGACGATGTAGCCGTTGTAAGTTGGGTCTTCGGGGATGACCAGCACGCGGAAACTCATAGTGCTGTTTCCATCCAGCCTTCGGCAAACAAGTCGCTGATTGGCTGCTTTTGAACAATCTCGCGGAAGCGTGGAATCTCCGTCAGCGCCGAAACCTGCGATTCGCCGGTCTGCTCATCGCGTTTGCAGAAAAATGTCGCCGCGTATTCGTCGGGTTTCAGCCACGCCAGCACGATGGGCGAGTGAGTCGTGGCCATAATCTGGGCCTTGGCTTGGCTGGCCTGGCTGCGCAGCAACTCTACCAGCAGCCGGATGCGGCTGGCATGGACCGCGTTTTCGATTTCCTCGATGGTCAGAATTTCCGGCAAGTCCGGCTGAAAGAAGGCCGCGGTGATGGCGGCAAAACGCAACGTGCCATCGGAAAGGACCGGGGCGGGGAACTCTCTGCCTCCTTCCTGGAGCATAAAGAGCGGCTCGCCCACAGCGCCGCTCAAGGTGTCCACATCATCCACTTCGGCCGGGCGGTGCTCCTTCAGCCAACTGACGAAAGCCGCCTTCGCTGTCGAATCAGCGCAAATCGTGCGCACCAATGCCGCGAAGTTCTCACCCCGTTCGCCCATCCGCTGGATCTGGTGCGCCAGCGAGTATCCCCGCAGAATCGTCGGCGAAGGATCAATGCGCTGCATGTTGGCCAGAGCGTAGGCCAGTCGCGCCGCAAAATCCGAATGACCTTTGGTCCACTTGCCATTGCCACCCCGAGCCATCTGCGCGAGCACGGGACGCGCCTTTTCAAACTTGAGGTGCGGCTGACGCCCCTTCTTGCCGCCGTAGTAGCGCACCTCGAAAACCGGATCCAAAGGGTTGTTGCTGATCGGTGACGAATCGTAAATCTCGGTGCCGGCAAGCAAGCGCTCCAGGCACAGCCGACCCTCGCGAGCCAGGAACCCAATCCTGTAATTCCAGGCCGTTCGCGGCGCTGCATCGAACCGTCCCTCCACCTCAAACAAAGTCACCTGATCCTCGCCCCCCGGCGAGAAGGTGGCGCGGGTACTGCCGCCGCGAATCGGTTCCCAAACTTCGCTCGTTGCGCTTTTCGGTTTGCCGTCCAGAATCTCATGGATGCTGAATCCATTGCCGATCCCCTGAAGCACGCGCAATGCGTCGAAGAAGTTGGACTTCCCGCTGGCGTTCGTGCCAATGAAGAGATTCAGTCGCCCTAACCTCAAATCCACCTTCTTGAAGCTCTTGAAATTCTCGATGACGATCCGCTCAATCATATCTTCACCTCAACGGTGATCTTCGTATCACAGCCAAGCAGACTGTGCCGATGGTTTTCAACCATCGCGCTTGGCGGCGAGATTAGCGGGGCAGGAGGTGCCTGCAAAGGCAGGAATTGGCTTCCGCCAGCCGCGGATCGCGACAAGAGTGATCGGCTCAGCCGCCGTGCTCGCGGCGGCGTCATTGCCAAGAAAGGAACCAGCGCCGATTGAGGGACCGCCAAATTCGAGGGAACTCGAAATCCTGCCAACTGGCGCAGGATGGCTGAGGCGTCGCCGCGCCAGGTTCACAATTGGATCAGTTGGGTCACCAACCTTCCCTCGTGATCATAAATGCTCGCGGCCAACGGCAAGTGCCCTGGCAGCGCGTGCGTGGCGCAGCCGAAGCACGGGTCGTAAGCCCGGAAGGCCATCTCGATTTTGTTGAGCAATCCGTCCGACACTTTCCCCTTTTTGATCAGGCCTTTCGCCGCTTTCTCCACGCTCATGGCGATGCGCGCCGCGTTGTTTTGCGTGGCCACAATGAGATTGGCCTTCGTGATCAGGCCGCGGTCGTCGGTCTCGTAATGATGAAAAAGCGTGCCGCGCGGCGCCTCGACGACGCCCATGCCGACGCTGGGTTTTTTCGACGGGATCGTCCGTATGTCCGGACGGGTGATGTCAGGGTCATGGAGCAACTCATCCATGCGTTCGGCGGCATAAATGATTTCCACCACCCGCGCCCAGTGGTTGGCCAGCGTGTGATGAACCGGTTTGCCGCCCAGCGTGGTGAAGAATTCTTCGTAAGCGCGTTGGGCTTCGGGCGTCGCCAGCCCGTCGGAGGCATTCAACCGGGCCAGCGGCGCCACCGAATAGATGCTGCTGTCCGGTCCCTCCGCGAAGCCATGCCAGCCGAGCGGTTTAAGGAAGCAGAATTTCACGTAGCTCCAAGGCTCGACGTGTTCGGCCACGAAGTCGCGGTATTTCTGGACCGGGAATTTGGCGTATTCCTTGCCGGCCGGATCCACGACGCGGAGCAGGCCGTCGTAAAAGTTGACCCGGTTGTTCGCATCGACTAATCCCATGTAGTACGTCCGGTGGGTGTAAGTATCCGATGTGATGAGGTTCACGTAATTGGCGTTCCGCAGCACGATGTCCTTGAACACCTGGAGCGTGAAAAGAGCGAAATCTTTTGCCTCTTTCGCCAATTCCTGAAATTTCGGCAGGTCGGCCGGCGCCAGCCCTTTGGACACGCCGCCCGGCAAACCGAGGACGGGATGAATCACCTTGCCGCCGAAATAGGCGATCAGCTCCCGCAACCGCCGGCGCATGGAAATGACTTTCTTGCCGACCTCCAATCCGACTTTTTGAATGACGCCGACGACGTTCCGCTCTCCGGGCGGAGCATCCGGGCCGACGATGAAATCGGGCCCGCCCAGGATATAGACGTGAAGCGCGTGGTCTTCGACCATGAACGTGTTATAGACGAGTTCGCGAATCTTGCGCGCGGCGGGCGTCGGCTCCACCTGGTAAAGGTCGTCGAGCGCTTTGGTTGCGGCCATGTGGTGCGCCGTGGGGCACACGCCGCAAATGCGGCTGGTGATCTGCGGCATGTCTTCGGCGGGGCGGCCGATGCTGAACACTTCGAAGCCGCGCAGTTCGGGAATCTGCATATAGGCGCGTTCCACGTCGCCTTGATCATCCAGGAAAATCTCGATCTTGCCGTGGCCTTCCAGACGGGTGATGGGATCGATGGTCACACGACGGCGACCTTCCTCGGTGCCGGCCTGTTGATCGCGCTGGCCGGCTTGGATGGGCAGTTGTTCAGGGGCAGTGGTCATAGCTTTGCTTCCTCCGTTTTCAATGACGCGGGCGTCGATTTGGCTTTATGAGTCCGTCGAGGGAGATGTGCGGGCCGCAGCGAGAATCCGAGTGCGCCTGTTCCCCTCACCCCGGCTCTCTCCCCTGCGGCGGGTAAGGGTTTGCCGTGGCGGCATTCCTCGTAGCGCAGAGTTGCACTCTGCCGTATCGCCGATTTGCAATCGGCGCAGCGTTGGCTTGCTTCAGCGCGCCAGAGTTCGCCGGTGGTCCGCAGAATGCAATTCTGCGATACGGCAGATTGAAAATCTGCGCTACGGCCAACACGCGCTGGGAAAAGTGGCTTCATCGTCCAGTCAAGAGGGCTTCGTTCTCGGCGCCGCCAGCGATGATTGGCATGACTTCGACAAGTTCCGACCCAACGCCCAGGCGTTCGGGCGCGATGCCCAGCGCCAGCCCGATCAATTGGGTGAAGTACAAAATCGGGACGGAGAAGCCGGTGTTGAACTCGCGGTTGACCTGTTTCTGGTAACATTCCAGATTGACTTGGCAGAGCGGACAGGCCGTGGCAATGACCGCGGCGCCGGCTTTCAAGGCGCTCTCGAGAAGATTGCGCACCATGCTGAGCGCGGCCTGGCGATTGGTGATAATCAACGCGCCCCCGCAGCAACGGAGTTTGAGCGGGAAATCCGCGGGTTCTGCGCCCGTGGCGGCCAGCAAGTCCTCAAAGAAGCGAGGTCGTTCGATGTCCTCGTAGTCTTTTCTCGGCCGCAATATTTGACAGCCATAGTAAGGCGCGACCCGAAGGCCCTTCAACGGGCGGGTGACTTTGGCCTTGATCTCCGGAAGTCCCACCTCTCGGACGAAGACTTCTATGAGGTGCAGCACCCGCGTGCCCCCCGTGAACCGCAAGTTGTCTTCGGCCAACGCGGAGTTGATGTGCTCGGCCAAGTCCGAATCATCATGCAAGCGGGCACGAGCGAAGTACATGTTTTTGTAGCAGCCGCTGCACGGAGCCACCAAGTTCAGTTGCGCCTGTTCGGCCATGGCCAGGTTGCGGGCGCACAGAGTGTAGGCGAGCAACTCATCGACATGGAAGTAGGCCGTGGCGCCGCAGCAATTCCAGTCCTCGAGTTCTTCAAGTTCCACCCCCAACGCGCGCGTCGTCTCCAGGGCCGAAAGGTGGTAGCTGCGGGCCATCTTCTCAAGAGAGCAACCCGGAAAATAGGCGTAGCGCTTCGTATGCCTTCAAACACTTCTCGTTCTTGCCGACGGATATTGACGAGACCGTTGGATGAACGACAGGTCGGCGTTTGTAGTCCCGGCTTTAGCCGGTTCGGGCCGTCTAAAGGCGGGACTACAAACCTTCCGCGTGTAGTCCATCCCACGGTCTCCTCTGTAAGGTCGATTGACCCTGGCCAAATTC
>JACQWK010000155.1 GCA_016209525.1 Verrucomicrobiota bacterium
CCTGTATGTAGTCCCGGCTTCAGCCGGCCAGCGCGCGAAACCGGCTAAAGCCGGGACTACAAGCGGGGCGCGAGTCGCACTTGCCGCCAAAATGAGAATTGCTGGGCATGACCGAAACCTTTGCCGCTATTCCTTTGCCGCAGGACTCCCTCAACCGGCCATCAATTCGACCAGGTAGGAGAGTTCGGCATCGACTTCCGCAGTCGTGGCCACGGTCGAGGCGATTTCCGCGCGAACGAGTTCGCGAAAGCGCCGGCGCAATCGCGAAACGACCGTGGCCATGAGACTGGCACGAACGCCAATTTCGAGGGCGATGCGTTCGTAATCGCCCGGTTGTGGAGGCTGGCTGAGAAACGGCGCCAAGGCCGCGAACTGCGACTGTTTTCCATCTTGAGCGAACTCCTGCTCCAGTCGCCCCAGCGCGTGAGTGAATATGGTCTGCGCCCATTCCTGGTCGAACTGGCGCTCCATCGGCACTCCGGGCGCGGCGGGTTCGATGTTCATTTCGCCGTCAGGCCAAGCGACAAACTCGAAACCGCCGCCTCGTTTCAAAGCGGAAGCGCGGTCGTATTCATTGGCGAGAAAGTGATCGAACGCCGCGAGGAGAAACGTGCGGAAGCGCCCCCGTTCACGCAGCGCCTGCTGAAGGACAGGCTTCTCGATCAGCCGAGTGAAAAAGCCCTGCACGAGGTCCTGTGCGTCTTCATGCGAACGGCCCCGCCGCCGCACGTGACCGTAAAGCGGACGCCAATGCGCGCGAGCCAGTTGCTCCCAGGCGTGGCGTGTTCCGGTCGTGCTCGCGCCACCCGCCGCCAGCACGACGCTCCAATGGGTCGTGGCGAACGCGGCGGCGGTGGGATTCGTATCCACGCACGATTTCTTACACCGGCGCCAACGAAAGCCAACCTGAAATCGCGAATGCCCAATCCGTCAAAAGCCGCATGAACTCCCGGACGCGCGGCATCGCGTCCCCACCGGTAGGCGGTGCTGCCGCACCGCCGCGCTCCATTGAACCGCATGCGCAATTCACTGGCTCAGCGTACCGCGATTGTTGATGGCCTTGAGAACCGCCGCGCGGCTGGTCTCGAAATCAAGTTTCCGCACTGGCGCCAGAATCGCTTCTTTGCCAGCGTTGGGAGACGCAGGGTTCTGAATCAGTCTTTCCAGGATTGCGAGTTGGCTGACTGCTATCCCGGAACAACCGGGTGCTCTACGACCGGCGGTGGAAAGTTACGATCCCGACGCCGCCGTTTGCCGTTCATCCTGGAAAAAGCAGTTGCACCCACGAAACACACGAAACACACGAAACACACAAAATCGAAAGGAGTTACTACCTAACGGAATAGTCCCCACTCGCCGGGTGAATGGATCTCCGGTTTCAACTCCCTCTCCTTTCGTGTATTTGGTGTGTTTCGTGGACTAAACTGCCGTTTCTCGGTTCATGGTTGCCGTCGGGCGCGGTAGAAGCGGCGGGAAAAGTTTACGGCGTCGGAGTCCTCGAATTCCAGCGTCAGGCCGGTGGCGGAGTTGGTGAGCAAAGGGAGCCAGGTCCGCAAGTCCGCTGAAATTTCCAACGCGTAGCTGAAGCCGATTCCGCCGCGCAATGTGAGCTTCAAAGGACTGCCGGTTTGTGGCGGTGTGATCTGAAGGCGCGGGGGCTCGATAACGGTCAGCAATTGCTTCGCTGGGACGTTCGGAATTTCCTGCACGATGCCCGACGGCCATTCAATGCGGAGCGTCTCGACGTTAGTGGCCTCGCCGAGGCCGAAGTGGGCTTCGAGCGGATTTTGCACCCAACTGCCGCCGGTGCTGATCTCGCGCAGTTGCCAGAAGGTTTTACCTTTGATCGTGGCCCTGAGACGCACCTTCGTACCGATGGCGGAGCGGTTCGACGCGGTACCGACGCATTTGATCGTGATCCACGCGTTGGCATTGCCGTTGTTGTGGTAAAGGTAATCCGTCGAATCGCCGCCTCCGTTCCCGCCGACACCATTGGCGACGAACAGATCGAGGAAACCGTCGCGGTCGTAATCGCCCCAGACGCCGGCGGTGGAACTGCCGAGGTCGTTGGCGACGCTGCCGGCAATGATCCGGCTGAACGTGCCATCGCCGTTATTGTGGAAGAGGCGATTTTTTTCCGGGCCGTATTCCGCAACAAAGAGGTCGAGCCAGCCATCGTTGTCATAGTCGCCCCAAGAGCATCCAACGGCGAAACCGATGGCCTTAGTGAAAGGCGATTGCTCGACCTGAGTGAAAGTGCCGTTGCCATTGTTGTGAAACAGGAATGAAGGCCGGGGCTGTTGAAATGCACCGTCCAAGCGGCTATGGAAGAGATCGGGAAAACCGTCGTTATTGTAATCGCCCCACGCAACGCCGGTGCCGTTCGCGCCAGGTCCGCTGGTCACCGGTGTGAAAACGCCCTGGCCGTCGTTCCGGTAAAGGCGGCTGTTGCTCGCGTTATTCGACACGAAAAAGTCGGCGTCGCCATCGTCATCAAAATCGGCGGCGGCGATGGAGGACGTGGCGCCGGTCGCCACCACGCTATTGGTGGAGGCGATGAATCCCCCCAAGCCGTCATTGAGCCACACCGATTTCCGGGGATCACTGGAGCGGACGACGAGATCCACAAAGCCGTCGTTGTTGAATTCTGCTGCGGCGACGCCCCAGTCCACAGTGGGCGCGCCCAGCGTGGAGCGAGTAAACGTGCCGACGGGATTTTGACGGAAAAGGTAGCCGCTGGCCTTCGAGACGAACACGTCGAGCAATCCGTCGTTGTCGAAGTCTGCCCAGGCTGCGGTTTCCGCGCCCGTCGCGTCGCGCGAGAGAACTCCGTCCCGGATCTGCGTAAACCCGCTCGTTCCGTCATTTCGATAGAGCAAATGAACGGGCGTGTCGGACGAAACCACCGAAAGATCAAGATCACCATCGTTATCGAAATCGACCCAGGCGGCGCCCTCACCGTCGGCGGTGTCCTTAACGACCGGGCTGCTGGTGATCTTGGTGAACGTCGGATCGACTTCGAGCACGGCGACTTTGCTGGTTGTCGAACCGAAAACGTCGGTGGCGACGAATGTGTAGTCGCCCGCTTGAGCGGCTTGAATGTTCGTCAGAGTCAAAGTGCTGTTCGTCTCTCCCGCGAGATTCGTGGCCGTAAACTGCCATTGGTATTGAACCGGTGAAATGGTGCTCGTGGCGGAGGCCTGAAGCCGGACAGTGGCACCCAGGCTCACTGAAGCGCCAGTCGGATGCCGAGTGATTGTGGGCTGGCCCAAGCCGCTCGTCATCCCGACGAGCAACAGAGCGACAATGAGGTATTGGTGGATGGTTTTCATCGTTGGGATGCCGTCTCAGTTTCTCGGCCAGGTTTCCGGGTGCGGTTGGTTGTCCCTGTTCCAGCGTTTGGAATGTTTTTGTTCCGGCTTAAAGAGCGGGCGGCCCGAACCACCGATTCCTCGTTTTGGAATAAGCTCGGCCTTTTCAGACTCTACGTGACCATCGCAAAACGCCGCATTGTCACCACCCTGATGGAGCGAACCACCATTCCTCCACCAAACCGCTCCAGGCCATCCAAACCCGACGAAGCCCATCCCAGGACCTCCTTCATAATGCAGAGATGCCATCATGTCGCTCGGGGAGACGACACTGGATTCCGGGACTGGAACGTTTCCGGGACCGCGACGATCGCCAGGTCCGAGCAGCCCCAAACCGAAACATAAACTGGAACTATCCTCCTCAACACTCGTACCCCGCCAATTGTATCCGTAAGCTGGATCCCCGCTCGGGAAGAACGGCAGATCCACGCCGCCGCTGTAAGGGCGAAGGAGGTCGAACCAGTAAACCGCTGGGCCCGCGCCGGGAGTTTGGTGAAACTCGAACAGCGGATACTTTTCGAAATCATTGACGTAGAGATTCAGTGCCAGGCCGATTTGCTTAAGGTTGCTCTTGCACGCGGCCGATTTGGCGGACGCTTTCGCCCGGCTCAATGTGGGGACCAAAAGCGCCGCCAGAATAGCGATGATCGCAATCACAACCAGCAGTTCGATCAAGGTGAATCCACTCAGTCGGAGCGCGGACAGCTTTGTCCGCGAGTCTTGGTGAGCCGACGTTGTGCGGACATGGCCGTCCGCGCTCCGTGCGAGCAAGGTGAAACCGTTCCTTGCCACAGACGGTCCGTGCGTTACTCTCAGCGTGTGATTGGCATTCATGATTATGCTCACCAGCGTTGAAGGCATTTATCAGGATGGCGTGATCAAGCTCGCCGAGCAGCCGGCCCAAGTGCCGCCCGGCGCGCACGCCATCGTGACGTTCCTGCCCGGCCACGGCGTGGACCTGCGGGCGCACGGCATCGGCGCGGCGGAAGCGGCGGAGTTGCGAGGGCGGTTGAGCGCATTCGCCGAAGATTGGGAGAGCCCGGAAATGTCGGCCTACGACAATTACCATGCCGCCAAGTCTCGCCACTAAGCGCGGCGATGTCGTCCTGGTGCTGTTTCCCAACTCGGACTTGCGCACCGCCAAGACGCGGCCCGCCTTGGTTGTGCAGGCAGATCAATTGGGAACCGGCCTGCCGCAGGTGATTGTCGCGATGATCTCCAGCCGGATGTTTCGGGCCAACCATCCCAGCCGCGTCACGATCTTCCTCAACTCTCCAGTTGGCAGGCAGTCTGGTCTTTTGAGCGATTCGGTCGTGATGACGGACAATCTCGCCACGGTCTTGAACTCGGCCATCAGCGACGTGATCGGCAGCGTGCCGATGATCGAAATCGATCAGGCGCTGAAGAACACGCTCGGTTTGGGTGGATGAGGGGCCGAGCGCTCGCTCAATTCTCGGAGCGTGGGCTTCAGCCCGCTTCTGGATTCGGAAGGTGGTAGCGTGTGGAATTCTCAGAGCGCCGCCGTGGAGCGAAGCTTGCAGCGGCGGCGCGAACGCCGGGCTCCGAGAGCGATTCATGGAATGCTGCGTTGTCATTGTTTCGGCCACGTTTCCGGGTGCGGCTGGTCGTCGTTGTTCCAGCGTTTGGAAAGCGCGATTGCGACGGCGGCGCGCACGGAGTGACGCACCCCACCTTGAGGTTTCTGCAAAATCTAAAATCCGAAATCCTAAATTCGACAGAGCCTCCTCGCTCCGTCTGCCAGGGGATTTGACATTATTGATCATGTCTTTTGTTTCGTCACGACGGCTGGCGGCGGCTCACGGCGATTTCGGGATGGCGTCTTGCACGCGCCGGAGGTCTGCTTCGTCTTCTTTGTTCTTCACGAATGTTCGGTCGTTCGTGTATCGGGTCGGCTTGCGCAGCCATCGCCACCGCCAATGTTCGACGTGGCCATCGGCAATAGAGAGGTTGTCTCCGCCGTTGTGGCGTTCGGACGGGAGCGATACCCAGCTCAACACGGAGTTGGCCCCAGGAAACGCCCAGGGGCTGGGAACACTAAACACACCGTCGTCGATGCAGACCGGATGCTCGTCACTGAACACAAACAGGCGGCTGGGGCCGGGGTCGCCATTCGCGACGCGCGCGTACTTCCTGAGATTGAGTGGCGAATCGTTCGCAGCATCGAGGGCGCTGCCCGTATTGGCTCGCATGTTCAGCCAATGCTCCATCGCGTAACTGCGGGTGCGCCGTAGTTCGGGGTGTTGGCTCACTGTCGATTTGTCCGCCGGACACCGAAAGACGGTCGCCGAAGGAACCAAAGGGAACAGCACGCCAGCTTCGATGTTTGAGGTTGTCGTGTCCAACTTGGCGTTGCCGAGCACCCACGATCCCGGCTGGGAAATTAGGTCGAACCCCTTTTGCTGCGTACGATTGGGCGGCAGAGTGTCGTCATTATCGTGAACGTACAAGAGCCAGCCGGCGGTGAGCTGCTTGAGATGGTTCGCACATGCCATGGACTGGGCCCTGCCTTTGGCACGACTGAATGCGGGCAGGAGCGGCGAAGCGAGGATCGCGACGATGGCAATGACGACCAACAACTCGACGAGGGTGAAAGCGAAGTTCGTTGAAGCGGTGAGGCGTTGAAGCGTTCGTGGAAGTGAGCCTGACGCAGCGATGCGTGGCGTGAGCGAAAGCGGTGTCAGCCCCATTCCCCGCCAGCCACCGCAGTCCAAGACGCTGACGCGATCACGAGCGGGCCTCAAAATGACGCGAGGTTTTGGAGTGCGGCGATGGGGCCAAGGGAAGGTCGCCGCTTTGGGAAATGAGGGACGTCCAGCCTTTAACCTCCAACTCCCCCGCTTCCGCGCTGCAACGCCTGAACGCTTCAACCCTTCAACGCTTTTCACGGTTGGCCTCTTTCGGTTTGGGTTTGAACGGCGAGAGGTATTCGCCAGGGATGATTTCGATTTTGCCATCGGGCCGCTTCCAAGTCACTGAAAGGTGATCTGGACCTTTGCCCGCTTTATGGATCACTTCGATATGGTAGCGGTGGCCAGCCTTCAAGCCGAACAATCCAAGCGGTGATTCTGATTGCCAGTAGTCTTGGGGGACAGTGTTGATGCGCGACATCAGGACTTTGACTTTGTTTTCAGGTTGATCGTCTGGACTGAGGTAGAGGCCAGCATCGTCGGAAGCAGCCAGCGACATTCTATAGTCGCCGCTGCCGGGCGGATGAAGAAACCCGCGCCAACGGGCACCGTAATCATCTCCCCAACCGTTCGGTGTTTCGAGCCGGTTCAGCCATTCGCGTTCGTTCGGATGGTCGGGAAACGCGGGATGAATCGTCAAATCGGTGTCGTATCGCTTGCCCGGCAGGTTGGTCCAGTACTCGCGGAAGATGCTCCCGGTTTGCGGCAGCGCGGCCAGTTTCGTTGCCGCGGCGACAACCGCGTAATAGCCGGCGGGCACGGGCTCAGCCTCGCCGTTGCGCGTGTCCGTGAGCCGGACCTTGCCCTCATCGACCCGAAGCTCCGTGCGACTGGTCGTCGCCTTGAGCGTGAATTGCGTGCCAAGGACGCGGGCCTGGGCATTCGGCGTCGTGACGATCATCGGGCGGAAGAGGCGTTGGCGGGCGACGGCGGCTTCGAGCTTGCCGCTGCGAAGTTGCAGTCGCTTGCCGGAGGCGAATGAGATCAGCTTCAATTCAGTTTCCGATTCGAGATCGATCCGCGTTTGCTCTGCGCCGAACGCGAGTCCAACCGAGGCGTTGGTTCCGATGCGGAGAACGTCACCCGGCAATAGACGCATTCCGCGGATGGCAGCAACAAATTCCGTTCCTCGCTCCACGGACACGCCTGTCCCTTTTACGTCCACCAGCACCGGTTCGCCAATCGTGGGGCCGAAATACCAAACACCCAGCCCCAACAGCAGCACAACACTCGCCGCGAGAGCGAGCGCCGAGCGCCAGTTCCACGTTGGGAGTCCCGCCTTCAGGCGGTCGGCACGGCGGATGTCGGCGGACCGCCTGAAGGCAGGACTGCAAGCCTGTGCCGCGCCGGCGCCCGGCGCATTGGCGAACTGGCGAGTGGTCTGCGCCACGAAGTCAGCGGCGTCAGCCTCCGCCGCGAGGCGCGTGCGCCAGGCGAGTTCGAAGGCGTGAGCCGATCGTTCCGCCGCATGGTCCTGGCTATAGAGGTCCCAGAGCGCGAGATGCTGGCGGATGTCCGCGGCGCGTTGGGGATTCGTCCGCAGGGTGGCGGCAAGCTCGTCGGCCTCGGCCGCTGACAACTCTTGATCAAGCAGCCGGGCGAGCAATTCCTGGTAGCGCGCGTCGGTCACGGCCAGGCCGCCCCGAGTTTGCCCTCGACACAGCGTTTCACCGCGAGCCGAAGGCGGTGCAGGTTCTGCCGCAGCGCTTCGGCGCTTTGGGCAAAAGCGGGCGCGAGGACGGCGGCATTTTCGTTGGCTTCATAACGCCGCCGGAGCAGTTCCCGTCCGCGCTCCGGCAACTGCCCGACACATTCACGCAGGGCCTCGAGTGCCCGCTCGGCGGACGCGTGCGTGGTCGTATCCGGCAGACTGGTTTCCATGAGCACATCCGCCAGCGCGCCACTGGGCAGCCGCGAACGCCGCGCGTCTTTGCGGCGTTCGTTGGCGACGTGCCGGCGGGCGATGCCGCGCAGCCAGCGGCCAAAGTCCCTGGAGTTGTCGAACTGGGCTTGCTTGCGATAGGCGATGAGAAAGACCTCCTGTGCCAGGTCATCGACCCAGTCCGCTTCGGCGCCGAGCGCGCGGATGAAAGCGCGCAGGCCGGCCTGATGCTCGCGCACCAGGGCCGCGAACGCTTCAACGCCCGCGGAACTGTGGGCATCGGTTTCCTCTTTCACACCTGGATATTGTCGCGAAAGGGCCAGGTGTGACAGGTGATTCAGAGGGCTGCTTCAAGCGGAAGCGATTCGTGCAAATCAGGGAGTTCACCGTCGGATGCCAAGCGGAAGGCACTGTAGAACCGTCGCGGCGGAACAGCACCGACCCGCTCTGTGAACACAACGGAATCGTCCGCTGCAACCGTTTCTCCCGGGCGGCGCACGTCCACTTGCTCGGTGCGGCCCGCAACGGCGGTTCAAGGCTTGCGCAGGCGGAAGAAGCCCTGACTTTGGGTTGTTGGCATGGTGACTTCCCAACGGCCATTATTGTTTGCCGGCTTCAGGTTAGTCGCCTCCCAGCTTGGCGAGGTGAGGCCCTTGGTGGATTCGAGCACATATTCGCGCGAAGGGGACGACGACCACGGCTTTGCTCGGCATCACGCTCGCCTTCTCCATCGCGCCGGGATTTCTTGCAATACTGAAAGCCGGTGCGCTGCTGATTTACCCGCTCGACCAAAAACGAGTTGATGATATTGAACGAGAGTTGGCCGCTCGGCGCGCTTCGTCATAGATGAGTGCTATTCCCGGAACAACCGGGTGCTCTTCGACCGGCGGTGGCAAGTTACGGCGCCGACGCTGCAACTTGCCGTTCATGGTTGCCTTCGGGCGCGGTAGAAGCGGCGGGGGGGAGTTCATGGCGTCAGTGTCCTCGAACTCCAGGGTCAGTCCGGACGCGGTTTTGGTGCGGTGCATGAGACATATTGTTCAGCCAGCCGATGTTCCGGGAGCGCGGCGATTGTCCGGCATCACGGCCCTGCCCGAAACGCTCGATAGAAGCGTTGAGCGGGACGAATGGCGGTTGTGTCCTCAAATTCCAGCGTGTCACCCGCGGCAGTTTTCTGCTGGATGGAAAGCGACTGCCAACGAACGGCCAGGTCAGTCCAAGCCCAGAGGGAGTACGACACTCCTGGTGTGGTCGGAGCCAACGTGAGGCGGATGGGGCCGCTCACGCTGGCAGTTGGATAATGAAGCGTCAGGAGTTGCTGAGGAAGGATGAGAACGGTCGCCTCGCTCGACACGCCCAGAATGCCGCCGTTGCTCGCGTTGCTCAGGACGAGTGAGAAGCTCCGCTCCCGCTTGAGCGACGGCGGGTCCAGAATCGGGACGGTGATCGTCTTCGTGGTTTCCAGCGGGGCGAAGGTGAGCGTGCCGGTTTGCGGTAGATAATTCGACCCTGCTTGGGCCGTGCCGGCGCGGGCCGTGTAACCCACAGTGACCGCTTCCGTAGATTCACCGAGGCGCCTGACGGTGACGCGCAACTCGGTATTCTGTTTGGCGACGTTGAAGCGCACTGGGCTATCCAAAGGGTTCGAGTCCCAATCGTGGGACCACGCAAAGCTCTTGACGCGGCCTGGATCGCCAAAAAGACGGAGGTTTCCCATCAGAATGTTGCCATTCTCTTGGAGCACCAATGGCGATGGCCAGCGGTAAGGCATGCGAAACTCACGATCGAGCGAACCGTTGGAGTTGATTCGAATCAGAATGCCACTGTACCATTCCCATTCAAAGGGCACCAAAATCTTTCCGTCCGGTTGAAGAATAGGAGACGCCACTTCACCCCATGAAGGAAGGTCAGGGAGCCAACTGAAAGAAAGTTCGGAGAATCGGAAGCTTGCATCGAGCGAACCGTCTGCGTTGAGGCGCGCGATGCCAGGCGAGATAACGCCGTTCACAAAGTAGAACCTCCCGCTGATGAGCATCTTGCCGCCCGCCAGCGGAACGATGGATCGAAGGCGCGGTGTGTCGAACCGAACCCGATCTGGATGAACGGCGAGAGTTAATGGAAAGACCGCATCGACTGTATCGTCGCGTTTGAAGCGGACGAGACCTTCATACGCCTTTCCTGCCGTGCATACGACACCGCCCAGAATTAGTTTGCCATCCGATTGGATGGCGGCTGTTTGCACGTCGCTGCAGGCTAGAACCGTTTTCGAGAATGGCATGTCGAGCGATCCGTCATTATTCAGGCGAACCAACGCCGAGCCATTCACAGAAATGATTTTCCCATCCGATTGCACAACCAACGAGCTGCTCCCGGCCAAGTCCGAACGGAAACCTCGATCCCACGATCCATCCATGTTCAACCGGAGTAGTGTTCCTTGATCGACGGCCACCAAAATCTTCCCGTCCGCCTGCAAAGCCAGCGCACGCACAGCGTTGGTCAATTGGGGAGGCGCTTTGAAAGTGGAATCACGAGAGCCGTTGGGGAGGAGCCGCATCATAAACGTCTGCGGCAGGCGAATGACGTTGGTGTCATGGTCAAAGTAGCCGCCGATGATGATCCGACCGTCCGGCTGCAAGACCATGGCACGGATGAAGTCCTCGAAAAGTTCTCCGATTTGCGGCTGAAAAGTTCGGTCAACCATGAGCGGTACTTCGTTGTCGGCGATGCGCAAAGTTCCGGATGGATAAGGGCCAAGCGTCGCGCCAAGTGGGTTGCTCAAGCGCAAGCTCAAAGTCCTGTCTCCGTCGAGCCAGCCGTTGTCGAGCACCGTGATGGAGAAATGTTTCGATGATTCTCCGGGAGCAAAGGCGAGCGTGCCGGAAGTTCCGATGTAATCCACGACCGGCTTGGCCGTGCCTTCAACGGTGGCGTAGTCAATCGTGGCGGTTGAACTCGTGTCACCGCTACGGTGCATTTCGACGAGGGCAGTTCCCTGTTCCTCATTCGCCCAGAAGTAACCATCGGCGAAGGTAATGGTACTGGCGGCAATGCAGGAATGGACTGCCGCAAGGTCAAGGCTGGCGATGAGGATAATGCTCGGAATGGTTTTCATAGTTTTAGCGGCAAGGACCCGCCATCGGCTTTGGCATTAATAAGCGCCATGTCAGTCAAGCAGCAGGGTGCGGAAGGCGGCGAGCCACCCCGGGAACCTTGCGGCTTCACTCCAATGCCGCGCGGTAGAAACGATGGTCCGCGCTGGCGGCGTCCCGATCCAGAATCTGCAAGGTGAAATCGGTGCTGAGGTAATTCGTCAATGGTATCCAGTTCAGCAGATCACCGGAGTATTCGATGCGTTGGGCCAAGCTTCCGCGGGTCTTGGTCGTGAGGCGGAATTCGCCCGCTTGGAGTTGACCGGCCAGCTTCGGAGTGGGAGTCAAGAGATTCTCCACTGCATGGCGAGCCATAGCGCGTCCGCGTTGCTCACCCGCCTCGCAGGCGTTCCTGAAGGAGAAGCCGGAATAAACGGCGGTGTTGCCAAGTTCGGTGACTACATCCGAGAACCGAGCATAGGTCCGCGGACGAGGGCTGCCAGAACTCAGAATCGTAATGGTCAGGTCGTCGCCGAAAATGCTCGTCAGGACTTCCGCGCCAGCGCCCAAGTTGGCGACCCACAGATTCGGATACTCAGGCACATAATTGATGTTGGCGAGTGGAGACCAGGTGGCGACCTTTTCCGTGTCGTCGTTGCCGTCCGTGTCCGCCTCGCGGATGGCCGTGATCACGCTCCAATAGTTGTAGCTGTAACAGGCCTCCAGGCTCCCGACGAAACTATCGGCTTGCACCATCGAGACCAGAGCAAACATCCGCGCCGATTCGATCAGGGTCAAAGGACGGAGCGCCATGGCCGCCCGGGCCATCCAATCCACGAGCTCGACCGGCTGATTATGGAAGCCTTTGGTGAGCTCGGCCTGTTCCGGGGTCCGCTTGGAGCCCGTGGCACTTCCGTAATCCCGCGTCTCCTTAAAGTCGCGCGTGTAAATGTCGCTATTCAGAGCCGGAGGAGGCGGCGAGCGGAACTGGGATGATCTGGACATGGTCCACGGAGTGACGTACCGCCAGTGCGGCAAAATGGCCGGGGTGAAATTGGGAGGCATGGGCCGCCACTTTCCCGGCGCCAACGTCGGCGTGTAGGGGACCGTGATTCGAGAAGCATCGCTGGCCCGCAGTAATACGACGACCTCGCCAACATGCTGGCCGAGGGTGATGCCACTGGCCTTGGCTGGTCCGTCCGGAATGGTTTGCAGCGAACGATTCAATGCGCCTCTGAGCGGGGACACCGCGCCGGGAACCTGGTTCGTCATGACCACGAAGGCCGCTTGTGTCGCTGCGGCTTCGGCCGATGCGTTGGGAGCGGACAGTGTCAGCAGATACGGGGTGTAACCACCGACGACCGCGTTGACGGCCTCAAATTGGGCGACGTGCATCATCGCCATGCCGCGCGTTATTTGGATGTGGTCCGGGAAGTTGGCAGCCATCGTGTCAAAGGAGGTCTTGTTCCAATCGGAAATGACATCCGCGCGGGGCAAGGCTGCGGTGAGGAGAAATGCGGCAGAAAGGAGCGTGAGCTTCAGCCAGCTTCGTTGCGGTTTGGCAAGCGACCTTTCGGAAGCTGCTGGTTTGTTCGCGGGCCGATGCATCGTGAACGCCGCGCGCCGCGCCCTCTCGTTCTCCTCGCGCCCTGCGGCGGTTCCGAGTTCAACTATGGAGGTCTTCGTGTTCATGTTTTTTACTTTCGTTCTCTGGTTTCAGGGCGGGTTGGAACGTGGACCACTGACAAGCGTTCCTTTCCGATCCGCTGTCCCGCTCTCACGAGCGGACGTTGTTATATGATATTCCTCCGAGTGCCTTCCGGCGCTGTCTGTGCCGGATATGGACGTAGAATGGATAGTTCTGTCATTTCAGCCCCGTGGTACGATCTTGAAGCCAAGCCACGTCGGAGTTGTTTGGCGACGGTCGCCTCTCAAGATACACGTCCCGGCGCAGAAGCGGGTTCGTTCGTGGGTCACGCCACTTCCGACTTTCGGCGTGTCCATCGGCAAACGAAAGGCTGCCCGCTCCATTGTGGTAACTCACCGGATAGTTGACCTGGATTGCCTGGGATCCTTTGAAGCCCATCGGGATCGCGAAGTAGGCGTCGTTGATGGAATCCGCGCGCTCCTCGAGCAAGACGAAGGTCTGGCTGGGCGCGGGGTCTGTCATGTCCGAAACGCGCCGGATAATCTTGTACGCCTTCGGCAAACCCAAATAGTCATCGGGAGATTTGTCGCAGTTGAGCCAGCAGTTCATGGAAACCGAACGCACGAGAGGAAGGTTCCGGCCGCTGTGAAGGGAGGTGCTTCTGTCCGCAGGACAGCGCCAGATCGCGAGCGAATTCCCAAGATACGGCGCCAGAAGACTCCCAGTTAGATAGAGCGTGTTGGTGTTGTCGGGAGTCGTCTTCCAGGGATCTAGCCAGCCGCGGACCCATGTGTTCGGACCATTGTCGTTGTTTGGCGGCACCCGGTCGCCGTGATCGTCGCTGTACAGCGTCCACGCGAGGCCAAACTGTTTGAGATTATTCAGGCACTGAATGCCCTGCGCTTTCGTCTTGGATTTTGAAAGCACTGGCAGGAGCAGCGACGCCAGGATCGCGATGATCGCGATGACCACCAGCAGTTCGATGAGGGTGAAGGCGCGCGTAGCGCCGGGCGCGGTGGAGAGGCGTTCCATCGCCGGTTCGGATGATTTCTTTGTTTTCATACTTGGCCTTTTGATCGCTGTGGGATGGACTGACAGGAGTTTACTCATTGGTTGGGGTGCGCTCGGCCTGCCACGCCAAATCTCGCTCATCAAGATCGCTGACGGGCGCTTGACCGTGTCGGGTAAACCGCTTGGGCGCGAGCCAACGGTAGTGCTCAACGTGGCCATCAACGAACGACAAGTTGACACCGCGGTTATGACGATCGGTCGGCAATTCAAACCAAGTCGGTGGGCTATTATTGCCGTTAGGACGGAGAACAGATTGCAGCACATAGACACCGTCATCAATGGAGCCTTCGTGCTCGTCAATGAACGCAAACACCCCAGCGGGCGCGCGGACTTGGCCGAGGCGGGGTTTGTTGAACCGGCCTGATGTTTCACGGGGTTTGATCAGTCCGTAGCTTTGGAATTCCGAGCCGAGCCAGCCGGAGAGCGCGTAGGTTCGCAGGCGCGGCAGAGACTTGTTTCCCGTGACTCTGGATTTGTCCGCCGGACACCGATAAGCAGTCGTCCCCTGGACATAAGAGAAGAGCACGCCTTGGGTGATGCACGCCGGGTCGCTGTCGCGCTGCGCGTTGCCGACAACCCAGGAACCCGGAAGATTTCGAATGACGAGGTTTTCGTTGGTGGACCGGTTCGGGACGAACCGATCGTCGTGGCCATCGGCATACAACTGAAGCGCGAGTTGAAGCTGCTTCAGGTTGTTCAAACACTGAGTGCGCTTCGCCTGTTCTTTGGCCCTACCCAGCACAGGCAAAAGCAACGCTGCGAGAACCGCGATGATGGCGAGGACGACCAAAAGTTCGATGAGGGTAAAAGCTGCGAAGCGCGATGCGGGCTTCGTGAAGGGACGCGGCAGGCGAATGGATGCTTGGGTGGTTTTCATGGCCAGGTCTCCGGGTGCGGCCGGTTGTCGCGGTTCCAACGTTTGGCGTAGGCGGCGCTTGGCTGAAAGTACCAACTGCCGTCTGTGCCCAGTTTCTGCGGAATGAGATCAGGATTGCTGGTTTCCACGTGACCGTCGCAAAACAAGGCACTGTCCAGTCGGTGGTATTTTGGCTTCCATAAAGAAATATTTTTTGCAAAGACGATTCCGGGCCATCCAAACCCGATGTGGTACTGAAACCACTCATGTGTTATCGCAATCATGTCGCTCGGCACCAGCACCAGTGATTCAGGCACGGGCACATCAACGCCAGAGGCAAGGTCACCCAGGTCTCCCAACCCTAAAGACCGCACGTTGGGACGGCCGTTCGGATAGGTAGCTTGAGGCCAGGTCACGAGCATCATTGTTCCAGAATGATTGTAGCCGTAGGAAATTGTAGGCGCTTCTGAACACACAAAGAGTTTGGCGTCGCTCCCGTAATAGGGCCGAAGCTAATCGCGCCAAGACACCCAATGCTCTGAAACGCCACCATCAGGGAGGATCTTCCTCTCCTTGAGCTCCGTTCTTGACGGCGGATACTTTGCGAAATCGCTCAAGTAAAGGCCGAGCCCCATACCGATCTGGGTTTTCCGGTCCTCGAGATAATGAAGCTGGCAAACGGCCTGGAGCTTTTCAGGCAATTCCCGAAAACAATCCTCGACCGCTTGAAAGCGTTCCTGCCATCGCTCGGTTTCGCGTTGCTGTTCGAGCGAGCCGAAAACGTCTTCCATGCCTTCCAACACCGCCGGTTCAAAAGGAATCTCTGTCCCGCGCTTGCGGAGAGCGGCGAACGCTTCCCAACGCGCAATGCCTCGCAGCCATGCTCCGAAGGCATCCGGGTTTTTGAGCGTCGCGATCTTCCGGTACGCGATCAGGAACGTGTCCTGAGCGATGTCCTCCGTCAGTTGCGGGTCCAAGACCAGCGACAGCACGTAGGCCAGCAACATCGGTTCATGCTGCCGGGCGAGGATTTCGTAGATATGGAGCTTCTCTGAATCCACAGTACTTCTTCTTTATAGCGCGGGAGGGTGGAGTTTTATGACATGAAATTTTCGAACGAGGCAATCAGGGGCACGTCTCCGAATGAGGACGGTTGCGATGCGGGGTTGTTCTTCCTCTCCCTGCGAGGAACGAGCGGGGAGAGGACCGAGGAGAGGGGAAATCCCAGCAA
>JACQWK010000156.1 GCA_016209525.1 Verrucomicrobiota bacterium
GCTCCTCCTCTCCCCGGCCCTCTCCTCCACTTCGTGGAGGAGAGGGAGTTACGCCGTTGGAGATTCGGTGGCAGTGTCGAGATGCGCCCCCGAACAGCTCACACGCTCGTTTTTCGGATTCTCATCCTGAAGCTAGGGACGGCGCGCCTGCGCCGTCACCTCCGCGTGCAGCGGCGGAACAGTGTGACGTGCCGATGGACACGCCTCCGCTCCCGTTCAGAAGAGTTCCGCGCCCGCACGGCGCGGGGACGCCGCAGGCGCGGCGTCCCTACCTCGTTTTAATTCGTCCGCGCTTGATAGAAGCGAAGCCTCGGCTTCAGATTCACCGAGTGGCGATCCGGTAAAATCGCGTCGCCGACGCGGCGTTGTTGTCGGTCACGAGCAGGTTCGCGCCCGTTCCAGTCAGAGTCGTGAGCGCCTGCCAGGTCGGGTCACCGAGGCTGGCCTTGAATTCGACTTGATGATTCCGTCCAGCCTCGGACTGGAACTCGAAAGTGACGGTGGTTCCCGATCGTTTCGGATTAAGAATGGAGATCGCTTTGGGCGGCGCGGAGGGTGGGAGGTTTTCCAGCCGCACTGCCTCCAGTTGCGCGGCGTTCAACACACCGCTGTAAACCCGCACGTCATCCATCCATCCTTGCAAGGCGGTGTTCGCCGTGATGGCGGCGTCGGTGTGACTGACCGTGAACCTGGCCTCGGTCTCCGTGGTTTTCCCAGCGTTGATGCTGGTGGCGACCTGGTTCGTCACGACCTCAGTAACGCTCCCGGAATAATAGAGCACGTTGTCCGTTTCCAGCCGGCCATCGTAGGTCACCGCGATGAAGACCCACTTCTTGTCGGCGTCAATCGTGACACGCGGCCCGGACAAGTCATGTTGGAACCCTTTTTCGCCGCCGACAAATAGTCTCAAGCCGAAGTTGCTCGCGCTGCGGCCGCCTTCCGCCGGATCGTTCACATTCCAGGAGAACCCAGGAAACGAACCGGCTCCTTGCTTGGCCAAGATTCGCCGGTTCCCGGACGGCGTATCCTGCGCATTGATCCAGGCGGTCAGAGTGAATGTCTCAAGCCCATCCAACTTTGCGGCATCGCCGCCGTGGACGTATTTGAGATTGTCGGGACTCACGGCCCCCATGAAATCCACGGCTCCTTTCGAGTGGCCGCCAGGCGTGTTCCCGATTCGACTCGCTCCAACGAACACGCCGGCGGCTGCCGGCGGCGCGCCAGAATCCGCGGCCTCGGCGCTCCCGGAGTCCGATTCGTCGAACGTGTATCTGAGCAGGAGTGTTTGCGCGCCGGCGGACCGAGCGCCAGACATGACAAGCGTTGCGGCCAAGACGGCTCCTGGAACAAATGCGGTGCTTATGAGCTTTTTCGTAGAGAGTTTCATGCGATGAGTGCTGTGACACGGAAACCGCGATACATGCGTCGTAATTTCTTTGTCACAGCACTGGTGTTTAGAATGCGGAAACAATCGTGGCAAGGAGTTATGAATCGTGCTATGAGGTGCAACTATGTCCGCTCGTGAAGCTCTTGGTTGTCTCTTATTGAAGAGACCGTTGGATGAACGACAGGTCGGCGTTTGTAGTCCCGGCTTTAGTTCGGGCCGTCTAAAGGCGGGACTACAAACCTTCCGCGTGTCGTCCATCCCACGGTCTCCTCTGTATTGATGATTCTTTGCCCGAAGTAATGCCAGGGCTCGACAGGAGTCTCGCCCTACCTTGCGGTTCATGGAGAGCCCCCACGCCAAATTTGGCGCGCATTGGGACCATGAACCCACCCCTTCCCCTCTCGGGAGGGGAGCTACGTTGCGTGCGCCGATTGCAGGTTCCCCTCCTGGGAGGGGTGCAGGGGTGGGTGAGGTGCATGATCCAAGCCGGTTTGCTTCATCCGACGTGGCAAGTGCGTGCGCTATTTCACCGCAGTGGATCTCCGATAGGCCTTGGTTTCGACAACTGTCGCCGCCCCCAAATTGCCGCATCGGTCCACCGCGGCAAGCGAGAGCATGTCCGGCAAGGAGTCCAAGCCACCCGATGGCCAGGCGCGCGACAACTGATGACCGGGCATGATTTCCGAGGTCCATTTTCCGTTGATCCGCGCCTGCAGAAGCCAAAGCCGCACCGGTTCTTGGCTGGTGGATGTCCAGCTTGCGCTCAGCTCGCGGGATTTCGCGCCATTTTCGAGGCGCAAAGCGGGGTGTCCAGGCGGTTTGTTATCAAGCCAAGGCGAAGCAGGCACGAGGGCTGGGTGTGCATAGATTTCTCGGGCCAGAGCGGCCGACAGACCATTCGCGTTCGTCATCAGGTTGGCGGCGTGCCAATGGATATGGCCTGTAACACCGGGCTCTTTTCGCGCCAGACGGATTTGATTCATGATCTCCTCCTTCTGCCATCCGTGACCGACTTTGGAGGAATTGCTCCCCGGCCAGAGATGGCGGCGCGTCGCGTTTTGGCTCGACCACCAATGGAGCAGCACCGGGTAACTTTGCCCTGCCGATTGAATGGGCCAGTACAATTGCGGCGCGAAGTAATCGCACCACCCGTTGTTCAACCATTTTCTCGAGTCGGCGTACAATTCTTCATAGGCATCCAGGCCCGTGATTTGAGGGGGATGCCCCGGGCGCCAGATGCCGAACGGGCTGATGCCAAATTTCACCCAGGGCCTTTCCGATTTGATGCGGCCATAGAGCCGTTGGATGAAATCGTCCACGTTTTTGCGCCGCCAATCATTTCGGCTCAATTTGCCTCCATTGGCTAAGTACGCTTTCCAGGTCAGGTCATCTGGAAAATTGATCGCCTTGCCGTTTGGCGTCTTCTCCTGATAGGGGTAGAAGTAGTCATCCACATGGAGACCATCGACGTCGTAACGTTTGACGACGTCCAGAATGACCGCGATGGAATACTCTTGAGCTGCTTTCTCGCCGGGATCGAGCCAGAGGAGTTTTCCATAACTGCGAACCCATTGCGGATGAGTTCGGCTGACGTGGTTCGGCGCGACGGCTGATTTGGCCGAGGTATGTCTGGCTCGGAACGGGTTGATCCAGGCGTGCAACTCCAATCCACGCTGGTGCGCTTGTTCCACAGCGAAAGCGAGCGGGTCGTAGAACGGTTCGGGTCTTGAGCCCATCTTTCCATTCAAATACTCCGACCAAGGCTCCAGATTCGAAGCATAGAGCGCATCGCAGGCAGGGCGGACCTGAAGGATGACCGCATTGAGGTTGAGTTGCTCCGCTTTGTCGAGAAGCGCGAGCAGTTCCTTCCTTTGTTGCGCAGGTGGCAAGCCTGGTTTCGACGGCCAATCGATGTTGGCCACGCTGGCGATCCAAGCACCACGGAACTCTCGGAGCGGGGGCGGGGGAAGAAGCTGTTGATCGGCGGGGCGAGACTCCCGTCGAGCCCTGGAATCCTTGCTGGCAGGAGAGTCAGGGCTCGACAGGAGTCTGGCTCCACCTTGCGGTTCACGGAGAGACAACAAGCAGCCGCAGAGGAGACTTGTCAGAACGGGCAAACGAAAGTTGGGTTTCACGGTGCGGCAAAAAATGACGGGCGACTCTGTGCATTAAGAGTCGCCCGTTCTTCCTTTGGATCCACCATTTCGGTGTTAGGCAGGAAAAGTGAAAACATTCATTGTCGCTGGGCTTCCCATTCGCGCGTTCGCGCCTCTCCATCAACCAGGAACTCGACCGTGCCTTTGATGATGTCGCCGGTGATCTTGCCTTTTGACTTCGCCACGAATTTCTGGCCATCCCGCTCGATCGTGGTTTGAAAAGCGATTCCATCGCCAAGGACGCGGCCATTTTCAAGCTCGACCGTCCATTCACCTCCGGCAATGGAGCCCGTCAGCTTCTCGCCGTCGGCTTTGAGTTTCATCGTCGCCTCCATCTTTTCGCCGTTTTGACGGAGCATGCTCCATTTCCAGGTGCCTGTAAGATCAAGTTTGGAAGGCTCGCGTTTCGCGTTCCATTCGAAAGTCCTGTCGCCGTCGCCGATCACGACTGATCCCTTAATTCGGTCCCCCTCGACTTTGCCTTCGTACTTGATCGTGAAGGTCTGGTCATCTCGCTTCCGAGTCACTTTGAAGGAAACTGTGCTGCCGCTGAACTTTCCGTCCTCGATTGCAGACTCTCCCAAGCGGCCTTTGTATGTGCCGGTGAGTTTTTCGGCTTCCTGCTTGAGGGCGACGGAGGAGTCGAAGGATTGACCATCTTGGGTGGTCACACTCCATTTCCAGAGTCCGCTCACATTGAGGGAAGCCGCCTTGTCGGCTTCTGCGCTGAACAAGGTGATAGGAAAGGCAATAAGGATCGTGATAAAGCAAGCGAGGGGGAGGAACGGCTTCGTCTTCATATCGGCATTGACGGTGGAATTGCTGATTAGTTACCCGTGATTTGTCTTTCTGGCATCCGGGCCGTTATGCAGGTGAGAGCGTATCGTTTGGAGCCCCGGCGTCAAGCGTTCGGTGGGGCGGACAGCAATTCCGCACGAGAACCTCTGACGGGGCGCCGGTCTCCGATCCGGCGCGATTCTTTGTTCACTGGGCTTCGCGTAGGGTCGGAGACCGGCGCTCCGGTTCAAGTACGCTCATTGCTCCCTCGAACTTGGTAGAGACGCGTTCCCTCGCGTCCCTGACTTCCTTACCGACGGGCCAAAAAGTCAGGGACGGAGTGGACGTCTCATCGCAGTTTGTTCCTCAGGATGAGGACCGAAGGCCCGACTTTTTCCCAGACGTTCATGAAGAATTCAGGGACTTCGGTTGGGCCCTGGCTGTATGAACCCAATGCCAGATCGATATCCCCGTCTCCATCCAGATCACCGGCATCCATCGTGAGCCAGCGCCCGGTGAAAAATTGCTCGAAGGTGGAGGCGGCAAACTTGAGTCCTCCCTGGTTCTCCAGATACACGAAGCTCTCCTGAGGCGTTTTCTCGTAGTCCGGGAAGAACGAAACAGCCGCGATGTCCAAATCTCCGTCCTCGTCGAAGTCGCGCGCCACGGCTTTGAACGCGCCATTCAGAGGGTAGAAGAAGCTTTCTTCAAAGCGGTTGTTTCCTTTGTTCAGGTAAATCCGAACGCCGTGATACCTCTTGAGGGGCGAGGCATATTCGCCATTGTCGCCATTGGTCACAAGGATGTCGGTCCGTCCGTCCTTGTCCATGTCGGCCATTTCAAAGTAGGAGTGGCCATAGATCGGTGGTTTTTGGAAAATCGGCTGGGTGGTGAAGTTGCCTTTCCCATCGTTGAAGAGGAGGAAAAACGTTTCCAACTCCTGGGCCACCAAGACGGCGATATCCGGCGACCGGTCTCCGTTGAAATCCCTGATCACCGTGCGAATGGCTCCAGCCTTCGGGATCAACACATGCTCGCTGTAGTTGTCTCCTCCGACATTCTCGAACCAAGAGAGCCGGCCGACCGTGCTCCCGAAAAGGGAGATGACGAAGTCCATCTTGCCGTCTCCATTCAGATCCGCAAACTCCGTGTCCGTGGCCCTCGGCAAGCCGGCCAAGAGGGTCTTTGGCGGCCGTAAGCCGCTTTCGGTCGTCTCCAAGAAGATCAACGCCCCCTTCGGATCTTCCGAGGGAAGAAAATGCCCGATCATCGTCAAGAAGAAGCCTTCCTCGGTTTCGGTCAACGCCACAGGAGTGTTTCCCACGCTTACGGACGAGAGCAGACTGCCATCTGAACCCAAGAGGTCGAACGACTTTGTTTCCGCGTCGCCCATGTAAATCCGCCGGCCTTTGGAATTGATCGCTACCATGGTGGTTGCGGGCTTAGGGCGTTTGAACTTGGGCCGATCGGCGGCAAAGAGTTTCAGGCCCATCTTGATCTCAGGCCTCGGGTCCTGCGGCAAAGGCTTCTCTGGAGCCGCAGCCAGGTAGTAATCTTCGATCGCTTTCCACTCGGCCTCGGAAATCATAGGAAAGGTCGGGAAAACTCCGGTCGCTTTCAGGAGTTTTGATTCCCGATGATTCTCGATATAAGAGGGAAGAAGCCCGACGCGAATCTTCATTCTGGGGAGTGTTCCGTCTCTCCATGTTTTCTTGTCGAGCAAATCCGGCTCGGGGAACAGGTGGCAGGAGGCGCAGAGAGCTTTAGCCAGCTTCGGGCCGTCGAGGAAGCTTCCATCTGGATTGGACTTATTCTGCGTTGAGGGCAGGGGAGTAGTTGGTTGGCTGACTTCCGTGGCTTGCGGCGTTGGCTTGGGTTGCGAATGGGCCGTGAGCGAAAACCACGAGATGACAAACACCAATGCTGGCAATCCGAAAAGCGAGACGGGCGGGGAACTCGGTCGTCCGTGCTGGGTTCGATTCATCGATTGCATCAGGAAGGCGGCAACGTCTGTCTGCCCCGCCACGTTAGCGTCACTGGACTCCGCATCAAGTGGAATTTCGAAGCACGGAAGAGAGCCGGTGCACGACAGAATTCTACAGGAAGAGTTCTGATTAACACCCCGCTTCAGCGGGGTGAGCCCCGGCGGTAACAGTGACAAACCGTTTCAAGGGTCTCCACTACGGCTTCAGCGACGATGCACAATTCCCTAATGCAGGCGAGAGGCCTGCCGCTACAAACAAATGCGAGGTGCAAAAAAAGGAGGCCGGACTTGCGCCCAGCCTCCTTGGCCGAAGGTTTTCTTCCGCCTATTGCTTCGCGCGGTAGAACTTGGCGCCAGCGGCAGTCGTGACAGCCAGCGGGCTTGTGGCGTTGGCCACGTCTGTCCATGGCCCGGTCACCGAATCGGCTGATTGCAGCGAGCCGGTGAAGGTGATTGAAAGACCCGTAGCTGTCCGGGAAACTGAGAGCGTCGGAGCCTGTGCGGGAGGTTGCACTTTGATCTCCGCCGCCCAATTCACCGCGGCGTCGAAGAGCTTGAGCCCGTCTGGATTCAAGCTCGTGAACGGATTGTCCGTCATCATGAAATGGACCCTCCTGGCCGGCGCCGGCGTGGTATCGTCAATCAGCTTGGCTCCTTTCTCGTAGGCGTAGATCACCGCGTGGGTGGGATCATCGGCGATCGTTGCGATGACGACAGCATTGTTGTTCGGCACACCCCAACTGAACGTGTCCGCGGCTCGGAGCACAGTCTTCTTTCCTGCGCTCAAACCCGCCGCCAGTGGATGATCTGCCTTCACGATGTTGATGTCGGTCTGTCCGCCGGTCGTGCCACGGGTGGTTCCGCTTTCGTCCGTAGTGAGGAGCAGATTGTCTTGGAGAGCTTCCTCCCAATTGATCATGGGGACTGGCGCCAGTTGGAATTTGTTCCCCACGTCTCCTGAAGGAATCGTCGAGGAAGAAATGATCAATTGTTTGCCATCGGCGTCGGAAGTTGCCGAAGCGAGTGCCCCCTTCACCACGACCTGCCAGCCTTGCGACTCAAGGCGCGCTTTGACTGCGGTGTCTGCCACGTTCAGGGTGGGAGCCGCGTTGCCCACGAGGAAAAGGATCGTGGGAACGCCGGTAATCACCAAAGTGGCCGCTTGGCTGGTGGTCGAGCCCTCAAAATTGCTGACCACAACCGTATAGTCGCCGGCGTCCGTTCCCCGAATGTTGCTGACGGTCAAGGTGGGATTCGTGGCGCCTGGAATGTCGTTTCCTTTGAGTTTCCATTGGTAAGTCAACGGCGTTTTTCCAAGAGCGCTGACGCTCAATGTGACGGAAGATCCGGCAGCGACGGTTTGACCTTTGGGTTGGTCTTTGATGACCGGCACGCCATGGTCGGGATCCAAATTGGTGGACAAATATTCGCTCGAAATCGGCCGCAATTGGCCTGCCGGAGTCGTATCCCCGACCTTGCGGAATGCGACTTGTGCAAAATCGCCTCCAGTCCCCTCTTTCCACAACACCTGGATCGCATATCGCCGCCCCGCCGTCAGGGCGATGGGCGCCGATGTCTCCGGCGCGCCGGATTCCTCGAAGGCTCCGCAGCAGCCGGTTTCCTCCGCCGCCACGGCGAGGCCGTTGACATTGTCATCCGGACTCAAGAACAACTGTGAAGCGTCATCGCTTCGGACGAAGAACTCGTATTGCCCGGATTCCTTGGGCGTAAACCACCCGCGCATGCGGCCTCCATAAGCCTCGTTCCCATCGGTCGGGAACACGATCCTGGAATCCATGGCGCTGGCGAACGCCACGATGTCGGGGGCGTCCGGATACTTCGGTGAATCCAGTAGGTTTTGGACGGGGTTGCCGCTGATTCCCGTGTACGCTTCGAAAGTGACAAATCCCGGGGTGAGCGCCAGATTCTCCACCTCAGTTTTCGCGGTAACGGCGGACGAGAAGGCCGATTTATTGGAAGCCGGATCGACCGCGCGAACTTTGTAGCTGTAACTGGTGTTTGGCTTGAGTCCGGAGTCCAGGAATTTGGATTCAGTGATGGGCAACGCCGTGATCACGGTCCCATCCCGTTCCACTTCGTAAGCCACCTTGCCCGAATCATCGCTCGCGGCCGACCAACTCAACGCGATCCGCCGCGTGGAAACTCCCGCGACTGTGACGCTCTGCGGGACAGTTGGCGCCTGGGAGTCAGTCACCGCCACGGTCGTGATGTTGATGTTATCCACGTGGTGGTTTTCGTTGGCGCCACCGGTACGGCCTGCGATCACCAGGCGTCCCGGGCTCGGAAAGTAACTGGTTTGGAAGTTGTCCAACCGCGTACTCCCTTTGTACTTCACAGTCAGTTTTCCATCCTGGGCTAGGGACACCTCAAGCTTCTGCCAGCACAGACCGCTCGGATCGCCATTGGAGTCCGCATTGTAGGACCCCGTCTGCAGGCTCGTCACGTCGCCGCAAGCGCCGTTTCGGGTTGGCATCGGCTGGCGCAAAACGGTCTTGTTATCGACTCGCACAATGATCCCCTCGAGATCAGGGCCGTCGGGCAGCGTGTTGCCGCTCCAAGTGTCGAAGCCGATGGCGATCCCCGTGGAGGTGCCATTCTCCGGCGCTCCGCTGACGGCGAACGAAGGGCGCAAATCGGCGGTGGGATCCTCCGCTGCCCGCACCAGGACGGGATCGTTCGAGCGGGCGTAACTGATGCTGAAGCCATCGGCGGGGCGGCCGCCGTTGCCCACGGCGTTGCCGATGCGGACATCGCACGCGAACGTGAAGGCAACGACCGGTTTTCCTTGGTCGATGTCGGGGAACAGGATCGCACTGTACATGCTGTTTTCGGAATCGGTGATCGACAAGTAACCGCCCGAGTTGCCGCCGCCGCTCCGCCAAGGCGAACCGGAGGCGTCGGTCGTGTACATCTTGAGAGTATTGCTCGGATCTTGATCCAGGTTATACGTGGCTTGGCCTGCGTTCAGTGACCCTGCCATGAGCAGAGTCGCTGCAATCGCGATCAGGGAAGTTTTGCACATAGTTGATGATGACAATTCGAAGTTACGGATCGTTCTGGTTTGTTTGGGAGTTTTCCGTTCCCACGAAACGCGGCTTCGGAAAACTGCCTGGGTTGTCGGACGAGCTTGAAGTCTGTCATGCTTGCAGAGGAACTGCAACGACAGCGCCGTCACCAAAATTGGGGACACGGGGTATAAGCTGCGAGGATGCAGTTATTAATCGGTTCATAAGAAAGTTGACATGAAGAATCTCCCTCACCGCAGCCGTCTCCCCATCCGATGGGGTGTCTGTTCAGGGTTGCGCAGATTTTCAATCTGCCGTATCGCAGAATTGGACTCATGTTTAGAATCGGGGAGCACACGCGCGTGCGCTCCCCCTCGCGACTGAGTCATTGGCGCCGACATTCAGAAGCTGTGGCATCCTGACGAACTGGAGTGTCGGAGTCTCGGAGTGATAGAGTGCCGAGAATCCCAACACTCCAGAACTCCATCCCTCCATCCCTCCCCAAAAAAGAGAGGCCGGACTTGCATCCGGCCTCTCGTTAACCAAACCTCAGCCTACTCTACTGCTTCGAGCGGTAGAATTTCCCGGCTCCCGAGAATGGAATGTCTCTAGGGCTGGTGGCACCGGCGACATCTGTCCAAGGACCCGCCACCGAATCCGCTGATTGGAGCGTGCCCGTGAAGGTCAGCTTCAAGCCTGCTGCCGTTCGTTCCGCCAAGATTTTGATCGGCGGAGCGCTGCTGGCCGGCGCGACCAATTGAACCGCGTTGACCGGCGCTCGAGGTGTCGAGCCGAAAGCGAACCCTCCAGCGGTAGTCGCTTCAATGGTGATGTTGGCGGCGTTGAGCCCGCTGAACACGATGTAGTTGCCGACCCCGTGGGTTCCGGTGGGCGGAGGCACTGGAACTTTCACGTATTCGGTCGGATTCGCGCCGGATTGCGCGCGCACGTAGTCTTTGAGCACGGCCTTAGTGTTTGCATCCAATACACGGTACCCGCCGCCACGGCCGCTGACGCCGCCCAACGCATAGACGTAAACGTCGTAACCTCCCGAGGTCAATTGAGATGGCAATCCCGAGATAGTGACGCTGGTTGTGGTTGCGTTGCCGGTATCCAGGTAGCCCGTCATGAGCGTCTTGTCTGGTCCGGCCGGCAAGCGAATGTTTTCTTCACCACGGCCCGTCGAGGCCCAGGTGCCGTTTGAGGTCCATTGGACGCGCACAGTCGTGGGTTGGCTAGCCCCGCCGGCATCCGCCACGATGGTAGTGTTCGTCCCGTTTTGGCCTCTCAATGCATTCCAATTTGCCTGGGCAACACCGGCTACTCCCGCCGCCGCGTCGGCCGCCACATTGCCGTTCGCCTCATTCGCGCCGAAGTTCAATCCGATGCCATAGGTTCGGCCTGATGGAGGCGCGGCCGCAGACACCGGCACGAACATGAAGTAATCCACGTCCAAATTGGCATCTGGCAGTGTCGTGAAACGGAACGAGTATTCTCCGCCGATGTTAACGCTCACCGCCTTGCCGGCGTCATCAGTCAGCGGGAACCATTCCATGATGTCCCAACCGGCCGTGGCGCGGCCGGGTTTAAATACGCCGACCTTCTTGAGCGTCTGGTTCGCCGTCTTGACGCCCGCCGTGATCTGATCGAATTGGCCGTTGATCGGGTTGCCGCCGGACGACAATCTGCCGACGATGTTGTAGTCCAGAGCCGGCGTCGGGAATACGCGGGTGTAGTTGTACCAGTCGCCGCCGTCGTTCCAGCCAACGACGTGGTTGATCTGAACATCGAAAGATCCCCGCGGAATCCCATCGGTGTGCTGATTCGGTTTTCCGGCTGCGACTCCGGTTCCTGGGCGATACGGCTGGCCTGCGTTACCGCCGGGAGCGTTCCAGTCAATCCCCGCGTCTGCATCGGTTCCGAGGTCGCGGTACGAACCGCCAGGGTATGTTCCCGACAGACCAGTGGGTTTGTCCGTAACGTATTTCCCGCCGCCGTAGTTGAAGTCTTCCGCCTCGATGAACAACGTTCCCTTCGGCAGCAGAAACGCATTCTGGCTCGCCGCCGTGCCGTCTGCGTTGTTGACCACGACGCTATAGCCTCCAATCTTCGCGAACCCGAAGTCGCTCACCGCCAGAGTATCGGCGGTAGCTCCGGCGATATCCTTGCCGGCAAATCGCCATTGGTAAGTCACCGGCTGCTCGCCAATCCCGGCTTCGATCTTGATGCTGGCCGTCCCACCGGTCACTTCTTGGCCTTGCGGCTGTTTGGTGATCACTGGAGGGCCAATCTTGGTGTCATACATCGTGGACAAGAATTGCCCAGGAATTGCCGACAATTGAGCCGCTGGAGTGTTGTCGTTGGCCTTGCGCCAAGCGACCTGCATGTAGTCACCACCGCCACCTTCCTTCCAGATGGCTTCCACGTAGTATTTTCGCCCAGCCGTCAGACGAATCGGCGCGCCAGTTGTCTCGGGAGCGCCTGGCTCTTCGAACGCTCCGCAACAACCGGTTTCTTCTGCGACCATCGACAGGTTCGCTGCTTTGTCATCGCTACTGATGAACAGTTGCGACGCGTCGTCGCTTCGGAGGAAGAAGTTGTAATCGGCCGTCTCTGTCGGCGTGATCCAGCCGCTCATTTTGCCACCGTAATTTTCGTGGCTGTCATCGGCGTACGCGGTGCGCGTGTTGAAACTGGAGACCAAAGAAATGAAGTCCGGAGTCGCGGGGTAGCGGGCATCGTTCAGCAGGTTGTCCACGGGAGTGCCCGTAATGCCCCCCCAGGCTTCGAATTTCAGGTAGCCTTTGGTTTCCACCAGGACTTCCTGCGGCGTCGTCGCCGAGACTGCGGCTGAGGCAGCAGACTTGTTACCGGCGGCATCCACAGCCACGACTTTGTAACTATAGGTCTTGCCCGGCGCAACCGCTCGATCAGTATAGGTGGTGTCGACTCGGAACGTGGCGATTGACGTCCCGTCACGCTCGATGTTGTAGGCGACCTTGCCCGAATCGTCCGTGCTGGCCGTCCAACCAATCACCACTTTCCGCGGGGTCGTCGATGATACTTTGAGGCCCGATGGGGCAGTCGGCGGCGCGCTGTCGGTGGCGGCCACCGTTGTGAGTTTGATGTTGTCAATGTGATGCACTTCCCACGCTCCGCCCGTCCGGCCCGCCAAAACGATGCGTCCGCCGCTGGGGAAGAACTTCGTTTGCAGTCCGCCCGCCGGCGTCAGTTCCACGCCTTTCCAGAAGATCTTGAGTTTGGCGTCCTCGGTGATCTCCGCGATGAATTTTTCCCATACCAGGTGTTTGATGTTTAACGCCCAGGTTGCGGGATCATCGACGAACGCGGGCTGGGCGGGGTTCGGATCGAAACCGTCGTCCGTGTTTCTTTTGCCCGTCTGCATGGAAGACTTGTAGTTTGCATCAGTGGTTGCGAGGTTTCGGTAAGGCACCTCATTGTATTCGCCGCCAGGATACAGATTGCCGGGCTTGAGCGGCACCGGAAATTGGGTGATCAATTCCCCGTCCACTCGGACGCTGATTCCCACTACGTCGGGCACGCCTTTAATCGCCGCGCTTTGCCAGGTGTCGAAGCCAATGCCTAGCCCGGTCGCTGACCCTTCCTCGGGGAGGTGGGCTTCGTTGTCCGTGCCGGCGAAGTCCAGATACGCGGGGTCAGTCCCTTCATCCGCGTGGGTCAGGAGTGGATCGCCGATCCGCACGAAGTTGAGGCTGAAACCGTCGGCTGGTCGGTCGGTCCCGCCGCCGATTCGCAGGTCGGCTTCAAACTTGAAGGCCTTGATGACCTTGCCGGGGTCGAGATCTTTGAAGACCAAGGTGGACTGTTGGCCGCCGCGAGCATCGGTGATGGCCAGATAACCGTCAGCGGCTTTGCCTGAGGAGCCTCCATCTTTGCGCCACTCAGCGGCGCCGTTTCCCAATTCGCGGTAGGTACCCGCGGCTTGGGGATCTGCGTTAAAGTCAATGGTGGTATCTGCTCCTCTGACAGAGGTCAGAGGACCGAGGCCAATCAGGCCACAAACGATCAAGACTGATTTGGAGTGGGATGAGGGTTTCATAGTTGTTTGGAGATGTCCTCGCCAGACGATTCCACGGCCCGATGAGACAAACGGCTACCTGGCTGCTGCATGGTTCCACGCGACCAGTGGCCTTTCATCGGGTTGAGCTGTTTAGGGCAAACGATAACGACTCTCCACCGCCTGGTTAAAGGATACTTATTTCTAGGTAGTACCCTCTAAAATTGCAATGAAAATCATCCCCAAAATCTTTGCGTAAAATGCTCTAGCCGGTGCAATGTCTGCTCAAATGAGTCAGGGATGAGGTGGAACGTCTCGCCGCCGCGCCAAACAGCCGCGTCGCGCCGTTCCCTCGCCGTGCTGGTGCGGAGCCCTCCGAACGGCAGGAGCAACGCATGATTTCCGTTTACACCGGGTGCCGGTTGCGATCAATTTGTCCTCACAGATTCCGTGGCTCTTGCGAGCGCCAGAACTAATGACCAATCTTTTCCGAACAGCAAGAGCGCCCCTTTGGGGCAGGGCCTCTTCCCATGAGCCGCCGGTTCGTAGCCGCCGAGGTAATGAGGCGGACACCGCGGTTAATACCGAAATCCGCCTCCTCAAGTCGGCGGCTACGATGCAAGGTCCCAACGCGCGCACGAAGTGCTTGGAAACTTCCCATGAACACGGTAGCGCCGACGTGCAGGTCAGCCCTACCAATGGTTGTTTCGTGGCCGCGAGGCTCGTGGGAATTGTTCTAACGATGCTCTCCGGCTTGAGGAGTGACGGTGCTGCGCTTGGGGGCGATCAGAATGCCGATGGCACGGCCACCCTCTCGCCGGCTTCGCGGCGAGTTCGAGAACATTATTCCCGTCGGACTGTAGGCATCCTCACCTTCTCAAAGGATATCGCTCAGATTGTGTGGCATCGTTGTTCGCCTTGTCATCGGCCGGGCCAAGCTGGGCCGTTTAACCTCTTAGGCTATGAGGATGTGAAGAAACGAGCGGCACAAGTGGCGGAGGTAACGGCGAAGCGGGTTATGCCTCCTTGGCCGCCGGAATCTGACGGAAGAATGTTCGAAGGAGAACGCCGCTTGACCGAGGAAGAATTGGGCGTTCTGCAGCAGTGGATCACCGAAGGCGCAATTGAGGGAAATCCGTCCGACTTGCCGTCGGCTCCCCTCTGGCCTGAGGACTGGTTTCTCGGCGAACCCGACCTCGTGGTTAAGATGCCCCGGCCATATACCCTTCCCGCGGAAGGACGTGATCTCTATCGCAATTTTGTCATCGCCATCCCGACAAACGCCAGGCGCTTCGTGCGAGCCGTTGAGCTCCGTCCGGGAAATTCCCGCGTCGTTCATCATGGTTTCATGTTCCTTGACGAAACCGGGCAATCACGCAGGCTCGACGGGAAGGAAGCCCAGCCAGGGCCTCCTGCCGGAGCGCGCATGCCGGAAGGGCAATTTCTCAGTTATCAACCAGGCAGGCAGGCTGCCGTGGCTCCTCAGGGACTCGCTTGGGTTCTGGAAAAAGGCAGCCATCTGCTCCTCCAGTTGCATCTGAAACCCACCGGCAAAGCCGAAACGCTACAGGCTTCGGTTGGATTTTACTTCACTGACCGAGCGCCGACGAATGTCCCTTTCAAGGCCGGGTTGACCTCGCTGACGATCGAGATTCCTCCCGGCGTCTCCAACTACATGGTGAAGGACTCCTTCGAATTGCCCGTGGACGCAAAGTTGATCGGAGTCCTCCCGCATGCACACTACCTCGCGCGAGAGATGAAGGCATTTGCCGCGCTACCGGATGGCACGACCGCTTCGCTAATTCATATCAAAAACTGGGATTTCAATTGGCAAGGCGACTATCGCTACGCCGAGCCCGTGTTTTTGCCTCGAGGTTCCATCGTCAACATGGAATACACCTACGACAACTCGGCGAACAACGTCCGGAATCCGAATCAACCGCCGAAACCGGTCAGCTACGGCGAGCAATCGTCCGACGAGATGGGGGAGTTGTGGCTCCAGCTTCTCGTGTCCGATGCGGCAGATCGCGCAGCGCTGTTCCGGGCTTACGCCCTCAAGAATGACCGCGTTCACTTCGAGCGCAGCGAATTCCTTCTGAAAAAGAATCCCCGCGATCCCAAGGGGAATTTCACGCGTGCGTTGGTTCTCCTGAACCAAAAACGGACCGCCGAGGCCCTGCGCCACTTCAAGCTTGCTCTCGAGGCCAAGCCCGATTACCAGGAGGCCCACTTCACCTTGGGGGTTGTTCATCTGATGAACCGGAATCTTCACGGAGCCGAAGAGGCCTTCAAGAATGCCATTCGTCTCGATCCCGAAGATTTTCGCTCCCAAGGGAGTTTGGGCAACGTGTTCCTCGGACAAGGAAGAATTGACGAGGCAGCCGCGCAGTTCCAGACCGCGCTCCGCCTGAACCCAAACGACACGACGGCGAAAGAGAATCTCGAAATGATCCGGCGCAGGGCAGGGAAGAAAACCAGTGAACAGCGCTGATCTGTATCCAGCAGTTGAAATCAGAGAAGATTGCGGAACCCACCAATGGACACTAATGAACACGAATCCAAACGGTGGCGAGGAATCATCCGTGAGGTGAACTCACGAACCGCCGGAACCTCGTCTGAATTCGCGTCTATTAGTGTCCATTCATGGTTCCATTGCCGTCTTCAGGGTGAACTATCCAGGTTAGCCGTTGCCGCCACAGCCTTGCTTGGTTGTGCCGGATGCGATCATCCGTCGCCAACAAGCACCCAACTGCCGCGAGGCCCCGTCACATTCAACCGGGACATCGCGCCGATCATTTTCAAACAATGCTCGCCTTGCCATCGTCCAAGCCAGCCCGGCCCTTTCAATCTCTTGACCTACGCGGATACCAAAGAACGCGCGCGGCAAATTGCTGAAGTCACTTCAAAACGGGTAATGCCTCCGTGGCTCTTGGAACCGGGCTACGGGGAATTCAAAGACGAACGCCGGTTGAGCGAGACGGAAATCCGATTGATATCAGCTTGGGTAGCCGACGGCGCGCAGGAGGGAAATGCGGCCGACTTGCCCCCCGCGCCGCAGTGGTCGGAAGGGTGGCAACTTGGTGAGCCGGATCTCGTGGTGACGATTCCCGAAGCGTACACGTTGCCGGAATCAGGGCGCGATGTCTGGCGCACCTTCGTCATCCCGGCGCCGCTCCAGACGGATCGGTACATTCGGGCGATGGAGTTTCGGCCCAGCAATAAATGTGTGCATCACGCCGCCATGCGCCTGGATCGCACACCGCAATCTCGTTTGCGGGATGAACGCGATCCGGGACCAGGTTTTGGCGGAATCACGCTGCCCGATACTGCGAGGCCACCGGCTGGCCACATGCTCAACTGGCTTCCGGGGCGCTCGGCCTACAAATCGCCCGAGGGCTTGGCTTGGCCTTTCGAGAAAGGCGCCGATTTGCTGGTTCAACTTCACATGCAGACCACGGGCAAGACGGAAATGGTGCAGCCAAAGATCGGTTTCTATTTCACGGACCGGCCGCCGACCAATCATCTTTCCGTCTTTCCCTTGATGGTCCGCATCATCGATATTCCGGCCGGCGCCACCGACTACAAGATTCATGATTCCTACAAGCTGCCTGTGGATGTCCAGCTCCTGTGGATCAATCCGCACGCGCATTATCTGGCGAGGCAAATGAGGGGCTGGGCTCGGCTGCCCGACGGAGCGCAGCGGGCGCTCTTCCTGATCAAGCAATGGGATTTCAATTGGCAGGGGGACTATAGTTATCGCGAACCGGTCCACCTTCCCAAGGGGACTGAGGTGCAAATGGAATACACCTACGACAACTCTGCAAATAATCCGTCCAATCCCAATTCTCCCTCGCAGCGGGTCCAGTTCGGCCAGCAATCGACGGACGAAATGGGCGAACTTTGGCTCCAGGTTCTGACTCGAAACCGCCGGGACCGGCTGGTCTTGGAGAACGATTTCCAGCTCAAGACGCTCGAGGAGATGACGGATTATTACGAACATAGGCTCCGGCTGGATCCGAAGGATGCGCACGCTCACTACCGCCTCGGCATTGCCAGATCCTCGTTAGGGAAACGGACGGAAGCGGTCAGACACTTGCAGCGCGCGATAGAATTGGCCCCAAAAGATGATGAGCCTCACGTCCACCTAGGGATGATCTGGCTTGACCAAACGCGATTTGAAGCGGCGCAGACCGAATTCGAGACCGCCTTAAACCTCAATCCTAATAATTACCTTGCCCACGGCAATCTCGGCTTGCTGCACATGAGCGTGGGGCGCCTGCCGTCCGCAGAAACGCACTTGCGGGCCGCGCTGAGGCTCAATCCAAACGACCTCACAGCTCAGGAGAACCTCCACCGCGTGCTGAATGCGATTGGAGGCCGTCGAGAATAGTCCACTTCCCCGCTCACGTCCTCTGCTACGAAGATTCAAGTTTCGTGACCGGTCGAGCTTCGAAAGCGGCTATCAATCGCGCGCAGTCCAAACGCTGGCGCGCCATGTCCTAGGTCTCTCCAAGGGCATTGGTCTCGATGGTTGTACAAAAAAAGACCGGGCTTGCGCCCGGTCTCGCGCATGAAATGTAGCGGAGTTCTACTCTTTGGACCGATAGAATTTCCCGGTTCCTGAGAACGAAATCTCAGCCGGGCTCTTCGCCCCCGCTACATCCGTCCATGGGCCGGTCACCGCGTCCGCGGATTGAAGCGTGCCCGCGAACGTGATCTTGATCCCCGTGGCGGTGCGTTCCGCGGCTAGCTTCGCTCCAGGGGTTGGTCCCGTCGGGCCAAAATCCCTGTAGTTTCGGAACCTGGCCAAAACCCCGTGCCCCACGCCATCCTTCGTCCCGTTATTGTCCAACTCCGGAGCGAGGAACGGCCCGACGTAGAGCGTAGGCGCAAGGTTGGAGAACTGCCGGCTGGTCATGGCGTTCCAAGTTTGTCCATCGGTACTGCGGAATGTATTGAGGACATTTCCTTGACGCTGCATCCGCATCCAAACGTTTGGATAATCCAGCGGACCGAATCCGCCGTTCGCGCTGTTCATTTGATTGCCGAAGCCAACCGAGAAAGTGTCCTCGGCGCGCCAGTGGTTTTCGTAGGCGTTATTCGCCGTGCCCAAATCCCATCGAATCGTGGGGTTAGCATGCACGGTTTGAATCCGGCTGAACAGTTGATCCTTGGGCACGCAGTAGGTTCCATCGGCCTCGAGGGCGACGGTGCAAGCGCCCCGGTCCGGACGTTTCTTGCCTTCGTCCAAACCTTCGCGCGCCATGAGTCCGCAGCGCGACCATTGGCTGCTTGGGTCCTGATATTCCAACTGCACGATCTTGTCGAAGTTCCCTGTGATCGCTTCGTTGACAAAGGTCGCCTCGTCATAATCCGCCCAGAATGCGACGCCGCTGCTGATCACGTCGAAGCCCTCGTCTCCTACCCGCACCACATCGTTCGCAAATCCAGACTCGTTAGCGCCAACAACGGTCCAAGTCTTCTTGCCCTCGGCCGTGAAACTGACGGTTTGGCCGGTAGCATTCTTGTTTCCTTTCATGTCCTCTACATTTTTGACCGTGAGCTGAGCTGCTTGGCCGGCGGTGAGCCCGGAAACGGTCAGCACTGCGCCGGAGGTGTAATCGGAAACGCCGAGGGCAGGATCGAAGCCTGCCGCCGCACGGCTGACCACACGGACCGAATCAATCGTGCCAGCGCTCAGCGAATAGTTTGCGGAGGCACTGGCCGTTGCAGCCTTGATCGCTTCATCGAAAGCAACACTCACTTCTTGCTTGGCCGCCTTCAGGATGGCGCTGGCTGTCGCCACGGGAGCAAAAGTGTCCGGAACTACCGCCAACTTAGCCTCGGTACTCGTGGCCGACTTCCCGCTCGGCGCACTCAGGACCACGCGATACGTGCCGGCGTCCGAAGCTTTGGCGGCCTGGATGACGTAAGCCTTCGCGTTAGCTCCGGCAATGGCTGCGCCGTCCTTCTGCCACTGGATCACCATCGGGAAGTTGTATCCGGCAGGTGTAATGACACCATCCACCGTGAACCGATAGGAGCGTCCTTCCTCGAGTTGTGCCGGCCATTGTGGCTGCTTCGTGATCTGGACGTCGCCTTTATTCGGCCTCGCGTTCGCTCCGACGATGCTTCCGATGAGGGCCAACGTGCCGTTAGCAGGGTCGGGATCTGATTCAAGTTTCCACGTCACGGCGCCGTTATCGCCACCGCCGCCTTCTTTCTGGAGCATTTCGGTATAGTATCGTTTCCCTGCCGTCAGCGTAATCGTGGCGCCCGTCGGCCATTCCGTGCCGCCGAATTGGTCCGAACGCTTTGAACTCAGATCGCTGGAGCCGCCCGAAGTCGTCCATTGCCTGACACTGGACCAATTCGATTCTTGTGCGATCAACTTCTTGTTTGCCGGGTTGTCATCCGTGCTCAAGAAAAGCTCGCCATTGTCATCCGTGGAGAGGAAAAAGACATACTTCCCTGTCGTTGGCGGAATGATGTAGCCGCTGACTCGAGAACCGTAGGCTTCGGCGAAACTGGTCGGACCTTCGTATCCCAGGACCAGATTCACATCATCCGGAGTCGCCGGGTAGCGAGGATCATCTTTGAGCCCCTGCACCGCGTTGCCGCCGATGTTCCGCCAGGCCTCGAATTTCATGACGCCCGGCGCAAACTCACTCGTCAGCGTTGCGACCGTCAGCGTCGCCTCGGCCGTCGTGATGCTTCCCACGGAAGTGTTGACGACGGCTTTGAATTTGGCGCCATCATCTGCGGCGGCTGCCGCCACCGTAAAATTCTGTGTGTCGCTGTTCGGCACATCCGTACCGTTCTTCTGCCATTTGATGCTGCTGATCGTCGCGGTTGGACCCACGTCCACGCCAAACGAGAAGGTGGCTGAAGCCCCGGCGTAAGTATAAACGTCTTTGGGCTGCGCCAGGATGACGGGGTTGGTCGGCAGATAAAACGGGGAGAGGTATTTCCCGGCGATTGGCAGATCGCCATCCTGGAAGTCCGCATCTCCTTCATAGCGGAAGGCAATAGCGCTGTTGTCGCCGCCGCCGAACTCCGTGGCTATGGACTGAATAAAATAAGGCTTGCCGGCCACGACATTAAGATACGGTGACCAATTCTGCGGGCGCGGACTAGGATCACCCGTGTTCACGACGGTTCGGCGGGTCGGGGCCGTGGGATCGCCGCCGCCGAAAGCGCGGATCGGATTCCATTGCGATTCACTGGCGACCTGCACCTTGTTGACGGGATTGTCGTCCGTGCTCACCCAAAGTTCGCCCGGGTCGTCGGTGGAGATTGCGAACTGAATCTTCCCAGCCTTGGGCGGATAAAAGTAGCCGATCAATTCCATGTTGTAGTTTTCACGGATATTGACGGGCCTTGTGTCGTCATCGCCGGGGTCCAGGCCTGGCCAACCATTGTAAGGGCCTTCGGCGCGCTTCGGATAGTAAGAGCCATCCGGCGTTGCTGTTCTGGCCCGGATGGCCGCTCTTTGGTCGCCCGCGTAAGTGCGGAAGTTGATATTGCCTTGTGCTTGAGCAGGCGCGGCGGCTTTAGCGGGCGGGATGCCCAATCCTAAGGCAAAGAATATCGCTGCGAGGTTTTGGTACGTCTTAACTCTCATAAGTGATGACTCCTAGGTTATTGTTCTGACATATCCGGATTTTACGATTCGAATCTCGGGTCGCCTCCTGCCATGAACCGTGAATTCGTAGCCGCTGAGGTGACCGGGCGGACGGTCTCAAGTCCGAAATTCGAAATTGAGTCCGCCTCCTCAAGTCGGTGGCTACGGTTCACGGTCCCGATGCTTTCGCCCAGCGTAGGGATGCTAACCATGAACCGAGGCCAGGCTGCCGCATGCGCAGTAACCGATGCGTCATTCCTGTTTCGTTTCACAGTTTTCGGCGACTCGATCAAGGGAACCGTTTATTCGGGAACTGGGGGACACTCCACCATAATCAGCAATTGGTGGCAACAAAAAATGCGAAGACTATATGCGTTTCGAAACGTCAATAAATGGCCAGATCAGTTTCCCAGCAATTCTCATTTTGGCAACGGGCGCGGTTCGTGACCGTAAGGCGGACACTCCTGTCCGCACATTTTCGGAGGTTTTGCGGACAGGAGTGTCCGCGTTACGGCGCAAATGAGAATTGCTGGCAGTTTCCGCTATCCTCTCAACGCTTTCTGCGCTACGAACCAGGAACAACACAAAGCAGAACCCATCCTTATGAAGCAACCGATCTTACTCTTCTGCCTGGTGGCGGCCTGTACACCGGTCGCCGCGGGGAATCCGATGGTCTCCGGCGAACTTAAACAATGGCATAAGGTCACGCTGACCTTCGACGGTCCCGCCGCGCAAGAAACCGGCAACGAGCCCAACCCGTTCACCGACTATCGCCTCACGGTCACGTTCCGGCACGCCTCCGGTTCGCCCGAATACAAGGTGCCGGGCTATTTTGCGGCAGACGGCAATGCCGCAACCACTTCAGCCAAGTCCGGGTCCAAATGGCGCGTCCATTTGGCTCCGGATAAGCCGGGCAAATGGAGCTGGAGCGCTTCCTTCGCGCGAGGCAAAAATGCCGCCCTGGATCCGCAAACCGCCGGCGACGCGGTCTCTCCGATCGATGGACAGACCGGTTCGTTTGAAATTGGCCCGACCGACAAGACCGGGCGCGATCTGCGCGCCAAGGGAAGGCTGCAATACGTCGGCCAGCGGTACCTCCGTTTTGGCGGTTCCGGTGAGTATTTCCTCAAGGCGGGCGCTGATTCCCCGGAGAATCTTCTCGGTTATGTGGATTTCGACGATACCTGGTCGCGCAAGAAATCCGGTGCCGCGCCACGCCAAGGCGAAGCCGCGCCGGCGGGATTGCATCGCTACGAAGCACACGTGAAGGATTGGCATCCGGGCGATCCAACGTGGAAAGAAGGAAAAGGCAAGGGGCTCATCGGCGCGCTGAATTACCTGGCCGGAAAAGGCTGCAACGTCTTTTCGTTTCTCACCTACAACGTCGGCGGCGACGGCGAAGACGTCTGGCCTTTCGCGGCACCGGAAGACAAACTGCACTACGATTGCTCGAAGCTCGACCAATGGCAGATCGTGTTCGACCACGCCCAGACGCTCGGCCTCTATCTTCATTTCAAGATGCAGGAACAGGAGATCGACGACAACCGGCGCGGCAATCAAGGTGAGGTCTTCAACAATCCGGTGGCGTTGGACGGCGGCGATCTCGGTCCGGAACGCAAGCTCTATTGCCGCGAGCTGATCGCGCGCTTTGGCTACGCGCTCGCGTTGAATTGGAACCTGGGCGAGGAAAACACCCAGTCGCCCGATCAGCAGCGCGCCATGTCTCAATACATTCGAGACACCGATCCATACGATCATCTCATCGTCGTGCACACATTTCCCGACGCGCAGGACAAGGTCTATGCTTCGCTCCTCGGGAGCCAGTCGGCGCTGACTGGCGCCTCCCTGCAAAACGCCTGGAACGCGACGCACCAGCGCACGCTCAAGTGGGTGACGGAGTCCGCCAAGAGCGGCAAACCGTGGGTCGTGGCCAATGACGAGCAAGGTCCCGCCAACCTTGGCACGCCGCCCGACGCCGGCTATCAAGGGCACAGCGGAAAAGCCGGCCAAGGCGAAAAAGCCTATGACCTTCACGATATCCGCAGAGCAACACTCTGGGGCAACCTGATGGCCGGCGGCGCCGGGGTCGAATACTATTTCGGCTACACGCTCCCGCAAAACGATCTCGTCTGCGAAGACTGGCGCAGCCGCGACAAGACCTGGGACCACAGCCGAGTCGCGCTGGAGTTTTTCAGGAACAACCGGATTCCCTTCTGGGAAATGACGAATGCGGACGCGCTCGTTGGCAATGATCACAACGACAATAGCAAATACTGTTTCGCCAAAGCGGGTGAACTGTACCTGGTTTATCTGCCAAACGGGGGCACGGCAGAATTGGATCTGGAGCATCACGCCGGACTATTTGATGTGGCGTGGTTCAATCCACGCGCCGGCGGGCCGCTGGTTCATGGCAGCACCGCCCAAATCAAAGGGCCTGCCAAAGCCGCGCTCGGACAGCCGCCTGCAGAACTGGATCAGGATTGGCTGGCCGTGGTTCGGCGTAAGTGAAGCTTCCGCCCGGCACTCAGCACTTCTCATTTTGGCCACAGGCGCGACCTGCGACCCGCTTGTAGTCCCGGCTTTAGCCGGTTTTCTCGCGCAGACCGGGACTAAAGCCGGGACTACATGCGGCTAAAATGAGAATTGCCGGCCCGCACCTGAATTCGCTTGGCGTCAGGCCGGCTTTCGACGCACAATGCTACAACCTCTCCGATGCTCGACTCCGTTGGTGAACGAACTCTGGCAGCACCAGCGTCAGACGACGCTTCCGTGCCGCTTTGGCAGCCGGCGCTGCTTGCGGCGATGGCCGGAGGAATGGGGTGGGGCATTCGCGGGCAGTACGGACACGAAACCGGCGCCATGATCGCCGGGTTGCTCGTCAGCCTGGCGCTTGTGTTTTTGTTCTGCCCGCAAGCGGCTATGCTCCCGGCCGCTCGCGCCGTCGCCATGGCCACGATCGCGATGGGATTCGGCGGTTCGATGACTTATGGCCAAACCATCGGCCTCACTCAAGACGCCCCGCTCATCGGCCACTGGGAGGCGCTACGCTGGGGCTTGCTCGGCCTGGCGATCAAAGGGGCGATCTGGATCGGATTCGCCGGCCTCTTCCTCGGCATGGGGTTGGGCGCCGTGCGCTACCGCGTGCGCGAAATCCTGCTGATGATGCTGGCCCTGCTGGGATTTTACGCCATCGGAGTCTGGCTGCTGAACCAGCCCTTCGATCCGGCCAACAAAATCCTCCCGAGGATTTATTTCTCCGACGACTGGCGTTGGGAACCCGGCGCCTCGCTCAAGCCACGCCGCGAATGTTGGGGCGGACTGTTGTTGGCGCTGCTGGGCGTGTGGGCGTGGGTCAGCGGCATTCGCCGCGATCGGCTGGCCCGCAATCTGGCGCTTTGGGGGATGATCGGCGGCGGGCTCGGTTTCCCGCTCGGCCAATCGGTGCAGGCATTTCACGCGTGGAATCCGGAAGTTTTCAAGTCCGGCCTTTGGCTGCGGTTGGATCCGCTTATGAACTGGTGGAATTGGATGGAAACTACTTTTGGCGCCGTCATGGGCGCCTGCCTCGGTGTTGGACTCTGGCTGAATCGCCGGCGCATCGCGCTCGCCGAAAACCGTAGCAGCCGAGGTAACGAGGCTCATTCCACATTCGCAGATTCAAGGTTCGATGCCACAATTCCGCCGACCATTGAATGTCTGCTGGTTGCTCTGCACGTTTCATTGCTCGTCCTGGCGGAGTTCACGTCAGTCCCTGGCGCCAACGCGCTTTACGACTTGGGGCTGCTCTTGGGATTGATCCCCATGATAGCGGTGACGGGCGGAAGATGGTGGCCATTTCTGCTCGTTCTTCCCATCACGATGGTGCCAATTGCCGGCAAGACGATCCGGCAGCTCGTGTATCGCGAGCATTCAATCGGTATTGTGCCGGGCTGGCTGCTCTACGGTGTCCTGCCCTTGGCCTTGACGACTTTCGTCGCGATCTGGTTCGCGCGCCGGTCCAGTCGTGGGCTCTCAGCCGGCGAGTTCGCACGGCGGGCGTTGCTGATCTGCACGTGGCTTTACTTTGGCCTCAATTTCGCTTTCTTCCAGTTTCCCTGGCCCTGGGCGGCGTGGACGAGCCGCACTCCGAACGGGCTGGCGTTTGCATTCTGCGCGCTCGCACTCACGGTTGCAGTGATCTGCATTTCGCGAAATCGCGCCCGATCCGGCGTTCGCATTCCTTGGCGATGAGGTGCGTGCTGTAGCCTTCGTCTCGCGCGGCTTGGTCGTCGCGATGCCAGTCGAAGCCGCCGTCGCGGATGTGGGTAAAGTAATCAATCGCCCCATTGTAATGGCCATACTGATGGTCGAAGCCGCGGCGGGTCGGCAAGTAAGCCGTATCGAAGTGGCCCAGGTGCCATTTGCCGCAGATCGCCGTTAGGTAACCAGCCTCCTTTAGAGCTTGCGGCAAAGTGCGTTCGTCGAGGGGCAAGCCGTATTGCGCCCATGGCCGCACGACGCCGACTTGAAGGCCATGGCGTATCGGATACCGCCCGGTCAGAAATGCCGCGCGCGTCGGCGAGCAAACCGGCTGCACATAGAACTGCTCCAGCCGCACGCCCGACGCAGCGAATTTGTCGATATTCGGCGTCTTGATGTCGCCGCCGTGGTAGCCCACATCCGCCCAGCCGAGGTCATCCGCGAGGATGAAGAGGAAGTTCGGTTTCGAAGTGGCGGCGTGCGCTGGCAGACTCCCGGCGAGAAGGAAGGCCAAAGCAGCCGCCGCGGCGAGCACGTGCCTGCGAAAAATCGATTTGCCGGAGCGCGGGCGGTTCGCCCTCGGCTTCGGAAGGCACTCCGTATCTCGCGGGCGAGCCGCTCGCGCTCCCGTTCGCCGGGTGGTCGAGAACCTCCACGCCCAACGGGAGCCCGCTCGGACCATGAACCGTCGCCGCCGACGTGAGGAGGCGGAACTCGGTTTTAACCAGCGTCTCCGCCTCGTTACCTCGGCGGCTACGAAGCTACGTTTCATGGAGAGAGTCAATGCGATGTCCAATCGGGAAGCGCTGATCGCCGATTACTATTGCACTACTTCTCAGGCAGCGGTTTGACCAGAATGTTCTTGTAGTAAATTTTGCTGCCCGGATCATGGCCCTGGAGTGCGAACGTTCCGCTGGAAATCCGTCGAGCCGCGTTAGGCTTTCCGCCTGCCGCGCCTTCCGGCTCGGTGTAATCCACAATGGTCTTCCCATTCACCTTCGTGGTGACATGTTTGCCCTGCACCGTGATGTGCATCGTGAACCACTGCTCGTCCTTGACCAACGCATCGTAGTTATCTTTGACTCCGTAAAGGCCAGCGGTCCGTTTTGGATCCGTGTGAGTGGTGTTGACCTGCACTTCATGCCCCTTGCGCGGGAATCCCACATCCAGCCATTCCGTGTGGAAATAGACGCCGGAATTTGCTTTCGGAAACGTCATGATGTCGAGCTTCAACTCGAAATTCTTGAAATTGTGGTTCTGGACCGGGCCGACGTAGAAGAGATGCGAACGCGGGCCGAACACAACGATTTTCCCATCTTCCACTTTGAAGGTCTGGGAATTCTCATTGGCCTTCCAGCCTTCCAGTGATTTTCCGTCGAAGAGTGAAATCCATCCCTCTTTGTCTTCGGCGGCGAACAAATTGGAGGCGAGGATCAGCAAGCTGAACAAGGCAATTTTTTTCATGGTCATCCTTTAATGTGGAGCACGGGGCTAACCGTAGGGCTCGCCGCGATCTGCGTCAAGCCGGGTGAAGTTTTCCTTTTGCGTACTCTCCGGATTCCCGCTTACATCGCCTCATGCTCAAATGTGTGATTCCTTCGCTGATCGCTTCCTGGACACTGGTTTCGATTCTGTCCGCGGATCCGCTGAAACCCATCGAACTCTGGCCGCGGGAAGTTCCCGGAGAAAAGGGAGAAATCGGCGAGGAAAAGGACATGACGAAGGCCACCGACCGCGACGTGGCTGGGCGGCCTGTCATCCGCCTTTGGAACGTTTCCAAGCCGACGATCACGATCTATCGTCCGCCGATTGCGAATGACACAGGCGCGGCGGTCGTCGTCTGTCCGGGAGGAGGCTACAACATCCTGGCTTGGGATCTGGAAGGAACGGAATTCTACTTCCTTGCCTTGAAGAACGCGAAAGTGCCGGCCGAACTCCACTTGTATCCGACGGGCGGGCATGGCTATGGATTGCGCCCCTCGAAAAACAACGTCGCATCCTGGCCGAAACGCGCCGAGGAATGGATGCGCGCGCTCGGAATTCTGGAGCGTGGGATTTAGAGATCAATTACTGATCGGACCGCAAGATGGACTACACGGAGAATGTTTGCAGTCCCGCCTTTAGGCGGCCCAGACTAAAGCCGGGACTACAAACCCACGGCTGTCGTCCATCCCACGCAC
>JACQWK010000168.1 GCA_016209525.1 Verrucomicrobiota bacterium
CGGCGTTCGTAGTCCCGGCTTTAGCCGGTCCGGGCCGCCTAAAGGCGGGACTACAAACCTTATCCGTGTAGTCCATCCCACAGTCTCCTCCGTAAGCTAGGACTCTCGGATAAAGCGGCGATAAATCGCACGCAGTCCAAACGCTAGCGCGACTGATCGAGCGGCGGGTTGGATTGCGCGGCAGCGTTTGGAGTGCGCCCGGTTGACCGGCGCTGTTCAGGCAGCGCCCATGCCACTGCCCTGCTTTTAAAACACGCTTTTAACCATTATTGCCGCAGCCGGTAAAAACGCTGGCTGCCCGCGGCAATATTGATCTTGAACGGGCTTTGCGCCCCGGCTACGTCGGTGTAACCCATGTCGGCTTGGGCCGAGGATTGCAGGCTGGCGTTCCCCTGCCAACTCAGCGAGATCTCGCTGCCCTGTCTGGAAATCGTCAGACGCTGCGGCGCACCACCGGCCGTCGGATCACTGAGATTCTTGCCCGAAGCCAAATAGATATCGTCGAGGAGGACAGGTCCCGGTCGGGTCGTCGTACCCGCTTTTACAAAGAACCGAATCAGTTCGTTGGCGACTGGACCGGCGCCGGAATTGCGGAACACGAAGGCTGTGGTGCCATTGCTGTCGCGATCCACCTGCGTCTGCGCGGCCAAGGAGCCGCCCTGAACGTAAACCTCATACGTGTCCGCCGCGTTGTCGATCACCGCCCAGATTTTGTACCAGGTGCGCGGGAGGAACTCGTCCACATCGACATTTCCGGCGGCACCCGTCGTGCCATCCCGGACCCGCAACGGCTCCGCGCCGCCCGTCAAACCGATCTGCACCTCGAAATCGCCAAAAGCACCCACGCCGGTGACGGCCACATCTGACAGGCCGGCCCACCAGTCTCGCAACGCGGGATCGCCCGCTTCAGAATAAAACCGGAAAAACAAGGTGGCCGTCGCGCCGTTGGGGACCGACACGGGTCGATTGGCTCCGTGGTCGCCCGCGCCTTCAAAACTGGCCACTTGATTGGCCGCGTTCGCCGGATCGGCTTTGAGCTGTGCCAGCGTGGCGGTCCAACCGTTCTGACTATTCAGATCACCCAACTTGGCGCCCTGGAAGTTATCAATCAGCACGAACGATCCCGTCTGAGCCAGAATCACATTCACCTTCACCGCGGCGGACGTGGCGGAGGCGCCGGCGCTGTCGGTGACTTTTGCGGTCAGGACTTGCTCTCCCGCCGGAGCTTTGCTCCACGTCACCTTGTAAGGACTGGAGGTGGCAGTGCCGATGAGGCTGGCGCCGGCGAAAAACTCCACTTTGCTGATCGTTCCGCCGCCGCCGGAAGCCGAGGCATCGATTGCAATATCCGCCCCGCCGGCAAACCGGGCTCCATCCGAAGGTGAGTTGATCCTCACCGACAGCGGAGGAGGAGTCGTCGCGGTGGTCGGGTCGTTCAGGTTCTTGCCCGGAGCCAGATAGATATCGTCAAGCAGCATCGGCAAGAAGTGTGCGGTAGAGGTCAGCGCGAAGAATCGGATCAGGTTGTTTCCCACAGGTCCGGCGCCTGAATTTCGGAAGACATAGGAGGTGTTGCCGTTATCGTCGCGGTCCACTTGGGTCTGATCGGTGAGCGATCCTCCCTGCATGTACACTTCGTACTGGTCGGCGGCGTTGTCGATCACTACCCAAAACTTGTACCAGGTCTGCAAAAGGAATTCCGCCGAGTTCACGTTTCCTCCAGTGCTGCCGTCGCGCACCTTCAAGGTGTCGAGGGCTTGGGCTCCTGCCACACCAAGCTGGGCCTCAAAGTCTCCGAAAGCGCCGGTCCCGCTGATGGCCATGTCTGACATGCCTGCAAACCAATCGAGGCCGCTGGTGTCTTCCACGGAAAAGGCCCGGAAAAACAACGTCGCCGTTGTGCCTTGGGGGATGGACACGGGCAGGTATCCAGACGCTGCGCCCGCCCAAAAGCTGGCTACTTGATTGCCCGCTTTCACTGGATCTGCTTCCACCAGCACCACTGCCGGAGTGGCTGTCCAGCCATTTTGACCATTTAGGTCTCCCGGCTTGGCGGTTTGGAAGTTCTCGATCAGTTGGAATTGCGCTTGTGCGGAGAGAACGCCGGCGGCAAGGCCGAGTGCTGGAATCCAGCGGGGAAATAAGCCGGTTCTGCTATTGAACATTGCTATTCTCATACTTTTTGATGAGTCCAGAAGTAGCGACACACCCCTCACCCGGCCTTCGGCCACCTTCTCCACATCCGATGGGGAGAGGGATGGGGTGAGGGGCATTTGTCATGTCGAGTTACCTATGAACTGATTAATTAGTGGATTCAGGGATTATCAATGAGCTTGAGACTATGCCGGGCCCCGGACTCCACCGCCGTTGATTTGAGTCAAATCTCAATCCAAATCAGCAGTTGAAGAGCCTCAGAGATTCTGATCCCTTGCCTTGGACTGCTAACTGCCATGGAAATGGATTGATCCCAGACATGAATGGCGTACATGAAATTTGTTCTGTACGGAACAAATTTCATGTACGCGGGTCGGCCTGTCGGGCTCGATAGAATTCCTCCGAATCAGGAGTTCTGAGCCTGAAACCGCGGAACGATGCACCTCCGAGTTGTTCGGAATGCTGGCTTTTGAGCCGGCAAGTTGCGAGGTCTCCCGGCCTCGCGTTCACGAGGCAGGAATTCATCGGGAATTGCCGACAGGAATGTCGGCGTTACGTTGCCGCCGCCTTCAAGGCCGCAAGAGGGAGACAATCGTGCGGAACTTCTGCGTATTATCGCCAGGATTCTGCTGGCTCCGGTGATCGTCGCCGGGATCCCACAGCTTTGGATCAAACGCCTTCTTGGTCGTGCTGAAAGAGACGTGCATGTCACCCCAAAGCGCATTCAGGCCGGTGGCACTCCGAGCCGTCGTGTGGGGCCTGGTCCTGAAGGTGTAGATTAGATCGGTGACCACGGAACGTTGGGCGACCAATTGCGTGGATTTCTCCGCCACGAGAGACCATTCTTCTTCGCCGGGCCTGGGATTCTGTTTCGCCAGTTGGTTGGACTGGGGGTAATACATGTAATTCCCCCGCACATCGCTTCTGGTGTCATCGGATTTGGGCCACGGATACTTGGCGTTCTCGTAATGTTTCAGCTCAAAGCGAATCTCCAGCAGGTCCGGGTGGCGGAGGCCGGGGTCGTAGAACGTCTTGGGAGTGGTGATCAGCTTCGTCGTGTAGAGATAAGCCAGATTGTAAGGGTTGTTTTGGTCGGCGGGCCTGCCGGCCGGGCCGCTGAAGAGAAAGTAGCTGATGTAGGGAGTTACGGTGGATTTCTCCGGGTTGAAGCTCGCCGGCGGCAGCCTGTCGTTGGCGTCATCGGCGTACATCGCCAACGCGATGCCGAGTTGCCGCAGGTTATTCGTGCAACTCACCCGCGTGGCTCGGTTTTTCGCATTGCTCAAGGCGGGCAAGAGCATCCCGGCCAGAATCGCGATAATCGCAATCACGACCAGCAGTTCGATCAGTGTGAAGCCGCTCGGTCGGCGAGACAAATGCGCCTGAGAAACGCGCGCCGCGCGTGTAGGTGTTGTCATGGAAATCATACTTCGGAAGATGAGACGGATTTGCTTCTTAACATCATGGTGGAGGATAGCCGCGTCGAAGATTCGGACAAGGGAAAATCCTTGAGGAAATTGCTTGGAGCGAGCGGGCAAATTCGGTTTTGGGCAGCACAGGCCACTGGCCACTTGATCTGAGCGACTTACGGAGCTCGAGCCACGGCACCGCTCAGGTCTGAATGACGAATGACGAATTCCGAATGGCCAAAGAAATCCCAAGTCGAAAGGACGAAGGCCAAGCCTGCGAACCGATCGCGACCGTTTCGTCCTTCTTTTGACGTTCGACAGTTGACATTGGTCACTGTCCGGGGCCTCCTCACGTCATCAGCAACAATCGTTCAAGCAGGCCTTCCGGCATTTTGCTTGCCTCAACGGAGTTCCAGGCCTACGTTTTCCCCCGCGTGGGAAGGCAAAATCCAATCGTTTTGCTACGCTTAACCGCAATTGTTCAGTCGGGACTGGGGAGTACACGCGCCCACGCGTGTTTCGACCGGCGCCTCGCCGGTCGGAACGGCTGCGTGGTGCAATCACAGAACGGTGAATTGTTCCAACACGCCAAGGCGGCCGGCGAGGGCACCGGCCACAGCACGCGAGGGCGCGTGCGCTCCCCATCTCAACTGGATCGTTACGGTTTGGAATCTCTGACACTCGAGACGTTCTGCTCAGAAACCATGAAAACGAAAGAAACAAAATCCCTCCGTACTCCGATCGCGTTCTATCCGCCGCTTCGGCCTGTCCCCAGCAAGGCGGCCTGTTGTCTGGCTGTCGCTTTAGGCGTGCTCGCCCTTATTCAAGGGCTTTCCTCCGCCGCCCCAACCCTGGATGCTACGCGGACGCAGTACGCCCTAAAGATCAATCCACCGGTCATCGATGGTGAAGTCAACGTGCTTGACCCGGACGAATGGCGATTCGCCGCGGGCAACAGCGGCTATTGGCACGTGTTCCCGGACGATAAAGGCTTCGCGGCTGACGGCATCCGGGGAGGCGAACTGGCCAATGGCGCGAAACCCGATAGCATCGACGATTTGAGTTTCAAGATTTACGCCGGTTTCAACGACCGGAATCTTTACGTGGCCGTGGTCGTGCGAGATGAAGATGTGCAGACCGACACCGCCGCCGCGGATTCGAAGAACGGCCAAACCTGGCTCGATGACAGCGTGGAAATTTTTGTGGACGGAGGAAACGCCAACGCCGCCCGATGGGCCAAAGGCCAAGTGGGCGGTCAGTTCGTGATCACCGCCAACAATGCCTTTCGGGAAGAGGAGGCGGGCAACCCGGGTTTTGGCGAGACGGCGGCTTGGTTCGCGAAGACCGCGCGGACTGATGTGGGCTACACGGCCGAGTTCCGCATCTCCTTGAGTATTCTCGGCAACCCCAAGCCTGGCGACGTGCTCGGATTTAACGTCGCGGTGAATGACGACGATGGCGGAGGCACTACCGCCGAGACGCAGTTGACCTGGAGAGGCAAGACGCACGAACCTGTGACCTATGGGAACTTGGTCCTCGGCTCCCAGACTTACACCATGTTCAAAGTGACGACTCCTCCCAATCCCGATGGCAAGATCAATCCGACTGAGTACGCCGGCGCGACGGAAATCCGCGTCAATGCCAAGATCGGCGTGGTTTATATTCCTGGCGCGGACGACGATCTGCCGGTGACCGACCTCGAGTACAAAGCTTGGGCCGTGCATGACAACGACGCGATCTACGTCGCCGTTGATCTTACGGACGAGAAGATCAGCACGGATCAGTCGAACGACGAACAAAAGCCCGATCTGCCCACTTGGGAGGACGACAGTGTCGAGCTATTCTTCGACGTGGACAACAGCAAGAACTTTGGCGGTGGGACGGCGCAGGCCGCGGGTGTCTTCGAGGGCCAGTACACGCAGACCCATAAAGGCTTCTTCTACGATGGATCGCCGTCCAAAGAGGCGCAGAAAGGAGTCCATTGGTTCGGCGCGGGCTCGTTGACGCCCAGTGGCTATCAAGTGGAATTCAAGATTCCCAAAACCTCTTTGGGCTCACCCAAAGACGACGCTTCGATCGGCTTCCACATCGCGGTCAACGACGACGATGGGGTGGGCGATTACTCGCACGTCGGGTGGACCGGCCAGGCGCACCACGAGTACACCTACGGCACTTTGATTTTCTCGACCAAACCTGCCGGCTCTACCGGTCCGGGCCCGAAAATCAGCGCCGTCAATTTCGCCAACGGCGCCTTCGGCTGGACGCTCCAAACGACGGCGGGCGCCCGGTATGATGTCGAATACTCGCAGGATCTGAAAACGTGGCAGGTCACGCAAGCAGACGTGGCCGGCACCGGCCAGCCCGTCTCGGTCACGGAAACCGACGCGGCGCGCAAAGCGCGGCCCTTCGGCTTCTACCGCGTGCGGGTGAAGTGAGTCATTTGTTCCGATGAGCAATCAAGGGGAGATGAGTTATTGCGAAAGCACAGTTTGATGCGGGAATCCCCCTGACGTCGTTCGCGGTTGCGGACATTCAGCGAACCTACGAAAAATTGACCAAACTGGGTGTGGTGTTCCGAGGGAAGCCTGCAAGAGCGGGGCTGACCACCGTCGCCGTCCTCGAGGACACGTGCGGCAATCTCATCCAGCTCGTGCAGAGATAGCCTGCTGAAGGCAGCGTCCAGGCCATCACGCAGGTTGACTTGGAGTTCGGTCGAAGACCCCGCTTGATGGTAGGGAAGGCGCGCCCGCGCCGTCCCCGCCGCGTGCAGCGGCGGAACAGAGTGAAGCATCGACCAAGGATTCATTCGTCCCGTTTGACAGGGTTCCGCGCCTGCACGGCGCGGGGACACCGCGCCGTGC
>JACQWK010000170.1 GCA_016209525.1 Verrucomicrobiota bacterium
ACCTAGTGTGGTGTCTACGAATTAGCTAATTCGGAGACACCACTCGCGCGAGTGGGAGATGGCTTGACATCGTGCCGAATCGGAGTCCGGCGCTCCGGTTCCCGCGCGTGTTGGCACCATGAACCTGTTCCCCGGTGGGGCGAGACTCCCGTCGAGCCCTGGAATCCTTGCTGGCAAAGAAGTCAGGGCTCGACAGGAGTCTCGCCCCACCTTTTGGTTCATGGGAAGGCGGGCGCAATTCTTGATCCAGATCAAGCCATTTCGTTTTCCCAAAGAATCTAGTGACAGCATCGACGACGCAACGTCATCCGAAACTTCGAGAGGCGCCGGACGGCTGCCTTTGGACGCCAGCGCTCGGCGCAACGCGCAGAAACGAGCAGACCGGATCAAAGCTTTCCGCGAGGAACTGGCCGAACTCGAACGGGAACATGCCTTGATTCTCACGCCGGAGCAATTCTCCCGTCTCCAGTCGCATCACGAGCATTTGCTCGCCCGGCTGGCGGAGCAGTTCGACATTGATGTCACTGAATCCGGCCGGCGCATTTCCCTGGGGATGCGGGTGACGTCACTGCTGGGAGGCGCTGCATTGAGCGCGGCCCTCGTGCTATTTCTGCATCGAATCTGGGGATCGCTGACCGAGACCGTTCATGTCCTGATTCTGATGACCGTTCCGCTGCTGGCGCTGGGCGCAGCGGAGGTTGCGTTTCGCCGCGGTGTGGATCTGTATTACACCTCGCTTCTGGTCTTGGCGGCTGGGCTGGGATTCATCATGGAGCTGAACGCGCTGGCCAGCATCTTCAACGTGGCCGGTTCGGCTCACGGACTTCTGGCCTGGGGCAGCTTTGGCGTCCTGTTAGGCTGGGCCTACAGCCTCCGTCTTCCCTTCGGCGCCGGCTTGGCGATGCTCTGCATCTACACGGTGGCGCTGCTTGCCACCTTGCAGGGGAGGTACTGGTTGAATTTCATGGAACGCCCGGAATCGATCCTTCCTGCGGCGGCGACCGTCTATGCGTTGGGCTCGCTGGCATTGCGCAGCGTCCGGAATGATTTCGGTTCGGTTTGCCGGATTTGCGGTGCGGGCTTGGTTTTCGTGGCGATACTGGTCCTCTCGCTGGAAGGGCGCCTGAGTTGCGTGCCCTTGCCGGCGCGCACGATCGAGACGCTCTATCAGTTTGGCGGCCTGCTTTTGAGCGGGAGCGTGGTCTTTCACGGCCTGAAGCTCCGTCGAGGCGGGATGGTGAACCTAGGGGCGCTCGGCTTCGTCGTGTTCCTCTATGTCAAGCTTCACTCCTGGTGGTGGGGATGGATGCCAAAGTACCTTTTCTTCCTGCTCATCGGCCTAACGGCGCTGGTCTCGCTATATGCTTTCCGGCGACTCCGGACGCGCGTCTCCGAACACGCCTGCGTATGAACCGCAATAATGCAGTTGGAACCACCAGCTTCAGGATGAAACGCACTCTTGCGATCGTGGCGGCTTTGCTGGTCGCGGCGGCCAATACCTCGGTCCTGATTTCCGTCTCGCGGAACCGGAGTGAGGCTGTTGGGGGCTCGGTTGAGCTGACGGAACGCGAGCTTTCGCTGCCGCCAATGATCGGCGAGAGCACCGCCATCTTTTTGGAACTCGAATGGGACAGCCTTTCCAGTCAGCCGGAGGAGCGTGGCGAACCCGATTGGCTCGATGCTCCGAAGTTGAGCGAACTGGGTTTTGATTGCACCATGCCTGGCTCGGATGCCGCAGCCAAGGAGTACTATGGCGCCCTTCCGGCGCGCCTCACTTTTGTGGTCCTCGAATATGAAGGTGAGGCGTGGAAGAAAGCGCGTCCGAACCGGAAGCGGAACACGCGCCTGTTTGTCGTCGATGCCGGACGCGATCCGCAGTCATTGCGCCAAAAGCATTCGGACGCCTCGAGATACATTATCACTCGCGCTCTGGTAACTGTTTTCGTCCATGAGCAAGTCCGCAAGGAAGAGGGAACGCGCTTCGAGCCCGGGATGCCACCCCGCCAACCGGCCCGGCCGCAAAGTCCTCGGGGACGGATCGCGGCTATTTTGCCCCGACAAATCTTCGTGCCCTTCCCCCATGGCCGCGCGCTTGGAGCGCTGCGCCGGCGTGGCGAGCCGTCTTTGGAGAACGAATCGGATCGCGAACCCCGTTTTGCCGTCGGAGTTTCCTGGGGAAAGCACTTCGAGCCTTGGGTGACCAATCTCAGACGATTGCCGGCTGCCTCTCCTCCAAACACATCCTCGGCTTTCGGCAAGGAGTGATTGATTGATCACCGACCGCCTTCGCGTGGACGCGCTGTTTCCCATGGTGCCTCCGGGGGCAGTCTTGGCCGGAATCCGGAATTGAAGACCGCCTCCGGACGTCGGCGGCTAAGGTTCTTGAATCTTCCCTGACACTCGCAGCCCGCTACGGCTGCGCGGATGACAAGTCTTTTAAGGCTAGTGCGCGGATCTCGGTCCATTGCCTGGTCCACAATCGTTCGAGTTCCAAGGCCTTTTCCGAATTCCGTGAAGCAAGGTTGTTCATTTCGCTGCGATCGGCGCGGAGATCGTACAGTTCCCAAGGGCCGTCTTTGCCGGCCGCGACAAGTTTCCAATCGCTCACGCGAATGGCCCGATTATTCTCGTGCAGCCACCAGAGCGAGTCGCGCGAGACTGTGCCGTCGTTGGCGAACGCAGCCAGAAGGCTTTTCCCCGGAGGCGGCGGCACGGGATGGCCATCCCACGCGCTGGGCCATTTGCCGCCGGCGATTTCCAGGATCGTCGGCGCGAGATCGATGACGTGTCCTGGATTCTGGCGCAACTCGCCCCGTGCCGCGATGCCCTTCGGCCAATGCACGATCAACGGCGTGGCAATGCCTCCTTCGTGAACCCACGTCTTGTGGCGCCGGAACGGCGTGTTGGAAGCGGTGGACCAACCCGGACCGAGACAAAGGAAGGTGGCGGCCGAACCAGGCGGCGCTTCGCGATCGTGGCCGTCTCCGCGGACCATGATCTCGGCGCTGGCGCCATTGTCCGAAAGGAAGAGCACCAGGGTATTGTCGAATGCGCCCATGGATTTGAGCTGCCCAAGCACCTGTCCGATCTCGCGGTCCATCCGGTCAACCATGGCCGCGTGGATGGCCATCTTGGCGGATTGAAATGCGCGTTGCGTGACTGTCAATTCACGCCACGGAAGGGGGCGGTTGACCTCGCCAGGACCGAATTTATCCAAAGCGTCCTGGAAGTGGTAAGGCGGCCCCACCTCCCGTTCGGGCGCAGCGAGCGCGCAGTCGATGATGTCCATCGACTTCATACGCTGCCACCGCGCTTCCCGCACCGTGTCCCACCCATCCCGATATGCCTCGCGGTACCGGGCGATATCTTCCGGCGGGGCATGGAGCGGGAAATGCGGCGCCGTGAAGCACAAATAATGGAAGAATGGTCTCCCCGCATATTTCTCGGCGTGCTCCTTGAGACACTTCACGGCGTGTTCGGCGATCGCCGCGGTGGTGTAATAGCCGCTCTCCGGTTTGACCGGCGGAAGCTTTGTGTCGTCTTCGAAATGGTTTTGCGGCGCAAAATGGCGGTTGTGATCTTCGAGGCTGTAGGAGCGATCGAAACCGCCCTCCAACCGCCGCCCGTCCACGTGCCATTTCCCAGAATGGTACGACCGGTAACCCAGCGGCTTGAGCATCTCCGGCAAGAGGCGCGCCCATGCGGGACGAACCCCGCCGCCGCCGCTCCGCGCGCCGGGCACGGTATCGCGGCGGACTTGCTGGGCATAGTAGCCGGTCAGGATGGCCGCGCGCGAAGGCCAGCAGCGGGCGGTGTTGTAGAATTGGGTGAAACGAAGTCCGTTGGCCGCGAGCGCATCAAGGTTCGGCGTCCGAATCTCGCCGCCGTAACAGCCCGCGTCGGAGAAGCCCATGTCATCGGCGAGGATGAGCAGCACGTTGGGCTTCGAGAGTTGCGCGGCGCCGGACTGGCCTGCGAGAAGGCCAAGGAGGATCAGCTTCGAAAGGCAGCTCAGAGGTTTCATAGTACTCGGCGCAGGCAGACTGGCACTTCCGGTGAACGCTGTGAAGCCGCGATTTCGCGAGCGCATTACGAGCTTGTCGCGTAGCAGCCGACGTAAGGAGGCTCTGACTTCTGGAACTGTCGAGTGGACTGATAGGGGTAGGAACGAGGGGTTGAACCTCGCTCCTCCCTCC